>CALWWF010000126.1 GCA_944385165.1 uncultured Oscillospiraceae bacterium
TAAAGTTCATCTCATTTACCTCCTAAAATTGTTTGGATTTTAGGAGGCCTCCTCAAGTCCACGCTTCACCGCGCTTCCCGCCTTTCTTCGTGATATGCCAACAGGCGGAGGAGGGATGCACTCCTCCGCCGCCCGGTTGGTTCCAACGATTAAAATTTCGCGGCCAGAGGCAGCTGGCTGATCATAAGATAGCCGGCTAAAACAAGCCGCACTATTCCAACTAAAACGAAAGAAATCACACAAAGCTCAATCAAGCGAATTTTATCCCGCAGCAGATTTCGAAACGCTTCATGTCCGAAAAGCAAATCGTAAATTAACGACGGAAGAAACAGCACACCCAGCAAAAACAGATAATCGAATGCCCTCATAAAATACCTCCTGGGAAAGTCTCGCAAAGTTTTTTGCTTCTTTTCTTTCAGGAAACCAGGGACATAACGTTCTTTTGCACCGCATTCTCCGCTTCGCTGTGAAACGCGGATTGACTGTACGTGAACGGCCCAGGCCGGCTTCTCTTGGTCTTCGGCCAATTCACCTCCAGGAAACCCTGACGGTTTCCTTTCACACTATCTTTCCCTCCGAAACCTGACAGTCCTCACAGAGGCAAAACGAAGTTTTGCAGAAAGTTCTTTTGCCTACTTTTCTTTCAAGAAAAGCAGGCGGCGAAGCCTCAGCTCTCCCTGGGCAGCCGGACGGTAAAGGTGCTGCCCTGATTCTCCACGCTCTCCACCTGGATCTGTCCGCCGCACAGGTCGATGATCCGGTGGACGATGGACAGCCCCAGGCCCAGGCCCTTCCCCTTGCTGGAGGGGTCCCCCTGGTAGTACTTATCAAAGATGTGGGAGAGGACTTCTGGGGACATGCCAATGCCGGTATCCGCCACGGTGACCACCAGCTCCCGGGGCTGTGCCTGGAGGGAGATGGAGATCTCTCCCCCCTCGGGGGTGTATTTTACCGCGTTGCTGAGCAGATTGAGCCACACATGGCGCATGAGCTCCTCGTTGCCGTCAAACTGGGCCGGTTCCAGGTTGGCGGTGAAGGAGAGCTCCTTTTTTTCCCAGGAAGGGGAGAGAAGGATGGCGCAGCGCTTGATCTGCTCGTCCAGGGAGTAGGGGTGCTTCTCCGCAATAAACTGCTGGGACTCCAGCCGGGAGAGGAGCAGGGTGCTGTTGGCCAGGTCGGCCAGACGGCCGGACTCGTCGATGATGATCTGCAAATACTGCTCCCGCTCTTCCGGGGTGGTCTCCGGCTCCCGCAGCAGCTCGGCAAAGCCCTTGATGGCGGTGATGGGGGTCTTGAACTCGTGGGAGAAGCTGTTGATAAAGTCGCTGCGCAGAGTCTGGACCCCCTGGAGCTCCGCGCTCATGGTGTTGAAGTCCTCATAGGCTGCCGCCAGGGGGCCGCCCTTTTCCGGGTCCAGGCGCAGGGAGAAGTCTCCCTCCGCCACCCCCCGCAGGCCCCCGGCCAATCCGGCCAAGAACTGGTTGAACCGGTAGTTGAGCCCGCAGCCCAGGGTCACCATGGTGAATAGGATAAACAACAAAGCGCGCAGGTTGCTGGCATGGGACAGGGGGAAGAGGGTCCCGGTCAGCAGCCAGGACGCCGCCGTATACAGCAGGGCGCACACAAAGTTGGCCAGCAGGGCCAGTATGATAAACTCCTTGGTCAGCCACCACAGAAGGCTGGTTCTCGGTTTCTGCGGCCGTTTCATTCCAACACCTCCGCTTTATAGCCAAGCCCCTTCACCGTGACGATGCGGAACTCCTGGATGTGGCGCAGGCGGTTGCGCAGACGGCTGATGTGGGTTTTCACCGTGTCCTCCCCGCTCTCGGAGTCGTATCCCCACACCCCGTCCAAAAGCTGGTTGCGGGTAAAGATCTGCCCGGGGTAGGACAACAGCTGGTAGAGCAGTTCAAATTCCTTCTTAGGCAGCTCCAGCACCTCGTCCCCGCGTTTGATGGTGTAGGTGCTGGAGTCCAGCACCACCTCCCCCACCACGATCTTCCGCTCGCTGGCGATGCGGGAGCGGCGGAGCAGGGCGTTGAGCCGCCAGATGAGTTCCTCATAGTTTACCGGCTTGGTCATATAATCGTCGATGCCGGAGGAAAATCCCTCCCGCTTGTCCTCAAAGGACTGCTTGGCGGTGAGCAGCAGCACGGGGATGGTGTTCCCCCGCTCCCGCAGGGTCTTCACCAGGGTATAGCCGTCCATCCGGGGCATCATCACATCGGCGATGATCACATCCACCGCCCGGTGCTCCAGCACCTCCAGGGCCTCCACCCCGTCCTGGGCGCAGATGACCGTGAACTGATGCTTGAGCTTGGCGCTGGTGAGCAGGCGCATGGAGGCCTCGTCCTCCACCAATAAAATGGTTGCCATCTGGCTCCCTCCTGTGCCTCCGGGGAGAAAAAACCTGTGGACGTTTTTCCTCCGGAGGAGTATTCTATGAATTGGCCGTTTTGGCCTGTTTAGAGATATTATAGCCCCGGCGGCCCCCTCCGTCAAAGGAGGGACCACCCCAGGTACCACAGCATACCCGCCCTGGGTAAACACAGCGTAAACTTTTAGAAGTTTCTGAAGAAACTGTGCAATTCCCCAAATGATTTCTGAATTTCAGAGAAAATTCAGGCGGGATGCACACAAACGCCGGCGCGGGAGTTTACGCTCAGTTTACCTTTGCGGGCTATGATACCAAACGGTAAAAAATCCGCATCGGAGGATGCGGCGACGATGGAGGAGAAGATCCATGAGAAGACGAATCGCCCTGCTGCTGGCTGTTTTGACCCTGGCCGGCACGCTGGCCGCCCCCGCTCTGGCCGCAGAGCCGGAGGAAGAGGAGGAGGGCCAGGAGGCCGTACAGGAGCAGCCCCAGACCCAGCCCGACCCGGAGGGGACGGTGTCCTGGGAGAACCTGGACCAGCGCATCCGGGAGGGGAGCCTGAGCGCCCTGATCTTGTCGGAGAACATCACCGGCCTGGAGGACATCGACTACGACCAGATGTACGAGTACCTGCGCAAGCAGATCAACGGCATCGCCACCGCCCAGTGGTACATCACCCTCATGGGCGGGGATTCCAGCTCTCTGGACCAGGCCTACGACTCCCTGCGGGACACCTTTGAAGATCTGAAGGATGGGGTGACCCAGGAGGACAACGCCGACCTGGTCTGGCAGCTGGAGGACACAGTGAACCAGGTGGTGGCCGGAGGAGAGACGGTGTACCTCACCCTGCTGGACCTGGAGCGCCAAGCCCAGGACGGCCAGCGGGGCCTGGACACCCTGGACCGGAACTTGGAGCAGCTGCGCCTGCGGGAGCAGCTGGGCCAGGTGTCCCAGCAGACGGTGGCCGAGCTGGAGCAGACCCGCTCTGAGACGGTCAGCCAGCTCTCCGTGCTGGACGCCAGCATCCGGCAGCTGAAGATGCAGCTGGAGACCATGCTGGGGGTGACCCCCACCGGGGAGATCACCCTGGCTGCCCTGCCCCAGCCGGGGGAGAGCGACTGGGAGGAGCCGGACTATGAGGAGGACCTGGCCGCCGCCAAGGCAGCCAGCTGGACCCTGCGGGACGCCCAGAACACCCTGGACGACGCCAAGGAGACCTGGGACGACGCCCAGAAGGACTACCGGGGCCCGGACGAGGGGTACCTGCTCCAGATGGCGGAGCACACCTGGAACGCGGCGGAGCTGACCTACCAATCCGCGGTGGAGACCTTCGAGAACTCCTTCCGCAGCGTGTACGACGCCCTGGCCACCAACGAGGAGACCCTGGAGAGCGCCCAGTCCACCCTGGCCTGGCAGCAAACCCTTCTGGACACCGCCCAGCGCAAGTATGAGCTGGGTCTGGCGGCCAAGTCCGAGGTGGATGCGGCCCAGGACGAGGTGGATGCGGCCCAGTCCACCCTGGACGGGGCCTGGCAGGACCTGTTTACCGCCCGGAATAACTACCGCTGGGCGGTGCAGGCCGGTCTGCTCCAGAGCGCGTCGTAAAGGAAGGGATAGAAAGGATGGAAATGAGACCCATGAATCGGAAAATTTCTGCGCTGCTGGGCTGCGCCCTGGTGCTGAGCCTGGCCGGCTGCCAGACCCAGGTGGAGGAACCCATGCTGGACACCACCGTGACGGTAGAGACCACCGCCGCCCAGACCGGGGACCTGAGCACCCAGAGTACCTACATCGGCACCATCTCCGCCGAGGGCACCGCCAGCGTGGTGTCCATGGTCTCCGGCAATGTGGAGCAGGTGGCCGTGTCGGTGGGGGACACCGTCTCCGCCGGGGACCTGCTGTGCCGCTTTGACGACGAGAGCGCCCGGCTGAGCCTACAAAACGCCCAGGCCGCCGTGAACAGCGCCCAGGAGAGCTACAACAGCGCCGTGGCCGGCTACGGCGGGACCGACCTGCCGGTGCTCCAGGAGCAGCTGCGCCTGGCCCAGGACAACTACGAGGACACCCAGGCCCTGTTTGAGATCGGCGCCGCCTCCCAGGCGGAGGTGGACCAGGCCTATCAGACCATGATCTCCGCCCAGGCGGGGGTGGAGGCCGCCCAGGCCGCCCTGAGTTCCGCCCAGGCGGGTATCCAGTCCGCCCAGGTGGGGGTGGAGTCGGCCCAGTACCAGCTCTCCCTCTACAACCTCACCGCCCCCATCTCCGGGGTGGTAGAGGCGGTGAACGTCACCGAGAACAACTTTGCCGCTTCGGGCACCGCTGCTTTCGTCATCTCCAACGGCAGCAATAAGACGGTCACCTTCTACGTCACCGACTCGGTGCGCCAGACCCTGACCCCCGGCCAGGCGGTGAGTGTGGACTACAACGGTCAGACCTATGAGGGGGCCGTCACCGAGATCGGCGGCGTGGTCAACGCCCAGGTGGGACAGTTCCAGGTAAAGGCCGTCATTGACGGGGCCCAGGACCTGCCCGACGGTCTGTCGGTGCAGCTGACCACCGTGGCCCACCAGGCCAACGGGGCCATCGTCATCCCCAGCGACGCCATGTTCTTCGAGGACGGCGTGGCCTATGTCTATGTGATGCAGGACGGCAAGGCGGTGCGCACCGATGTGACCATCGGGCTGTATACCGCCGACGAGATCGCCGTCACCGACGGCCTGCTCCCGGAGGATCAGGTCATCACCACCTGGTCCTCCAGCCTGCGGGACGGCGTGGACGTGCGCCTGGCCAGTGAGACGGAGGATTCCTCCGCCCAGGCCGGCGCCGGGGACGGCAGCGCCCCCGCCCAGGACAGCAGCGGGGCCTCCTCTTCTGAGACGGCCGGCGCAGAGGCGGAGGGATAAAGCGGCATGAAGTTTATTCAATTGGTCCTGCGCCGCCCCATGTCCGTGATCATGCTGATTTTGGGCGTGGTGGTGTTTGGTACGGCCTCCCTGACCCAGATGCCGTTGGAGTACATGCCGGATAGGGAGATGCCCATGGAGCTGGTGATGGTCACCTGGCCCGGAGCGGACGCAGACAGTGTGGACCGCCTGCTCACCCAGCCCCTGGAGGACGAGTGCGAGTCCCTGTCCGATCTGGACAGCATCAACTCCTACTCCTCGGAGAACTACACCATGCTCCAGCTGACCTACAAGTACGGCACAGACATGGATGAGGCCTACTCCGACTTGAAGAGCACCATTGACAACCTGATGCCCTCCCTCCCGGACGAGTGTCAGGACCCCATGATCATGGAGATCAGCGCCGACGCCCTGGGCACCATGATGATCTCCGCCACCGCCCCCCAGGGCATCGACGTGGCCGACTATCTGGACAGCGACGTGGTCCCTGCCCTGGAGAACATCGGCGGCGTGGCCCAGGTGGAGCTGTCCGGCGCCCAGGACGAGTATCTGCGCATCGTGCTGGATGAGGCCGCCATGCGGCAGTACGGCCTGTCCATCTCCACCGTGGGCTCTGCCATCGCGGCGGCGGACTTCGACATGCCGGTGGGCAGCGTGTCCCTGGGCTCCCAGGACATCTCCCTGGGCGTGTACGGCAATGTGGAGATCAACCCCTCCTTCCGGGACCTGCCCATCCAGACCCCCTCCGGCCAGACGGTCAAGCTGGACGACATCTGCACCTTCTTCAACCTCTATGAGGAGGAGGCGAGCACGGTCAGCCGCTATAACGGGGAAGAGAGCGTCATGCTCACCGTCACCAAGCAGAATTCCGCCTCCACCATGGAGGTGTGCAACGCGGTGCAGGACGTGCTGGACCAGTACAGCGTGGACGGGGTGAGCTTCCAGATCACCTACAGCGAGGGCGAGAGCATCATGGAGACCATGGGGGAGATCCTCAACACCCTCATCACCGGCGTCATCCTCACCATGATCGTCCTGTTCGTCTTCTTCGGCGACCTGAAGGCCAGCCTCATCGTGGGCATCAGCATGCCCCTGTCCATCCTGCTGGCCGTGATTTTGCTGAACTTCGCCGGGTATAACATCGACCTGATGACCGGCTCGGCCCTGATCATCGCCATCGGCATGATCGTGGATAACTCCATCGTCATTTTGGAGAGCTGCATGCGGGCCAAGGAGGACGGCCTGGAGCCCAAGCAGGCCGCCGCCGTGGGCACCAGCACCATGCTCATGTCCATCTTGGCCGGCACCCTCACCACCGTGGTGGTGTACATCCCCATGGCTATGGCCGACGGCCTGGTGGGCATGATGACCGCCCCGCTGAGCTGGACCATCTTCCTGACCCTGCTGTGCTCCTTCCTGTCCGCGGTGGTGGTGGTCCCCCTGGCCTTCGTGTGGCTCAAGCCCCGGTCCAGGGAGGAGCTGATCACCAACCGCATCCTGGGGCGCTTTAAGAACTTCTACCGCCGCACCCTGCCCCGGCTGCTGCGCCACCCGGGCCGGGTGGTGTCGGTGGGCGTGGCCTGCTTCGTGGCCGCCATCCTGCTGGCCAGCCAGATGGAGTTTGTGCTGATGGCCAGCAACTATGACGGCAGCATCCTGGTGGACGTCTCCTTCCGCTCGGGCACCAAGGTGGAGGTCATGAATGAGCGCATCCAGACCCTGGAGGACGCCCTTCTGGCCGACGAGAATTTTGAAAGCGTCACCCTGAGCATCTCGGGGGACACCGCCTCCTTTACCGCCTACGCGGTGGATAACTGCGACCGCTCCAGTGAGGCGGCGGTGGAGGAGTACACCAGCCGCTTCGGCAGTGTCCCGGACATGGACGTATCCGTCTCCCCCAGCGGCGCCATGGACATGAGCGCCATGATGAGCAGCAACAGCAAGGACGTGGTCCTCCTGGGCGACGACCTGGATACCCTGCGGGAAGCGGCGGAGCAGGTGGAGGGGGTCATGACCCAGGTCCCCGGCATCATCCGGATCGAAAACCCCTTCGACGCCAGCCAGTCCAAGGGCCGCATCGTCATCGACTCCCAAAAGGCCCTGTCCATGGGCACCTCCGAGTCGGCGGTGGCCATGCAGATCTACTACCTTTTGGACGGTCTCACCGCCGCCACCGTGGACTACGGCGACACGGAGTACGACGTGATTTTGGAGTACCCCGAGGGCAAGTATGACGACATCACCACCCTGATGGATTACCCCATCACCACCCAGACCGGCCAGCAGGTCACCCTGCGGGACATCTCCACCGTGGAGTACATCACCACCCTGCCCACCATCACCCGGCAGGACGGGCAGTACTCCGTCACCCTCACCGCCACCACCACCGAGACGGCCAAGTACAACGCCCCGGAGGAGATCGACGCCCAGGTGGCCCAGCTGTCCCTGCCCGAGGGGGTAACTGTGGGCCAGGGTATGATGGACCAGAGCACCTCCGACGGCCTGGAGAGTATGGCCACCGCCATCCTGGCGGGCACCTTCCTGGTGTTCCTGGTGATGGCCATCCAGTTTGACTCCCCCCGGCTGTCCATCATGGTCATGATGTGCATCCCCCTGAGCCTCATCGGCTCGGTGGGCCTGGTGTTCCTCACCGGCCGGCCCATGAGCATTGTGGGCCTAATGGGCTTCCTGATGCTCATCGGTACGGCGGTGAACAACGGCATCTATCTGGTGGACGGCACCAACCAGCTGCGGCAGACCATGCCTCTGGGGGATGCCCTGGTGGAGGCGGGCACCACCCGTCTGCGCCCCATCCTGATGACCACCCTCACCACGGTCATCTCCATGGTGCCCATGATGTTCTCCACCGACAGCGGCATGGGCATGATGAAGGACATGGCGTACGTGATGGTGGGCGGCCTGATCGCCTCCACCATTCTGGCCATGTTCCTGATGCCCGCCTTCT
>CALWWF010000127.1 GCA_944385165.1 uncultured Oscillospiraceae bacterium
TGATGCGGGACGGCAAGATCATCGAGCAGGGCACCCACGATTCCCTGCTGGCCCGGAACGGCTTCTACGCCAAACTCTACAACAGCCAGTTTGAAGGGGTGGACCACGACAGCCCCGCCGCTGCAAACTAATTTCTGCGCCTCTGGATTGTGCGATCCAGGGGCGTTTTTGTTTTCATTTTTTTAACACTTTATCCATCCGGATGCCGCATCCAGGGACTACACTAATATCGTTCCAAAAAGTTCGCTTTCGTACAATCATCCAGAGGAGAGACCTGTCTATGAAAGAAGTCAAAAGTCCCAAAAAACCTCTGATCTACTACTATGGCCTGGTGCTGGTCATCCTGTTCCTGTTCAATCTGATCGTCCCTTCCTTCCTGGGACGGCCCCGGATTGACGAGGTGGATTACGGCACCTTCATGGATATGATCGACGACCAGGACATCGGCCAGGTAGAGATCACCGACACCGAAATCACCTTTACCAACAAGGACAACACCAAGCTGTACCAGACCGGGGCCATGTACGACCCCACCCTGGCCCAGCGGCTTCATGACGCCGGGGCCGTCTTTTCCAGTGACGTGGGAGACGAAGGCTCCCCCATCCTCAGCTTCCTGCTCTCCTTTGTGCTGCCTCTGGCCATCTTCATCGGCCTGGGCCAGTACATGAGCAAGAAGATGATGGAGCAGATGGGCGGCAAGAACTCCATGTCCTTTGGCATGGGCAAGAGCAGCGCCCGGGTCTATGTCCAGTCCTCCGACGGCATCCGCTTTGACGACGTGGCCGGCGAGGACGAGGCCAAGGAAAATCTGGCCGAGATTGTGGACTACCTCCACAACCCCAAGAAATACACCGACGTGGGCGCCTCGATGCCCAAGGGCGTCCTGCTGGTGGGCCCTCCGGGCACTGGCAAGACCATGCTGGCCAAGGCTGTGGCCGGCGAGGCGGGGGTCCCCTTCTTCTCCATCTCGGGCTCTGAGTTCGTGGAGATGTTCGTGGGCATGGGCGCTTCCAAGGTCCGCGACCTGTTCAAGCAGGCCAAGGAAAAAGCCCCCTGCATTGTGTTCATCGACGAGATCGACGCCATCGGCAAAAAGCGTGACGGCCAGCTCAGCACCAACGACGAGCGGGAGCAGACCCTGAACCAGCTGCTCACCGAGATGGACGGCTTTGAGGGGAACAACGGCGTCATCATTCTGGCGGCCACCAACCGCCCCGAATCCCTGGACCCCGCCCTGACCCGTCCCGGCCGGTTTGACCGGCGGGTGCCGGTGGAGCTGCCGGATCTGGCAGGCCGTGAAGCCATCCTGAAGGTTCACGCCCGGAAGATCCGCACCGCCTCTGATGTGGACTTCCACACCATCGCCCGCATGGCCGCCGGGGCCAGCGGCGCGGAGCTGGCCAACATCATCAACGAGGCCGCCCTTCGGGCGGTGCGCAGCGGGCGGGTCGTCGTCAACGAGGCCGACCTGGAGGAGAGCATTGAGGTGGTCATCGCCGGCTATCAGAAGAAAAACGCAGTCCTCTCCGACCAGGAGAAAAAGGTGGTGGCCTATCATGAGATCGGCCACGCCCTGGTGGCGGCCAAGCAGACGGGCTCTGCTCCGGTGCAGAAGATCACCATCATCCCCCGTACCTCCGGTGCCCTGGGCTACACCATGCAGGTGGAGACAGGGGACAAGTACCTGATGACCAAGGAGGAGTTGGAGAACAAGATTGCCACCTATACCGGCGGGCGGGCCGCGGAGGAAGTGGTCTTCGGCTCTGTCACCACCGGGGCCTCCAACGACATTGAGCAGGCCACCAAGCTGGCACGGGCCATGATCACCCGCTATGGCATGAGCCAGGATTTTGACATGGTGGCCATGGAGACGGTGCACAACCAGTACCTGGGGGGCGACGCATCCCTGACCTGCTCCCCCGAAACCCAGAAGGAGATCGACCGGAAGGTGGTGGAGCTGGTGAAGATCCAGCATGAGAAGGCCCGGAAGATCCTGGAGGACAACCGCGCCAAGCTGGACGAGCTGGCCGGCTTCCTCTATGAGAAGGAGACCATTACCGGAGAGGAGTTCATGGAGATCCTGACGGGAGGCGAGAAGAAATGAGAAGACGCTCCGGATTTGGCTGGCTTGAACTGCTCACCGGGATCCTGCTGATCCTGCTGGGCATCTGGACCTTTGCAAAACCCGATCACGCTCTGACGGGCATGGCGGTTGCCTATGGCTTTGCTGCGGTCATTATGGGTGTGACGGACATCATCCTGTTTATCCAAGTGGAGCGGTACACCGGCTTCGGTCCCATCCTGGCCCTGGTCTCGGGGATCCTGAGTGTGATGTCCGGCATCATGCTGGTGGCCTATCCCCGGACCGGGGCGATGGTGCTCACCCTGCTGTTCCCCATCTGGTTCATGGCCCACTGCATCTCCAGATTGTCCCATCTCCACCACATTCGTCTGGTGGCCGGCAGCGGGATGTACACCTTCACGCTGGTCACCAATATCATCGGGCTGATCCTGGGATTCATGATGCTGCTGAGCCCTGTGTTCACCCTGTCCACCATCCGCTGCTTTGCCGGCATCTACCTCATTGTGCTGGGGATCGACGGGATTTTGACAGCGCTCAGCCGCATGGGCAGGAGGCGCTGACAGGTGAGCGTGAGGACGAATATGCTCAGGCATTTGACCACGCCGGACCCGAACTACCTGCCCCAGCTCCAGGTGCTTCTCACCTCCCTCTCCCTCAACAATCCGGGAGAGAGGATCGTGCTTTATCTGCTCCACAGCGGGATCCCGGATGAGACCCTGGACGGGGTCCGGCGGCAGTGTGCCGGCTATGGGTATTCCTTTTTCCCCATTCAGGTGGACGGGGAGCTGTTCCGGGAAGCGCCTGTCACCAGGCAGTACCCCAAGGAGATGTATTACCGCCTGCTGGCGCCCCATTTGCTGCCCGGCCGGGTAAAGCGGGTGCTTTATCTGGACCCGGACACCCTGGTCATCAATCCCCTACGGCCTTTGTGGGAGACCGATCTGAAGGGCAATCTCTTTGCCGCCGCCGCCCATACGGGGAAGACCGAGCTGGCAAGCGGCGTCAATAAGCTGCGTTTGGGTACCAAGCAGGACTACTACAACTCCGGGGTACTGCTGATGGATCTGGAGGCCGGCCGGAAGGAGATCAAGCCCCAGGCGCTGTTTGACTATGTGGAGCAGCACCGAAAGGAGCTGCTCCTGCCCGATCAGGATGTGCTCAACGCCCTCTACAGCCGGCGGATCCTGCCGGTGGAGGATGCGGTGTGGAATTATGACGCCCGCAATTACTCCAGCTACCTGCTGCGCAGCGGCGGAACCTGCGACCTCCGGTGGGTGATGGAGCACACCGTGATCCTGCATTTCTGCGGGAAGGAGAAGCCCTGGAAGACCAGATATGTCCGCCGCTTCGGCATCTTATACCACCACTATGCCCAGCTGACGCGGCGGGCCTGGGGAGTACAGCTGTGACCATACACGCCTGGGAAGAAGCGCCGTGATCCGTCAAACCACAGATGAAAGCAACCCGCCCCAAGGGCATCGGATCCCTTGGGGCGGGTTTGTGATTTTACAGCAAAAGCAGGGTCTCGCTCAGCCGCTTTCCCGCCGAGCCCCCGAAGTCCTCTGCCCGGCGGATGCGCAGGAAGGAGGAGCCGTAGATCATCCGCTCGTTCTCCAGTTCGTTGTCGTCCCCCAGGAAAATGCCCATGACGTGGACGCCCTGGCTGCGCAGCCTGCGCACCTGGAAGCAGGTGTCTCGCACGGCCGCGTCCCCCACGTACTTTCCGGGCGTGCCTGCCCGGACCCGGCCGCTGACCATGTCATTGGGCAGGCCGTCGCTGAAGACGATGACAATCTTGTGGTCCTCCCGCCGCTTGAGCAGGTCAATGCCCGCGGCGGCCAGGGCCAGTCCGTCCCGGTTGTTGGAGGTGGCCCGGTACTCCAGGATCTTCTCGTCGGCGGCGGCCTTGTCGTCGTAGTCCCGGAAGCGCCGCAGCACCGTGTGGTCCCCGTAGGTGCAATAGCTCATCACCCGGTGGGGGATGCCGATACCGCTCAGGGCGGCGCTGAACAGGTAGCTCTGCAGAGCCACCATGGCCTGGCGAACCGCCTGGGAGCCGCTGGCGTCAATGAGCAGCTCCACCACCACGGTGGAGTCGTCCTGGCGGAAGATCTTGTGAAAAAGCCGGGGCTCCTCAATCCGCCCCACCTTCCACAGGGCGCTGTTCACCAGCACCCCCCGGTCCGCGGGGGAGATCTCCGGCTCGCTTTTCAGATTCAGGGCGTTGCGGAAGGCCTGCTCAATGCTGCGGATGCTCTGCCGGGCGGAGTCCCGGTGCTCCTCCAGCATGCGCCGGTTGGCCTCCCGGGAGGCGCGCAGGGCGCTTGCCCGGTCCGTGGTCTCCTCATAGGCGCGCTCGGGCAGGCCGTCGGTAAAGAGCAGCTTCCGCCCCTCGTGGATGCCCACGCACACCGCGTTCTCAATCTCCCGCAGGGCCTTCTCGGTCTGAAAGCTGGGGCCGAAATTTTTGGCCAGATACTCCGGCACGGCCGCCAGGGCCTCCTCGGAGAGCTCGATGCCCTCAGCGGACAGCTGCCTGGCCCGCTCATAGGTGAGCTCCTGCTCCTTGTCCTCCGGCGGGGCGGCCTCCTCCTGCTCCGGGGCCTCATACTTCCCCTCCCACAGGTCGTCCTCGGACACCTCAAACTCTGACAGCTCGTCCCGGCTGTGGTCGGGGGCGAAATATTTGGTAAAGACCTTTTTATAGAGGAGCACCGCCTGGTTTACCAGGGCCCGGGCGTCCTCGCAGGCCGCACTGCCCTCCGCCAGGCGGACAAACTCCTCCAGCACATGCTCAAACCCCGCAAAATTGCGTAGAATCCGCCGGCTCTCCCCGTTCGCCGCCCGGGGGAACTGTTCCGTCAGCCAGTAGATGTTCAGCCAGCCCCGGGAGGAGTAGCGCTGGCGCAGAGGATCCGCCCGCAGAAGCTCCCGGGCGGCCTCCTCCGCCATGGCGGGGACGCCGGGGCGTTGGGCGGCCAGGCGGCGGCGCACCGCGTACTCCAGACACAGGTGGGCAATGGGGAGCAGCACATGCATGTCATAGGCGGCGTACCGGTGCCGGCGGAGCCACAGGTTCAGCTCATCCAGGCCGAACAGCTTGTCCCCGCCCCCCAGGACAACCCCCTCATACACCGCAACCATTCCCCCCGCCTTCTCATAGGGGTCGCACATGCGGCGGATATACTCCGGATATTTCCGTCTTGTGTGGTTTTCCGAAACCGTCAGAAACAGACTTTCCTCTCTGTCAATACTCACTGCGTTCTCCCGTCTCAGCCAAAGCGCGTCATCACCACATCCTGAACCAGCTGATACTCATATTCGTCAAAGCACTTGTTGGTGATGTTGATGGTGACGGCGTCCTTGGGTCTCATTCCGTCGGTCATCATGCGCAGGGCGGCAATCATCCCCCGCATGTCCACCGGATGGGTGGACACCTCGCCGTTCACCGCCTTCTCGTTGAGATCCAGGAACAGCCCGATGCACCGGGCAATGTTCTCCTCCGAGGCGCCCGGCACATCCGCCTTCAGCAGCTGGTGCATCTGCCCCTCCTCCAGGGTGGGCATGCGGATGACGGTGAAGCGGGAGACCAGGGCCTCGTTGAGCTCCCGGGTGCCCGCGTAGCCGTAGTTCATGGTGGCAATAAAGCGGGTGGCCGGGTGCATGGGGATGCACTCATAGCCCGGCACGTCAATGAGCCTGCGGTAGTCCAGCACCGAGTGCATCACGGCCACCGCGTCGTTTTTGGCCATGTTGATCTCATCCAGAATGCAGAAGCCGCCGTACAGGGCCGCCTGTGCGATGGGCCCGTGGCGCAGGCGCACCTCCCCGTCCACAAAGGTATCGGTGCCGATGAGGGTACTGCTGTCGGTATTCACATGGAAGGAGACATTGTAGATGGGCCGGGCAAACATCCAGGCCAGGTTGTCCGCCAGAATGTTCTTGCCCGTGGCCTTCCCCCCGCAAAGCAGCAGATTTTCCCCCTGCAGCAGCGCCGCAACCGCCAGCTCAAAAATCTCCGGGCCGATAAATTCCACGGGCGGCTTGGCAATGCGCCCCTTCACCGCCGCGTCCGCGGCGTGGCGCTCCCGAAACTGTTCCAGTCGAATCTTCAAATCTTCTCTCATAACGTTCCCCGTCTTTGCCTTTCCTCGGGCCGGTGCCCGGTGGTTGTGTCACAGCAGTGCCTCCCGGCCCCTGCCTGTTCCGATTCGATTGTATCGTCCCCGGAGAGGCTTGTCAATGGGATCTCCCGCCTCCCCGGTCCGGAAGGCTCTGTTTCGCCTGAGCGCGGCAAACGTTCAGCCAAACCGCCCCGGCGCCCGTTCGTCCCAGTTCGGGAAGATCCGGGAATTTCTCCTCCGCCGTTGCATTTGCTCCCGGGATATACTATGATATTGTTACAAATGTAACCTTCTCAGGAGGCCGCCATGAACCAAAGCCGGGAAAAATTGCAGAAACTGGCCCATGTGGCCCGCCGCTACTATCTGGAGGACTGGAAGCAGAGCGACATCGCCCGGGAGCTGGGGGTCTCCCGCCCGCTGGTGAGCCGGATGCTCCGGGAGGCCCGGGAGCTGGGGGTGGTCCGGATCCGCATCGGCCCGCCGGAGGACGACATCCCCGCCCTGCTGGAGCGCCTGCGCCGGTCCAGCTCCGTCCGGGACGGCATACTGGTGGAGGACGGGGCGGAGGACGACGCCACCAACCAGCTGCTCTCTCAGGGGGCGGTGCAGCTGCTGCGGCAGCTGCGCGCCCGGCGCCTGGGCATCGGCTGGGGCTACCTCATCGGACAGCTGGTGACCTGGCTGGAGAAGCATCCTCAGCTTGACAGCACCGTCACCGACATCTGCCCCCTGGTGGGCAACGCCAGCATCCCCGCCCGGAACTACCAGTCCAACGAAAATGTCCGCCTCATTGCCCAGCAGCTGGGGGCCTCCCCCCACTTCATCTACCTCCCCGCCCTCCCCGAGGGACTGGAGGAAAAACAGCTGCTGTGCTCCACGGAGATTTACCGCCAGATTTGTCAGCAGTGGGACCAGATGGACACCGCCCTGGTGAACATCGGCGACTACCCCTCCAGCCCCGACTTCGCCTCCCTGGTGCGGTACGGGGACCTGCTCCAGCAGGAGCACACCTGCGGCCGGCTGCTCATCTACTACTTCAACGAGGCGGGCAAGGTCATCCAGTCCAGCCAGGACTTCGCCATCCAGATCCCGCTGGACGCGCTGCGGCGCTGCCCCAACGTCATCGGCGTCTGCTCCGCCAACACCAGCGCCCGGGCCCTCCGCGGCGCGCTGAACTCCGGCATCCTCACCCACCTGGTGGCCCGGAGTCAGCTGCTCCGGGACCTGGCCCTCTGAATTTGTAACATATGTAACCCCTCTTCTCCCGGGCCCGCCCGGAGGAGAGGGGATTCTTTGTGAATTTATACAGTTTTTCTCTCTTATTTTGGATAATGTATAGAATATATTCCGGCTCGTTGACTTCCATTTATGGGTGCGATAAAATTATTGCACATACGTAACACATCCACCTCCCGGGAGATCCGGCCCGGCGGGACGGACGGACAGGAAAGAAGGGGTACCCCAATGAAAAAAACGGAACTTGCCGCGCGTCTGAAAAGCGCCTGCGCACAGGTTGCCGCCGCCGAGCCCGTGCTCACCGAAATTGACTCCAAATTCGGCGACGCGGACCACGGTCTCACCATGAGCAAAATTGCCGGGGCCATCGCCCAGGCGGTGGACGAATCCGAGGGGGGCATCCAGGCCATGCTGGACGACGCCGCCATGGCGGTGATGGTGCTCAACGGAGGCAGCGCGGTCCCGCTCTGGAACACCTGGCTGGACGGGCTGCAGGAGGCCGCCCCCGCCGGCGACGAGGTGGACACAGAGGGGCTGAAGGCCATGTTTGCCCGGGCGCTGGAGGCGCTGGACGAAATGTCCGGAGCCAAGGTGGGGGACAAGACCATGATGGACGCCCTGATCCCCGCCAGCCAGGCCATCGCCGCCTACCAGGGCGGCAGCGAGGCGGAGCTGTTTACGGCGGCGGCCCAGGCCGCCCAGAGGGGTATGGAGGCCAGCAAGGGGTACGTGGCCAAGTTTGGCCGGGCCAGGAGCTACGGCGAGCAGACCATCGGCACCCCCGACGCCGGCGCCGCCTCCATGGCCTTCTTTTTCCAGGGCCTGGCCCGACTCTGACACCGACTATCTTTAACCGGGAGGTACATCACATGAAAATGAAGAAGTTTATCAATTCCCCCGAGACCATCACCGACGAGGAGCTCACCGGTCTGGGCCTGGCCTACCCCGATATTCTGGAGGTGGACGGCCATCTGGTCATCAGCAGGGATTTGGCCGGCGCGGACCGGGTGACCATTGTGACCTACGGCGGCGCCGGTCACGAGCCCGCCCAGGCGGGCTTTGTGGGCAAGGGCATGGTGGACGTCCAGGCCGTGGGCGACATCTTCGCCGCCCCCAACCCCAAGCTGGTGTTTGACGCCATGAAGCTGGCCGACAAGGGCCACGGCGTGCTGCTGCTCACCCTGAACTACGCCGGGGACCAGCTGGCCGGCAAGCAGGCCCTGAAGCTGGCCCAGAAGGCGGGGCTCAACGTCCGCCAGGTGGTCACCGGGGAGGAGGTCCGGTACGACCCCAACGGCGAGGACAACAGGCGGGGGCTGGCCGGCGCGGTGGCTCTCTACCACATCGCCGCCGCGGCCGCCCGGGAGGGCAAGAGCCTGGACGAGGTGGCCGCCATTGCCCAGCGCTACGCCGACAACATGGCCTCCATCACCGTCAAGTCCACCGACGCCACCCACCCCCAGAACGGCACCTCCTTCGGCGACCTGGGCGAGACCGACATGATGGAGATCGGCGCCGGCCAGCACGGCGAGGGCGGCGGCGTCCGGGTGCCCATGATGTCCGCCAAGGACACCGTGGCCGCCGTGGCCGAGACCCTGAGCGGAAAGCTGGAGCTGAAGGCGGGAGACCGGGCCTTTGTCATGATCAACGGCTGCGGCGCCACCACCATGATGGAGATGCTGATCCTCTTTAAAGACACCGTGGAGTTTCTGAAGGCCCGGGGCATCGAGGTGGTGGCCAGTATGGTGGGCGAAATTCTCACCGTGCAGGAGGCCGGCGGCTTCCAGATGAACATCGCCAAATGGGACGATGAGTTCATCCGCCTGTGGAACACCCCCTGCCACACCCCCGCCTACAGCAAGGAGTAAGCCCCTTCGTCACCCCCGGGAACGCCGCGTCCGTTCCCCATAAGAAAAGGAGGAACCGCCCATGTCCGCAGAGTATATGCATATCGGAATCCCCATTACCAACCGCAAGCCCAACATGACCTACAACGAGGGGGCCAAGTTCTGGGTCAGCAATGTGGATGACTACGACTACAAGATCGAGTATCTGAAGTTTGAGGAGGGCACCCCCTTCCCCGAGGTGATCCACCGCAACCCCCATGTGGCCTACAAGGTGGACAGCCTGGAGAAGTACATTGCCGACGCGGATGAGGTCATCTGCGGCCCCATGCCCGCCGGGGAGAAGGACCGTCTGGCCTTTGTGTGGAAGGACGGCGCCATTCTGGAGCTGTACGAGGCCAACTGACCCGCCTGTCACTCATCGCGGTCAAACGCACGCGGGACGGCGCCTGCCGTCCCGCGTGTTCTGTCTCTTCCTCCCCCGGAGGAGCCCGCCGCCGGGCGGCAGGCCGCTACCGCGCCCCACCCGCAGTCGGGAACACGCTCCCCCGGTCCGCTCTGTTGTGCACATCGAACCAGGAGGCGCTGGGCGTATCTCCCAAAAGAGAGCAATCCCTCTCATCTCGGAGGGCCGTCATCATTTTTCTTTCCCCGGTGCCGGCCCTGTGGATTTTTCTCGCCGAATACCTTCTGTACCGCTATGACCACGACGGGCCGGACGGCGGCAGCGAGGGGTAACCATGGCGGAATTTGAGTGCAGGCTGAAGCAGTACAGACCGCTCAGAGGACTGACGCAGGAACCGCTGGCGGGGAGCAGGTCGGGTGCGCCGGGAAACCATCATGCGTCCGGAAAAGGCGCAGTACAACCCCTCCCTGAAGCTCGCCGCCGATCTCTCCAGGGCGGTTGATGCGCCCATGGAAGCCATTTTCATTTTTCCGTAGGCCCCGCCCGAAGCGCCGGAGACAAAAACGCGCGCCGGACGGGAATCTCGTCGGTTCCCCTCCGGCGCGTTTCTGCTTATCCGGAGGCGTCCCGGAGGCTTTTATCCCCTCCGGAACGCCGTCTCCCGCCCGGGGCCGCGCCAAACGGCACAGCCCGGCGTCAGGCGTG
>CALWWF010000128.1 GCA_944385165.1 uncultured Oscillospiraceae bacterium
ATCCACGCTCCCCGCGAGGGGAGCGACCCTTCTATGCCCCGTCTGGGACAGATAGTCACAATTTCAATCCACGCTCCCCGCGAGGGGAGCGACAGATGAAAGACTGGAAACAAGCTATCATCACATGGGAATTTCAATCCACGCTCCCCGCGAGGGGAGCGACAAATTTTCACGGTCTGGTTGGATGCGCCTATGAATTTCAATCCACGCTCCCCGCGAGGGGAGCGACCCGGGTCTCGTCTCCTGTTTCTCTCAACCCAGACATTTCAATCCACGCTCCCCGCGAGGGGAGCGACCTTGTAGCCGTCCAAAGTCACCTGATTGAACACATTTCAATCCACGCTCCCCGCGAGGGGAGCGACAGCAAACGTGCCCAAAAAGAGAAGATCTATTTTGGGCAGAATGCAATTTTTTGTAAAGCGCTATACAAGATCTCCACACAATATCCAATAAATGGGTATTTCTTTTTTTCTCTCTGTCAATCTTTCTACTTATTTCAGGTGCGAACCGGGCAAGGGTTTCATGACCGCTTCCTCTTCGCACGGTTAAAGAATCAGAGGGTCCTCCGGCAGATAAGTTTGCTTACAGCCAAAGTGTTCGATCTTATTCTCATAGCGCTTTCCCAAATAATAAAATCGCAGGCTGTCTTTCTCTGGATCCATGATGGCGCATAGCTTGGTCTGGAGCAGTTTGCACTGGGCAGGATCCAGCAGGCACTCAAAGACGGAATTTTGAACCCGCTGGCCATAGTTGACACACTGTTTGGCAATTTGCCGCAGCCGTCTGCGTCCGGCGGCGTCTTCGGTATTGACATCGTATGTAATGAGTACCAGCATAGCAGCCTCACTTCCATAAAAAGGGCGGATAGGCGTCCAAGTCTCCCCGGAGACAGCGGGCCAGAAGCAGAGATTGGACATAGGGGATCATCCCCCAGGGGAGCTTCTCCTGTAAATATGGGTGGGTCAATGAATCTTTTTTTCGCTCCTGCCAGTGTTGCAAAAAAGTCCTGCGGCCGGAGTCGTTCAAAAAGACTCCGCCGTTTTCCCGGAAGTTGAAATCCTGTCTGCACACCACACGGTTGTTGACAAGAGTCAGGACAAACCGGTCCGCCATACAGGGGCGCAGTTCCTCCACAAGGTCCAGGGCGAGAGAGGTGCGTCCGGGGCGGTCCCGGTGGAGAAAGCCCACATAGGAATCCAGGCCTACGCTCTCCAGGGCGGAGGCGCAGTCGTGGGTGAGCAGGCTGTAGGCGAAGGAGAGAAGCGCATTGATCGGGTCCTGGGGCGGGCGGCGGCTGCGGCCGGAAAACTGGAAGAGCGGCTTTTCTCCTAAGACCATTTGGTCGAACACACCGAAATAGAGCGTGGCTCCCGCCCCTTCCAAGCCGCGCAAAGCGTCCAAAGAGGTCTCCTCTGCGATTTGAGGAAGCAGCTCTTTCAACTGAGAAGAGACGGAAGAGAGCCGGCCGGCATCCAATCGGAGCCCGTGGTCCCGCCTGGTCCGCTCGATGCTCCAGCGGGCGTTGTACACCTTTCCGAAGATCATGCTGCGGGCCATGCGGCAGCAGGGACCGGGATCGTCTGCAATCCGGTACTGGGTGCGGCGGAGCAGCACATTTCCGGAGCTCTCCCCGCTGACCCGGGCCAAAAACCGTCCCCGCGGGGTGCAGAAGGCCAGGGAGATGTCCCGCTTTGCGCAGGCCCCCATGAGAGCGGGGGAGGCTCCGGGGTAGGAGAAGGATATGATGCCTGACAAAGTGTGGAGCGGGTAGCGGGCGATCTCCTGCCGGTCCCGATTTGCCACGACGTTTTCCCCGTCCAGTGAGAGATAGACATCCTCGCTGGTGACAAAGAGGGTGTTCAACAGATGTTTCATGGCAGTTCCTCCATAGCCTTCTTCAGGTAATGGGACACGGTTCCCCGACGGGACAGCTGGGGCAGGCACAGGTCCTTTAGAGAGCATGCATTGCAGGACTTACTGGGCTTTGCTTTCGGCGTATAACCCCGGCGGTAAAACGAATGCATTTCCTCGCAATCGGATCGGACCTGTTCCCGGAGTTCCGGCGAGAAGAGGACCGGCGTGCGCCGCCGCGGCTCGCCGTAAAAGAGCGCCCCCTCGGGAATAGAACAGCAGAGCATCTCCTCCAAGCACATGGCCTGGGCGCACAGCTGAAGCTCGTCGGCCAGATGAGGCTTTGGGCGGCCGCGCTTGTACTCCACCGGGAAGGGAAGCCATAGGCCCTCCTCCCCGTGGAGGGGGACCCCCTCCGGCGAGGCGTGAAACTCCACCACATCGCACTGGCCGGACAGCCCCAGCGTATAGGAGGCCACGGAGAGGCTGCGGAGGATCAGCAGATCGCCCCGGCGCTCCCGGAGGGAGGCGTCGTGGGCCCGCTGATGGAGCAAATTTCCCTCTACGGTGCGCAGGTTTTCCTGCCACTGCTGCTCCAGGTGGATCAGCGCCCACTGCCGCCGGCAAAAGGCGAAGTGCTGTAAGCCGGAGAGAGGGAGAAGGTCCTCCTCCCGGTAGGTCACCCCATCCGCACACATGTGACGCCAGAGGGCAGGGCGGATTCGTCCACGGTGACGGCGTAATCCTGATAGGAGCGGGCCGGGGCCGGGTCGCTGGGGTCTTTCCGCTGGATGTGGACGGACTCAAAGAGCTTCCAGGCGGGGGCGCAGCCCAGCTCACAGTCGTGCCGGAAGACAATAAGCTCCCGCACCGCCATCTTGCCCCGGGCGGCGGAGTGGTCGTGCTCAAACATATTCAGAATGGCCTCCCACAGAAGGGACAGGTCCTCCTGGGAGAAACCGGTGGTCTTCCGGGCCAGATTGGCGGAGACGTACCCCTCGCAGCGGTAGAGGCCGTAGGGGACGATGTACTTGCGCCCCATCTCCGTCCCTTTCTTCTCCGCGTCCGCCTCGGTCGTGATGGCCACGCGGGTGATGGTGACCTCCTGGGGCACGATGGGCTCCACACTGCGGGCAAAGCCCAGCTGCACCGGGCCGCGTACCTGTCCGCAGTTCAGGGCCGCTTTTACAAAGGTAGTCATCACCGCACCAAAGGTGCGGATGTCGTAGAAGTTGGCGCACATCCAGTCCCGAATCTTTCGGTCCAGATCCGGGTCGGCTTTCTTTTTCTCTTTCACGCTCTTCTCATCCACTTCCAGCGCGGCATAGGCCTCCGCATCGCTGCGGTTGAGGGGCACGCCGTCCTTGACGTAGATGCGGTAGCCGGTGGCGTCCTCCTTGACCGTCTCCACATAGTTGCGGATCTTCCGCTTCAGGCACACGTCCGTGACAATGCCCAGGCCGGTCTCCGGGTCCACCCGGGGCATATTGCCCGCGTCCGGGTCCCCGTTGGGATTGCCGTTTTCCACGTCAAACAAAATCACGAATTCATAGCGGTTTCGGATGGGTTCAGACATGTTCTTTTTCCTCCTTCTTCTGATAGCGGGCCTGGGTCTGGTGGTAGTAACCGAGCTGGAACGACCCCTGCTGGGGCAGATTCATCCGGGCGGGATACTCCGTCCCGTCAAGCCTGGAAAATAGTTCTGTGAGCTGTTTCTCATAGGAGATGGACAGCCCCCGGTTGGAACCGCGCAGTTTCTTCAAATGCTTTTGCGCCAGATTGGTCAGCACGGGGAAAATCACGGCTGGAGTGGATGCGGCGGAATTAAAATACTTGTCCTTGATGGTGGCGTTGATGCCCGGATTGGCAGATTCCTGGATGGCCTCCAGGACAGAGAAGAGCCGCCCCAGCGTGTAAGGGATATTGTTTGCATCGGGATTGAGAGACACTTGCAAGACCTCCTTCGGTATATCTGGATTTTCGCGGCTTGCCGCCTCGCTTAACTTGATGTAGTAGGCCTTTAGGATCGCGGCCCGGCCCCGGGTGACCTCCCGCTCCGCCCGGATGCGCAAGGTCACGCCGTTGAGCAGCGTGGCAGGATAGCGGGTGTTCATCAGGACCGCCCGCAACACCTCTCCCGCCAGGTCGGGAGCGGGAGATTTATCTCTGGAATTCTGATTCACCGTCTCGCCAAGCAGCTTCCAGAGGGGCAGCGTCTCGAACTTGTCGAAAGCGGGCCGGATGATTTCCAGCCGGTCATAGTGGGCCTGGATGTTGCGCAGAAAACCGCCAAATGTGTTATGAAGGAAGAACCGCACCGACAGCCGGGCGGCGTTGGGGGAGAGGCCCAGGACATAGAAATCCATATTGGGGTCCAGCTTGTCCTCCTCATAGGTCACCGGCTGTCCGGTGCAGAGGCTTTTTACCATCCCCCGCAGGTCGGTTTCCGTGTAAGAGGGGACGGCGGCGCCGAAGGCGGCCCCTCCGAACAGGGCGGCATAGGCCGGTTTCCCGTTTCTGGCCCAGCAGACTACCGTGGCGTCTCCGATGCGGAACACATGGTCCCGGTCAGAGAGCAGGTGATTCAGGGCGGAGGTATAAGCGAAGGAGGCAAATTTTCCGGTGGGAGCATTCAAATTCTGTTCTTTGCCATAGGAACAGAAGGCCGGGGCGTTGAAGGATACCAGAGCTGCGCCGCTGGATTGAGCGCCCGCCACGTTTTTGATGGAGGGATGGATATTTGCAATGGGGCCCACCTCTCCGGTGACCAGGCAGATGCCCTGGGGACCGTCTTCAGCGGAGTTATAATAGGTTTCCCATGCCTCCCGGACGGCTGGGTCATTGTGGACGAACCCCTCCGCTGTGCGGAAAATCAGGTTCCCGCCAGCAAGAATGTCATCCAGATGTTCTGCAAGGACTGGGTTCTCCCGTGCCGTTTCCGGGTCCCAAGTGCGGAAAAAGGCCAGAACGGCCTGGGCGGCAGGGGTATCCACGTCTTTCAGCAGATTTTCATGGAGGGCTTTGCAGGCTTCAAAGCATTCCATCGTCCGCTTCGGCTTCCCTTTGTTGTCGATGCCCAGAAGATAGCTGGAGTTGTCACAGAGAAAGTTAGCCGCCACGCCCACAGTCCGTTTGACCGGAGCGGGAAGGGAAATGCTCTGGGGTGCAAGGACCATTTTTTTGCCCTTTTGTTGTTCTGTTTGAACGAAGTCGACGCGCTCCAACGCTCCACTTATCGTCAAGCAGAGGGCATAAGACACCTTTACCGGCGCCCACCCCGGAGCGGCGATGTTTCCTTCCCGCTCCAGCGCTCGATAATACTCGGTCAGCGCCTGTAAGATCATCCCCGCACCTCCCCGCTGTTCCGGTCCGGGACGTTGAGAACCCCGTTTTGAAGGGAACCTCGGAAAAACAGGGGCCGGATGTTTTCCGGGTCGGTGTAGTCCATGTCGTAGAGCATCCAGCCCAGGTCCTGATTTCTGTCCTTCAGCTCGGCGGGGCAGGGGGGGAGCTCCTCGCACCACCGGAATTGGGCGGGAAATTCCCGGCAGCCGAAGCAGGGCTGGTGGTAAAACTGCCCCTTTCGGATGCGGCGCTTTACGATGTCCTGAAATTTCCCCGGGTTGTCCCCCTGGGCGGCCTGGGCCGTCATGTCAAAATGGGCTTCGATCACATAGCGCACGTCCCGGAGAAGCAGGGCAGCCCGCTGCTGGATGTCATCCGAGGTGCACAGATACAGCTGTCCCTTGCCCCGCTCCATGACCGTTCGCGCGGTCCGGGCAGAGATGGTGGATTTGACCTCATTGCGCCGCAGGTTGGTGAAGCGGATGGGGGCGCACACATGGATCCGGTCGACGACCCACCTCAGCCCCGGGTGCCAGTAGATGGCCTCGATCAGTCCCCGGGCGGCGGAGGGGGTCATCACGTCGTAGCTGACACGTTCTACCTTCATCTCGGGACGGGTGAAGAGCGCGTAGTCCCCCCACACTTCAAGACAAATAGGCATGTTTTTCACTCCTTTCATTGCTATAGGAATTTATATAGTGAATAGTATGGAGTTGGAGCATATCCGTGGAAAACAGAACAAAAAGCGAATATGCTCCAATGATCCACACTGTCTAATTGACGAAATTCACTATAGCATAGCTTGTAATTTTTGTCAATAATTTTTATACTTAACTATAAAAATATAGAAATTGTTGAAAAAGCCTTCTTGCCATGATATAATTTTATGTGTCGTTGGAATCAACGTGGATTGAAATTATAGGTAAGTGTAAAATGTTATTAGGTATGTAGCGCGAGGGTAAGATTTACCCTCGCGCTATGTTATATTGCATTAAATAAATAATCCCTTCCCGCTGTCCGCTTTCAAGCTCAAGCCGGTATGTTCCGAATAGAGCTCCAGATTGGAAAGGATAGCCGAGCCGTCCTCCAGCCGCTCCAAGCCGCCGGACTGGTCCAGGGCGTTGAAATGCTGCTCATAGATGGAGACCCCGTACTGTCCCAGACGGCGGTACAGGTCTCGGCTGTGTTCTCCGCTCCGCAGCCGCTCGACCAGTCCGGCGCCTTCATCTTGGGGGATATAGACTGTGACGGTGGGGCTGTCGATCAGATGTAAGCGCTCGGACACAGTGCGGAAGGGGAACAGCTCGGACTGCATCAGGGGGAGGATACGCTGTGCGTCCTGGGCCTGCGTCCCCTTCAAGTCCAGCAGGCTTGTAAAATAGGCGTGGACGGCCTCTGGAGCGGTGATGTCCTCGTAGCGGGCCATGGCCTCCCGGCCCGCCCCGACCGCGGCGGCGAAGAGGGGCGGCGTGCCGCCCTCTCCCCGGAACACGGTGACGATGCTGTCTTCCATTGGGCGTTTCCCCTCCCGGTTGCACCGCCCGGCGGCCTGGAGGATGGAGTCCAGACCGGCCTCCTCCCGGTAGACAGCGGGAAAGTCCACATCCACCCCCGCCTCGATCAGAGAGGTGGACACCACCCGGCAGGGGAGCCCCTCCCGCAGCCGGCGGCGGATTTCCTCCAGCTGGACCCGGCGGTGGGCGGGGTACATGAGGGTGGAGAGGTGGAAGCTCCCCTCGCCCTTCAGACGGCGATAGACCTCCTGGGCCGATTTCCGGGAGTTGACGACACATAAAACCTGCTCCTGCGCCCGAAGCCGGCCGGCCAGTTCCTCATAGGAGAGGACCCCCGCCTGTTGGAAGGTCACCCTCCGGAACACGTCCCACTGAAATTGCCCGGAAGGGCACAGCTCTGTGACCGGGAGCTCCGGGACAAATTCCCGGAAGATGGGGGTCAGCGCCGGCTGGGTGGCGGTACACAGGACCGCGGAGACCTGGTAGTGCCGGACCAGCTGGGCGATGGCCCAGACGCAGGGGCGCAGATAGGGGAGGGGGAGCATCTGCGCCTCATCAAAGACGATGACGCTCTGGGCCAGACGGTGGAGCTTCCGGCACTGAGAGGGTTTGCAGGAGTAGAGGGACTCAAAAAACTGCACGGCGGTGGTGACGATCACCGGCATGTCCCAGGTCTCTGTGGCGCGGGCCAGACGGGAGGACTCTGGCGTGGCCTCCTGGTCCACATCATAGAGCACGCCGGAGTGGTGTTCCAGCACGCAATCGTCCCCCAGAATCTCCCGGAATTTCTGGGCGGTCTGCTCGATGATGGAGGTATAAGGAATCACATAGATCACGCGCTGAAGTCCTTGGGCCTTGGCCTGGGCCAGGGCAAAGGCCAAGGAGGCCACGGTCTTGCCTCCGCCGGTGGGGACGGTCAGCGTATAGAGACCGGGTTTTTCCCGCTCCCCCTCCTGGATGCACCGCTCTAAAATGGAGCACCGCTGGGTATTCAGCTCCCCTCTGGGCGGGAACCAGCCGGAGATGTACTGCCGGAGGCGGGCCCACAGCTCCTCGATGGACCCTCCGGCGGCTGCGCTTTGGGCCGGTCCGGACATGAATTCCGCCGTATCGGTGTAATCCGCATCCACCAGGCAGGAGAAGAGCATCCGGGTAAAGAACATCCCCTCCAGCTGTGGTTCTATGCCGGTTGGAAGAGGGGCCTGCGGCAAGGCGAGCTCGGACCGCCAGGCGGCGTAATCCGCCAGCTTCCCCTGCGCAGCCCGGTTCATGCGGCCAAAAAATGTGGCAGAGTCCGGGGAATCCGTTTGGCTCCCGGCGTCCGGGAGGCCGCTGTGGTGCCCGGCCACTGCAAAGGCCGCAAAGGGCTGTCCAAGCCGGAAGCATTCAAAGGCCCCGGCGGTGGCGTGGTCTACTTTAGGCCCGTTCTCCAAAAGGCGGTGCTGAAACGCGGCGGAGTATTTCCCAAGGTCGTGGGCCAGGCCGGCCAGCCGGCCCTGTTCTATGGCGCCGAAAGCGCTGGCAAACCCGGCGCACTGCTGGGCGGCGGCATCCAGATGCTGAAGAACGGTTTGCCGCCTGCCGTCTTCCGCCACATGTGCCAAATAACTTTCCATGTATACCGAAGCCTCCTTAAAAATAAGTAGAAAAAAGAATGGATCTTCTTTCCATTAGTATACTAGGTTTCCCGGGGCGTTACAATGGGGAGGGGGCCGGAGCAAAAAATAGTCGGAGCAGGGGAGAGTTGATAGAGCGTTGATGTTTGCAGCGCGGTATGTTATGATACGGACATGGCGCGGTGCTATGGCGATGCACAAAACTGGCAGGGTACTCACGGCGCAGGCGAGAGAAACGCAAAAACAGCCTGTGGGGCGGCCATAGAGGGAAAATCGGGGGGCAGCAAGCATGCTCCGATTTTCAGACGCAAAGCGCACAACGAAGGGAGCGAGCAAGATGAAGCCAATGATTGGCATTTCCTGTATGTACAACAGCGGAAACGAAATTGGACGGGCCACCGGCATGGGCCTGGAAGGACAGGATTGGAACTATGTGAGCGGAGATTATGTCTATGCCGTCCGCCGGGCCGGCGGGATCCCCGTGCTTCTTCCCCATATAGGATCGAAGGAGGTCCTGGACGATTTGATCGACCGCCTGGATGGCCTGCTGGTGACAGGGGGCGAGGACGTGGACCCGCAGAGATACGGGCAGCGGATGAAAGGGTACTGCGGCGCCATTGTTCCCCAGCGGGATGAGGAGGATCTGGCCGCGGTGCGCAGAGCCTACCAAACGGGCAAGTGCATCCTTGGCATCTGCCGGGGGATCCAAATACTGAACGTGGCGATGGGCGGCACAGTGTATCAGGATCTGGAGAAAGAGGGCGGCTTTGCGCATCACATGGTCATGCAAAGTCCCAAAGAATTTCCGAGCCATCAAGACCGTTTTGTGGAGGGCAGCCTCCTGCGGAGCATTTTCGGAGCGGAGCATTCGGTCAACAGCTACCACCACCAGGCCGTCCGGGAGCCGGGAGAGAATGTGACGGTCACCGCGTATTCCGAGGATGGAGTCCCCGAGGGCATTGAGGTGAGCGGAGGGGCTCCCTTTGTGGTGGGAGTACAGTGGCATCCGGAGATGATGTCTGCCTCAGAGGACCACCTGGCCCTGTTCCGGGCGTTTGTAGACGCCTGTAAAAAAGAATCCCAGAAGGCTTAAAAAGCCCAATGGATCTCGATGGGAGGGCTCTTTTCCCCAGGCCGGCGCTTTCCCACCAGAATATAGTCGATGAGGATGTCCACCATCTCCCGGGTCAGGTGTTCCGGCGCGGTATACCGCCGGATGAGCGCACGGCGGCCGCCTGGGGCGATCTGGGTCTCAAGGTCGTCCAGCTCCAGGCGCGCCTGCTCCATTTGCTGCTCCAGGCGCGCCTTTTCCTGGGCAAACTCCTGAAAGATGGGAAGAAACTCTTTTTCTGTCAGGACGCCCTGCGCCCTGTCCAGATAGAGCTCCCTCAGGCCCTTTTGAAATGCCTCGTGCCGCCCTTGCAGCCGGGAGAGCCGCTCCTGAGCCTGATGCTTCCGCGGCTGAAAGGAGTCGGTCAGCGCAAGCTCCCGCTCCAGTGCGTCTGGGTCCAGGTATTGGCTGGAGAGGCGGGTGAGCTCCTGGACCACGGCCTGTTCCAGCCGGTCTACAGATATGAATGCGCCGATGCAGGCGTCTTTGGATATGTGGCGGCTGGAGCACTTGAGATAGCGCCGCCCGTGGGCTTTGGCAGAGCGCATGGTGTAGCCGCAGTTGGCGCAGCGCACTTTTTTTGCAAACAGGCCCACAGAACCGTCTGGAAAGGGCTTTGCCTTTTCCCGGATCAGCGCCTGAACCCGCTCCCACAGGTCCTGGTCTATAATGGCCTCATGGGTGTGCTCCACCCGGATCCATTGCTCCCTGGGGCGGGGGCGGTTCTGCTTGGTCTTATAGGATACGCTGCCGTACCGGCCCTGGACCAGATTGCCGGTGTAGATCTCATTGGTCAGCATGTGAGAGATGGCGGAGTATTTCCACAGGGTCCCCGTTTTTCCGGGAGGCGGCTGGTACCGCAGGCCTTTCCGCCGCTTGTACTCGGTGGGATTGGGAATGCCCTCCTCGTTGAGGATTCGGGCAATGGCCGTCTTGCCGCAGCCCTGGGAAAATAGGGAAAAGACCCGGCGCACCACGGCGGCAGCCTCTGGATCTACGATCAAATGGCCCTTTCGGTCGGGGTCCTTCCGGTATCCATAGAGTGCAAAGGACCCGATGTGAAAGCCCTTTTCCCTGCGGTTTGTGAGGACGCTGCGAATGTTGTCTGACAGATCTTCCAGATACCACTCGTTGACCAGTCCGTTGATCTGGCGGGATTTTTTATTGCCTTTGTTGTCTGTGTCCGCGTTGTCCACGATGCTGACAAAGCGGATGCCCCACAGAGGGAAAAGTCCGTGTATGTACTTTTCCACCAGCTCCAGCTCACGGGTAAAACGGGACTGGGTCTTGCAGAGGACGATGTCAAATCTGCGGGCCTCCGCGTCGGCCAGCAATCGCCGAAACTCCGGGCGGTTCCGGTCGGAACCGGCGTAATTGTCATCGCTGTAAATGTGAAATACTTCCCACCCCTGCTCCATGGCATATTGCAGGAGCAGGGATTTTTGGTTTTGAATGCTGGCGCTGTCATCTTCCGCGCAGGCCTTGTTCCGGTCCTCCTCAGACAGCCGGCAGTAAATCGCAGTTTTTGGCATCCATCATCCCTCCTAACAGGAAAGCGGCCCCCGGATTTTCATCGTCAGGGGACCGCTTTTGCAGTATTACTGAAGTCCGGCTGCGGCGGCGCTTGAACGCTCCATCTGCTGGATCAGCTGGACCCAGAGCTTGGTGTACCCCTCCGCTGTGAGCGGCTTGTCCGGCTCCCGGAAGACGCTCCGGCAGGAGGGGGAGGGAGGAGAAAGACGATCCATAGGCGTTCGCTCCTTTCAAGGCCATTCTATGCTGGCCGTGCTTCGATTAGGAGAGGACCTGATCGCTGCACCGGTTTTGATCTGTCACGGAGCGGCGTCCCGATGGGACATGCCGGTTATTTAAAAATGGGCATATGCTCGAAAATGAGCGGATATTGTCTTGATTTTGAGCATATCAAATTGGAATGGCAGCAATTAGAAAGGGGAAATTCGCATATTTCCTCTTGTTTTCAGAATCCAGCGGTTTTTGAAAAAGTTGGCACAAAAATTGCTTATAATACTTTAGAATTAACGGGTTGGAGCTGATTCCAAGCCATGCAAAACGGAGGGACTTAAAATGAAATTCGGGCTGTTAAAAGACATCAAACCCGGGGAATACCGCACCATCGTCACACCTGCAGAGGTCAACGCCATTGTGGGCGACGGCCATCAGGTCTATGTCCAGCGGGGGGCCGGCCTGGGCGCGGGCTTTGCGGACGAGCAGTATGAGAAAGAGGGCGCCCAGTTGGTGGACACTATGGAGGAGATCTATGGGACATGCGACTTTGTCACCAAGGTCAAGGAGCTGGAGCCCTGTGAATTCCCCCTGCTGCGGGAGAACCAGATCGTGATGACCTGTATCCATCCCGCCGCCCATCCCCAGGAGGTGCAGGCCCTGCTGGACAGCAAGTGCATCTCCTTCAGCGCCGAGGACTGCCACCGGTACGGCTCCCCCAACTGCGAGGCGGCGGGCAAGCTGGGGGCCCTGATGGGTCTGGACTCCCTGCTGTCCATCCACGGGGGCAAGGGCAAGTTCGTCAACGGCCTGGGCGGCGCGCCCGGCGTCAAGGCCCTGGTGCTGGGCGGCGGCACCGTGGGCCGGGCCTGCATCTCCGTCCTCCACGCCCTGGGGGCCTGGGTGACCGTGATGGACGTGAACATCGGCACCCTGCGGGACATCGCCAAGCAGTTCAACGAGGAGGTCAACACCCAGATCTCCAACCGGTACAACCTGCAAAAGCTGCTGCCGGAGATCGACGTGGTGTATAACTGCGTGCGCTGGCCCAAAAACGCCACGGAGTATATGATTGACCGGGAGATGGTCCGCTCCATGGAGAAGGGGTCTGTCATCGTGGACATCAGCAACGACGTGGGCGCCATTGAGACCTTCCACGAGACCACCCACGACGACCCCCGCTATATCGAGGAGGGTGTGGTCCACTACTGCGTCAGCAACATCCCCGGCGCCATCGCCCAGTCCACCTCCATCGCCTATGCCGCCTCGGTGCTGCCCCACTTCCGCTCCATTCTGAACAACGGGGTGGCGGAGGCCTGCGCCCGGGACGGTTTCCTCCGCCGCAGCCTGACCACCTATCAGGGCTACCTCACCCACGAGGAGACCAGCGCCATCCAAAACCGGCCCTGGGTCCGCCCGGAGGATATTTTGGGGATCGTGGACCGGGAGCTGGACCCCGCCCCCCGCGCCACCAAGACCCGTTCGGAGAACTTCATTCAGCTCTGAGCACACCCGCCGCCCTCTGTGCGGAGAGCGCGGCGGGTTTGGGAAAGTCCTGCCGGGGTAAACCAGACCGGCGGGACTTTCCTTCCATTTTATTTCACGGGAGGAACGTTATGAGCGTCAACGATTTTTTGCTGGATTTTGCCATTGCCTCGCTGTTCATTGTGATCGGACAGCTGATCCGGGCCAAGGTGCCCCTGGTCCAGAAATTTTTTGTGCCGGCCAGTATGATCGCCGGTTTTCTCGCCCTGGCCCTGGGGAACCAGGGGCTGAACGTACTGCCCTTTTCCGACTCCATCGGCGACTATCCCGGCGTGCTGATCATCCTGATCTTTGCGGCGGTGGGCATGGGGGGATTCTCCTTCTCCAAGACCAAGTTCAAATCCGAAGTGGAGCGGGTGGGTTCCTACTTCTCCTATAAAGTGCTGGCCCAGGCCATCCAGTTCGCCTTCGCCCCTCTGTTTGGGGTGCTGGTGATCTCCAAGCTGTTCCCGGAGATCAACTATGGCTTTGGCTTTCTGCTGGCCTCCGGGTTCTCCGGCGGCCACGGCACCGCCGCCGCGGTAGGCTCTGCCATGGCGGAGCTGGGCTTCACCGACGCCACCGACATCGGAATGACCTGCGCCACAGTGGGCATCCTGTCCGGCATCTTCGGGGGGCTGTTCTTCATCAAGATCGGCACCAAGCGGGGCTGGACCAAATATATTGAGAGCTTCCAGTACATCTCTGGCGACCTGAAGACCGGCCTGATCAAGGACGAGAAGGACCGGGGTTCCATGGGCAAGGAGACGGTGGCCTCTGTGGTGCTGGACCCCCTGGCCTGGCACCTGGCCCTGCTTCTGGTGGCCTCTGGCGCGGGATTTTTGGCCAACGGGTGGATCAAAAACGCCACGGGCCTGGACCTGCCCAGCTACCTGCTGGCCTTCCTCATTGCCATTGCCATGTTCCTGTGTTTCCAAAAGACCGGAGTGGGGCATTATATTGACAATACGGTGATCAGCCGCATCTCCGGCACCGCCACCGACTATCTGGTATTTTTCGGCATCGCCTCCATCAAGATCTCCGTCATCGTGGAGTACGCCGTGCCGCTGCTGATGCTGCTGCTGTTCGGCATGGTGCTGGTGGTGCTCACCCTGATGTACTTTGGCCCGGCCATGAACAAGGGCAGCTGGTTTGAGCGCTCCCTGTTCGTGTGGGGCTACTCCACCGGCGTGTTCGCCATTGGCTTTATCCTGCTGCGCATCGTGGACCCGGAGAACAAGTCCAAGACCCTCAACGATACAGCCCTGGCGGGGCCGCTGACCACTCCCTTTGAGATGTTTGCCTGGTCCATGGCCCCCGGTATGCTTCTCGGCGGCCAGCACTGGCAGTTTATCGCCCTCTATCTGGTGATCTTTGCGGCCTGTATCATCGTCAACCGCATCTTCAAGTGGTGGTGGATCAAGCTGCCTCTGGACCGCCCTGCGGAGGGGGAGTTCTGAGCTCCGGCGTTCTTGTGTTTCCGCCTTCGTCCTGTTATCATAGACAGGAGAGGACGGTGAAACGCAGTGAAGTTTTTACAGGAACTGTTTCACGGAAAGGGCTATATCGACGGGATCACCATCATCAATCTGGAGGGGGAGATCCTGTTTACCGCCAAATTCAACCGGAAGTTTGGCCAGGACCGCCAGGGGGACGACCTGGTGGGGAAGAAGTTTCTGGACGTCTATGAAAATCTGGACCCCAGCACCAGCACCACCATTCAGGCCATGGAGCGGGGGGCCCCGGCCTATGTGGAGAACCAGTATCTGAAGACCCGTGGGAAGAAGGGGATCACCATCACTTCCCTCTCCATCCCCATCAAGTGGGGGGAGCGCATCGTGGGGGCCATCGATCTGTCCGCCCAGGAGCCGGACGGCGCCCCCGCGCCGGCGCCGGAGGACCTGGTGGAGTTGACGGTCTCAGACTGCCTTCTGGGCAGTACCCGGAAGATGACCGACCGGGATGCGGCTGTTTTCACCGTGGAGGATATGATCGCCGAGGACGAGAGTATGCGCCAGGTGCGGGATTACATCCCGGTGGTGGCCTCCTGCGACCTGCCGGTGATGATCTGCGGCGAGACAGGCACCGGGAAAGAGGTGGTGGCCCAGGCCATTCACAACGCCAGCGCCCGCCGGGACAAGCCCTTCATCGCCCAGAACTGCGCGGCTCTGCCGGAGACCTTGCTGGAGAGCATCCTGTTCGGCACCACCCGCGGGGCCTTTACCGGGGCCACCGAGAACAAGGGGCTCTTTGAACTGGCGGACGGGGGGACGCTGTTTCTGGACGAGATCAACTCCATGCCCCTTCCGCTCCAGTCCAAGCTGCTGCGGGTGCTCCAGGACGGCTGTTTCCGCAGCCTGGGCGGGAGCGAGACCAAGTACGCGGATGTGAAAATCATTGCCGCCGTCAATGTGGACCCCCTCCAGGCCATTCGGGAGGGTCAGCTGCGGCAGGACATCTACTACCGGCTGAGTATGATGTTCATCCGCATCCCGCCCCTGCGGGAGCGCAGGGCGGATATTCGTCCCTTTATCAATCTGTATGTGAACAAGCACAATGCCACCTTCCACAAGAAGATCCAGTACGTCTCCCGGGAGCTGGTCCAGCAGATGGAGGCCTATGACTGGCCGGGCAATCTGCGGGAACTGGAGCACCGGATCGTATCCGCCATGAGCCGGGTGAGCCCGGAGACCAGGGTGCTGAATCTGGGCGACCTGGAGATGCCGCTGCTTCCGAAAGCCGGCCCCTCTATCCAGACGGCGGAGCGGGCCGGGGAGGCAGTCCCAGAGGAAGCGCTGTCCACCGGCTCTCTGCGGCAGGCGGTGCAGGAGTATGAGCGCCGGCTGATCCAACAGGCCCTGGAGGCGGCGGGGGGCAATGTCTCAAAGGCGGCCCGAAGTCTGGAGATCCCCAGGCAGACCTTGTGCCGGAAGATCCGGGGATACGGGCTATAAGAGACATCGCCGGAAGGGGGCAGACGTGGGGGAAAAGGCCGGAGTGGAGAGGAGGCTGCACGGATGAAAAAAGGATCGATTCAAACTGTGCTGCTGTTGGCGGCAGGAGCGGTAATTTACAGCGTGGGGACGGCGTACTTTATCGTCCCGGCCCAGATCGCGCCAGGCGGCGCGGTGGGCATCGCGCTGATGATCAACCATTTGACCAGTCTGCCCATCGGCACGCTGACCCTGCTGATCAATCTGCCCCTTCTGGTGCTGGCCTGGTTTTATCTCAGCCACCGCTTCACCGTCCGGACCGCCATTGCCACGGTGCTGGTGAGCGTGGTGCTGGATTTCCTAGTCACCCCCATCTGTCCCACTTACGCCGGGGACCGGCTGCTGAGCAGCGTGTACGGCGGCATCGTGGTGGGGATCGGCATGGCGCTGATTTTCCAGGCGGGCTTTACCACCGGAGGAACGGACATCGCGGGGTATCTGCTGCAAAAGAAGTTCCCCCACTACTCCATCGGCCACGCCCTGATGATCATTGAGGGGATCATCCTGGTTTTGTCCATCTTTGTGTTCCAAGACGTGGACGCCGGATTGTTCGGCCTGATCAGCGTCTATGTCCAGACCAAGGTTATCGACATGATCCTCTACGGCAGCGACGCGGGCAGTCAGGCGGTCATCGTCACCCACCACCCCCAGGAGATCTCCCAACGGGTGATCCAGGAGCTGGAGCGCACCACCACCATCCTGGAGGGAAAGGGCGCTTACAGCGGGGAGATGACCTATGTTGTGGTGTGTACGGTGCGGAAATCCGAGTTTGTCCGGCTCAAACGGATCATCGGTCAGTGCGATCCAGATGCCTTTGTGATGGTCAATGAGACCACAGAGGTGCTGGGCCTTGGATTCAAGGGGTTTACGGAGACGATGTGACCGGCCATGACGGAACGGTGCCGGGATTTTGCGCATTTTGCGGCAAGTCGCCCTTATGCCATCGCACCATCCGCTGCCAGGTCCTCAGTGAGATCGGCGATCACATCGCCGGTGGACTGGATGGAGGCGGCGGACCAGGGGAAGCCGGAGGCGGCGGTGGGGTAGACGCCGGTGGTGTGGTCCACGAAGTAAGGGGCGAAGGAGGGGTTGTTGCGCACCTGCTCGTCGGTCAGGTTCCGGGTGAGCTGGTGGACGATGGCCGCTACCATCTCCATGTGGCCCAGCTCCTCGGTGCCGATGTCGGTGAGCAGTCCCTTTGCCTCCGCGTAGGGCATGGAATACCGCTGGGACAGGTAGCGCATGGAGGCGCCCAGCTCCCCGTCCGGGCCGCCGTACTGGCTGATGATAAAGGCGGCCAGCTTGGGGTTGGGTGTGGAGATCTTTACCGGGAACTGGAGCTTCTTCTCATAAATAAACATCTCACTTCACCTCGTTTTGCTGATAGTTCCAGGGCCAGGGCTCCTGAAGCCAGCGGTAGGTGCTGCCGGAGGCGGCGCTGGCCTTGGTGATGGGGCCGAACTTGGACTCATAGGTGGCTTTGGCGCTCTGCTCCATGGCGGAGTACTGCTTAAAGAGCTCGAAGGCCTCCGTATCGTCCGGATGGGTGTCCAGATAGGTCCCCAGCTCCAGCACTACGAACTCCAGGGCCTGGAGCTCCACCAGGGGGGTGGAGGGGAGGGCGCTCCCCTCTACCATCAGGTGGAAAGGCAGGTTCAGACCGGGAAACAGGGTCCCGTTGCTGAGGGCGTCGGTCTGGGAATATTTCTTCGAGCCGGTCTGCTGAAATGGGACGTAGGGGACCGCCAGTCCGGCGCAGGAGGGCATGGTGCCGTAGTTGTCCGGGCAGGAGGGCATCGGACAAGAATTGCCGGTTTCGTTGTTCAAGACAGGATTCCTCCTTGGTTGGAAGTGGGAGGAGCGCTTGGGTTCCTCCACGCCATTCTATGTCCCGCCGCTGCCGCTGGTCCCTGGAAACCGGATGGGGAGAAGGGAGGACCGTCTGCCGCAGGGCCGGGAACAAACAAAATGGAGACGGAATCGTTCCGGCGGAGAAAAACAGCCGCCGGAAAATTTTTTTGCGGCGCATAGGCGGACCTCCTCCGGCCATAGGATGGAGGGGGAGGTGGGCCGATGAAAAAACGGAGGATGCGGACAGGCGGGCTGCTGCTTCTGGCGGCGGCAGTTCTGACTGCGGGGGCGGCGCTGTGGCGGGCGGGAAAGGCGGCGCCGGCGGCGGCATACGCCCCGGAACAGGTCCGGTGGATCGTGGATGCGGGTCACGGTGGGGAGGACGGAGGGGCAGTGTCCCCCTCCGGGGTGGTGGAGAGCGGGATCAACCTGGAGATCGCCCGGCGGGTGGACGGCATTTTAGGCTTTTACGGGGAGCCCGCCCTGATGCTGCGCACAGAAGACGTCTCCCTCCATGACCCAGAGGCGGTCTCCCTGCGGGAGAAGAAGGCCTCTGACCTGCACAACCGGGCGGAAACGGTATCGGAGTACCCGGAGGCCACCTTGGTGAGCATCCATCAAAATATATTCCAGCAGTCCCGGTATCACGGGACTCAGGTGTTTTACGCCCCCACCGGCGGCTCCCAGGAGCTGGCCCAGGCCATCCAGTCCGCAGTTCAGACCAGCCTCCAGCCGGACAACACCCGGGAGAGCAAACCCATCCCGGAAACGGTATATCTGATGAACCATGTGCCCAACCGGGCGGTGCTGGTGGAGTGCGGGTTCCTCTCTAACCCGGAGGAGGAGCGGGCCCTTCAGGACCCAGCCTACCAGACCCAGCTGGCGGCGGCGGTGGCGGCAGGATGTCTGAATCACGCTGGAGAGTAGCGCAAAGAGGCCGCCCGTTGGGCGGCCTCTTTTGAAAGTTTGGATGCGGTAAAGGGGAGCTCAAGGCGTAATGGCCCATACCCGGGCGGGCAGGCCGGTGGCGCCCTTGATGTTGGGGTAGGAGACCAGGATCACCGCACCCGCGGGGGCCACCTGGTCCAGGTTGCACAGCAGCTCTACCTGGAGCTTGCCCTGGGAGAGCACATACCGCTCACAGGCCAGATCGCCCGCGGCGGCGGCCAGCTGGGAGGCGTCGGTGTCGATGGTCTCATGGCCGTTGGCGGCGGCAGAGCGGGTCTCGTAGATGTATTGCAGCGCCTCCATGGACCATCCGGGGGTGTGCTCGCCGCCCTCCGGGTCGAAGTTGGACAAAGCGTCCATGCTGGGCCAGCGCTTGCCCCAGTCGGTGCGCAGGGCCACGAAGGCCCCGTCGGGAATGGAGCCGTACTTGGCCTCATAGTCCAGAATATCCTGGACGGTGACGGCGTAGTGGACGTCCTGCTTGACCTTCTCGCTCACGTCCACCACGCACAGGGGGTACGCCAGCTGCTTTGCCCCGTAGGCCTCCGAGAGAAGCCCGCCCTTGACAAAGTGGCCGGGGAAGTCGATGTGAGTGCCGAACTGGCCGGGGAACTTGAAGGTCTGGATCAGGCAGTCCAGCATCTCGTTACCCCAGTCGTATACCGTCTTGGACAGCTCCACAGAGCCCTCCGGGATTCCCGCCCAGTAGGGGCTGTCGTTGTCCAGGGGGTGGGAGAGCTCCACCCATTTGTACCCTTTTGCGCGCGCCAGCGCATCCCAAAGTTCGTACATCATATCGGCCTCCTGATCTATGCTCCGTGTGGAGATGAAGATAACATATTGTATCACAGCTCGGAGCGTTTTGTCTATCCGTCCGCGTTCCAATTCAGGGGTGGAAAACAGCGGGCAGCTGCGTTATAATGCCAGCAGACCGAAATGTTTGGAGCAGAGATCATGAATACACCCCTTTCCATGCTGCAAAAACAAGTGCGTGCCCTTCCGCTGGAGGAGGGACGGACAGAGACCGGGATCCCATGGATCAGCGCTTACCGGTTTCTTGGAGAGACCGTCTCCATGCCGGAACAGGACGGCCCATACCTGTATCTAGTTCTGGACGGAACGGTCCGGCTGCACACCCCCTCCGGGATCTTGGATTACGAAGCGGGGCAGTACTCCATCTCCAAAATCGACACTCCACAGTCCGGTATCGTACTGGCCGGCTCAGAACGGGGGGATTTTTTGGCCCTAGCCGCCGCTTTTTCCGTCCATGACGTGATCGGAACGGCGCTGGAGATGGACGGCTGCCGGCTGCGCAGCATCCTGGAGGGGGAGCTGGGGGAAGCGGAGATGGAGTATTCCGATCAGGCGGTGGTCCAGGGGATCGCCAGTCTCTTTGCCGCCCGAAGGAAGCCGGTCTGGTCGGAGTTCCTGGGGCGAAACCGGATGCGGGAGGTGCTGTACTACCTCCTGTGCGGCTCCTGCGGCCGGCAGCTTTTGCAGAGCGTTACCCAGGTGGAGCAGGCCGGCGCGATCTATGAGGCCAACAGCTGGATCAAGGAAAATTTCCGCCGCACCTTTACTGTGGAGGAACTGGCGGAGGACCGGAACATGAGCGTATCCCTATTCCATCAAAAATTTAAGCGGGCCGTGGGGATGGGGCCCTTGCAATGCCAAAAGCGCCTGCGTCTGACTGAGGCCAGGAGGCTGATGCTGGATGAGGAAAAGAACGTCACCGAGACGGCGGCAGAGGTGGGGTATGAGAGTCTGTCGCAATTTATCCGGGACTATCGGAAGATGTTTGGAGCGGCCCCAAAGGAGGATGTGCGGGGCCTGCGGGAACGGCTGAAGAAATGAGCAACTTTTTGCGAGAAATAGGCAAGTTTCCCTGCCGCGTCCTTTGATATACTGTGGTCGTGTTCTTAGAACGCAAATCAATGGACGATGGAGGGTTTTACATGATTTTGACCGATGAACTGTGCGACCAGCTGTGCGCCGCCGCCAAGGGAAAGAGCCGGGAGTTGGGCGTCGACATCAGCTTTTCCGTGTGTGATGAAAATGGGCTCCCGAGAGTGTACCGCCGGTACGGACAGGCGCTGGTGCTGAGCGTCACCCTGGTGCCAGGGAAGGCCTATACCGCAGCTGTGACCCAGTGCAAAACCAAGGATGTGGCCGCGGCGGCCGCTGAGGGCGCCTCCCTCATGGCCATCCAGACCAACGATCCCCGCATCACTTTGGTGGCCGGAGGCTATCCTCTGTTTGTGGACGGAAGAATTGCCGGAGGGATCGGCGTGGGCGGAGGAAGCGAAGAGCAGGACTGTGCCATCGCCGAGTATGTGGTGTCGGTGTTTGAGTCGCTCACCAACCAGAGCCGGTGATCCCCGATGGGAAAACTCAGCCCGTTTTGCACCTGTACGAACTTAAACTGCCCGCTGCACCCCACGAAGCACGACCACGGGTGCGCGCCATGTATCCGAAAGAACCTGCTGATGAAGGAGCTGCCCAACTGTTTCTTTGACCAGGTGGACAACGGAGCAGCCAGGGCAGGGGACTCCTTCGAGGAGTTTGCTCGGCTGGTGCTGCGCACAGAAGAAGCCGGTTCGGACCGGCGCTCCTGATTTGATCTAGTTCAACTCCGTATGTCTGAAGCCTGCCGGCGGGTCGCAGCACAGCTGCGCCCGCCGGTGTTTTTCAGTTTTGGTCCGCCGCTGGGCCGGTGCGGTTTCTTTACTTTCCGGGGCGAGCATGGTACAATCCCAATGGAGCATCACAAACTTCCATAAAGGAGCAAACCATGAAAGCCAAGACCATTTTTTACTGCACGGAATGTGGAAATGAGACGCCAAAATGGCAGGGAAAGTGCCCCGCCTGCGGAGCATGGAACACCATGGTGGAGCGTCCGGCGGAGAAAGCGCCCAAGCGCGCCCCCTCTGCCAGCCGGGGGAGCACTCTGGGGGTGGCCCTGAACCGGCCCCGCACCATGGCGGAGGTGGAGACCACCGACGAGCTGCGCTTCCCCACCGGCATGGGGGAGTTGGACCGGGTGCTGGGCGGTGGGGCCGTGCGCGGCTCCCTGGTGCTGGTGGGGGGCGCGCCGGGCATCGGAAAGTCCACGCTGATGCTCCAGATCTGCGACCATTTGTGCCAGAGCGCCAAGGTGCTCTACGTCTCCGGCGAGGAGTCGGAGCGGCAGATCAAGCTTCGGGCCGAGCGGCTCCATGTGAAAGGGGAGGGGCTCCACCTGCTCTCTGAGACCAATCTGGAGAACGTGATCGACGCGGTACACACAGTTTCCCCCGACGTGCTCATCGTGGACTCCATCCAGACCCTGTACCACGGGGATATTACCGCCGCCCCGGGCAGTATCAGCCAGGTGAAGGAGTGCACCATGGCCCTGATGCAGCTGGCGAAAGGGGAGGGGCTGACCATTTTCGTCATCGGCCATGTGAACAAGGAGGGCTCCATCGCCGGCCCCAAGGTGCTGGAGCACATGGTGGACTGTGTGCTCTACTTTGAAGGGGAGCGGCACATGGCCTACCGCATCCTCCGGGCGGCCAAAAACCGATTTGGAGCCACCAATGAGATCGGCGTGTTTGAGATGGAGGACGGCGGCCTGGCGGAGGTGCCCAACCCCTCGGAGACCCTTCTGGCCGGACGGCCGGAGAACGCGCCGGGCACCTGCGTCACCTGCGTGATGGAGGGCGTGCGGCCCGTGCTGGCGGAGATCCAGGCCCTGGTGGTCCCCAGCACCTTTGGCAACCCCAGGCGGATGAGCAACGGCTTTGACTATAACCGGGCTGTGCTGCTGCTGGCGGTGCTGGAGAAGCGGGGCGGACTGCTGCTGGGCAACTGCGACGCCTATTTAAACGTCATCGGGGGACTGTCCCTGGACGAGCCCGCCGCCGACCTGGCCGCCGTGCTGGCCATGGCCTCCAGCTTCCGGGACCGGCCTGTGCCCGCCGATCTGGCCGCCATTGGAGAGGTGGGCCTGACCGGGGAGCTGCGGTCGGTGAGCGCTCTGGGCCAGCGGCTGTCCGAGGTCCACCGGCTGGGCTTTACCAAGTGCCTGATCCCCAAGCGCGTCCAGGGAAAGCTGGCGGTGCCGGAGGGGCTGGAGCTGATCCGAGTGGGGAACATCCGGGAGGCCCTGGCGGCGCTGCTGTGAGCCGCTGCGCCTTGGGAGGCGCGGGAGAGAGTTTCTGCCGGAAGTACCTTTTCTGACTTCTGACAGGAAACAGAACTGCGGGAACCCTTTCGACTTGTATTTCCGTTTGGCTGCGCCCGAGAGACGCAGCTTCACGGACCTCCACAGCGGGAAACCGCGCGTTGACAGGGATTCCCGCCGCGTGGTAAGATGAGGTCAGTCAAGTAGAAAGGAAGGAGACAAACCATCTTGAAATCACATGGAACCGCTTAGGACTGCTCAGGGAAGAGAGGTTTTTAACCAGACCATCAGGTCAACAAAATAAAAATTTTGTTGACCTGAGAGGAGGCTGAAAGGCTCCTCTCCCGGTTTTCCGGCCTTCTGGGCCGGTTTTGGCCTCAATCACTGGCTGAGACCGAAACCACTGGTTTGTGTGTTTTTCCGTTTGGTTTTATCATGTCATATTGCAATGAACGACTATCGTGTAGACGCGCCGCCCATCCTGCGGGATTTCCTCGTATACCACGGGACCATCCAGGGACACTCCCGCCGGACGGTGGACGAATATTATCTGGACTTGCGGAACTTTTTCCGCTTTCTCAAGCTGGACAAAGGCCGCGTGCCCAAGGACACGCCCTTTGACCAGATCTCCATTGACGATGTGGACCTGGACCTAGTCCGCTCGGTCACCCTCAGCGACGTCTATTCCTATATGGATTATCTGTCCAGGGGCCGGGTCGTGCATCCCAACAGCCCGGATGCCCATGTGGGACTCTCCGCGCCGGCCCGGGCCCGGAAAGCCGCAGCCATCCGCTCCTTCTATAAGTACCTCACCAACAAGGCCAAACTGCTCACCGAGAATCCCATGCAGGACCTGGACGCCCCGAGGCTGAAGAAAACCCTCCCGAAATACCTGAATCTGGAAGAAAGCGTCAGCCTGTTGGACCATGTGGACGGGGCCAATCAGGCCAGGGACTACTGTATTCTCACCCTGTTTTTAAACTGCGGCCTGCGGATCTCCGAACTGATCGGCCTGAATGTCACCGATGTGCGGGGCAACCAGCTCCGGGTACTGGGCAAGGGCAACAAGGAGCGGATGCTCTTTCTCAACGAGGCGTGCCAGAGCGCGCTGGAGGACTGGCTCACCCAGCGCAGCATGCTCACCCTGGTAGACGAGAACGCCCTGTTCGTCACTCTCCAGAACCGCCGGCGCATCTCCCGGGCGGCAGTTCATAAGTTGGTGAAGAAGCACCTGACCGCCGCCGGGCTGGACAGCACCCAGTACTCCGCCCACAAGCTGCGCCACACGGCGGCCACGCTGATGCTGCAGAACGGCGTGGACGTGCGTACCCTTCAGGAGGTGCTGGGCCATGACCATTTGAACACCACCCAGATCTATACCCATGTGGACAACGAGGACCTGCGCACTGCCGCCCGGGCCAATCCCTTAGGAAAGGTAAAAAAACACAAAAAACCGGAAAAATCCGAATCTTCAGAGGAGAAAACGTGACCTCTCCCCTTCCCCATTCCCCCGTTGAATATGATACGCAAAAAGCCCAGAGGACCGCTCCCCTGGGCTTTTTTACTCGGCCATGTTTGAAAAATGTCAATCAGCCCCGACGACGGGTCTTTTCCCGCCATACTGCGTTGATTTTCCTTGCAATCCACCAAGGATTGCTGCGTCAAATCGCCTTGTCTGGCGAAAAAATCCCTCGCCGTCGGGCACATTTCCAATTTTCAAACAAGGCCTAGTTTATCATCAGGTATAAAGTTCTTTTTGCTTCTTTTTCTTTCAAGAAAAAGAAGGCAAGAAAAAGAAGGAAGATCAGAAGTGCTGGAATGCCATGCCTTTTTTCGCCTCCAGCACCCCCGGCACGATGGCGCAGAAGGAACCGGCGACGATCAAGATGATGCCCAGCAGCATATTCAGCGGGATCTCCTCCCCGTGGAGGGCCCAGGCCAGGACCGGGGACAGGGCGGGCTTAAAGAAGTAGACCAGGGAGACGATGCTGGCCGGCTGGTACTCCATGGCCATAAAGTAGGCGCAGAAGCCAACCCCCGCCACGCCGGCGGAGACGTACAGCACCACCGGCAGATTTTCCAGGGTGTATCCGGAGATGAGCGGGATATTGGCAAAGGCGGGCAAACCTGCGGCGGTAATGGCCTCCGCCACAGCCGGAATATGGGTGACGGCGATAAAAATCAGGATAATGAGGCTGCCGAACAGGAAGCTGAAACAGGTGACCACCGAACCGCCGAACTGGGCCACCTTTTTCTTCCCCATGACCCCGTAGATGGCAAACAAAACGGTGGCGGTCAGCGCCAGGGCCACGCCGATCAGGTTCAGCCGGGTGTGGAAAGGGTTGATGATGACGATGGTCCCCACCACCTCCAGCAGCAATGCGGCGATATGCCGGCCCCGGATGGCCTCCCCCAGCAGCAGAAAGGCCAGGAAGGTGACGAACACCGGGTTGCAGCTGAACAGCACCGCCACCACGGCGGAGTCGGTGTAGTTCACCGACAGCTGGTAGATGGGCATACAGATGGCGATCCCCACCAGGCCCAGCAGGGCAAAATAGGCCACGCTCTTTTTGTCCAGGGACAGCCCCCGCTTTTTCAAAGTCCGCCAGGCCAGCGGAGCCAGGAACAAAAACCCGATGAAAAACCGGGTGAAGGTGAGCTGGACGGAGTTGACCTCCCCCACGATGTACTTCAGGGCCACCTCCATGGTACTGAACATGACGGTGGCGACGGCGATATAAATATATCCCTGTTTCATACCGATCCCTCTTTTTCCAATGTAACCGTACAAGTACACACAAAGCGGGCGGACCGCAGTGCAGCCCGCCCGTCCAAGACCGTATTATAGCACAAAACCACAGGGAGGGACAAGGCGGGAGGCCGGTCAGGCCATGAGATTTTGGAACTCCTCCTCCGACAAAACGGGGACTCCCAGCTCCTGGGCCTTCCGCAGCTTGGAGCCCGCCGCCTCTCCAGCCACCACATAGGTAGTCTTTTTGGACACGGAGGAGGCCGCCTTCCCCCCGCGCTCCTCAATGAGAGCGGCGGCCTGGTCCCGGGTGAAGTGCTCCAGAGCTCCCGTGAGCACAAAGGTCATCCCCGCAAAGCGCTGGTCACTCCCCTGCTCCGCCGCTGTCATGTTCACCCCGGCCTCCTTCAATCGGGAAATCAGGTGCTGGCTCTGGGGGCTGGAAAACCAGTCCAGAATGTTCTGAGCGGTGATGGCCCCGATGTCATCCACGGCGGTGAGCTCCTCCAGGGTGGCGGCCTGGAGGGCGTCCAGGGTGCGGAAGCGGGCGGCCAGGATCTTTCCCGCCTTCTGCCCCACCTGCCGGATGCCGAAGGCGTACAGCAGCCGGGACAGGTCCTGACTTTTGGAGCGCTCGATGGCGGCGATCAGGTTCTGGGCGGACTTCTTGCCCATGCGCTCCAGAGGCTCCACGTCCTCCGCTTTCAGGAAATACAGGTCTCCGGGGGTCTTCACCAGCCCCGCGTTTACCAGGTTCTCCACCACCGCGATGCCCAGGCCGTCGATGTCCATAGCGTCCCGGGAGGCGAAGTGGGCCAGATTCCGCAGCAGCTGGGCGGGGCACTCCGCCCCGGTGCAGCGGATGTGGGCCCCGTCCTCGTCCCGCTCTACCGGCGCGCCGCACACCGGGCACACCGCGGGAAACACATAGGGCTGGGTCCCCTCCGGCCGCCGCTCCATGACCACAGACAAAATTTCCGGGATGATCTCCCCCGCCTTGCGCACCAGGACCGTGTCCCCGATGCGCACGTCCTTCTCGGCGATAAAATCCTGGTTGTGGAGGGTGGCGTTGGTGACGGTGGTCCCCGCCAAACGCACCGGCTCCAGCACCGCCTTGGGGGTGAGCACCCCGGTGCGGCCCACCTGGATGACAATGTCCAGCACCTTGGAGGGTTTTATTTCCGGGGGATACTTATAGGCCGCCGCCCACCGGGGGAACTTGGCCGTGCTGCCCAGGCGCTCCCGCTGGCTCAGGTCGTTGACCTTGATGACCGCCCCGTCAATGTCAAAGGAATACTGATCCCGGTTCTCCCCAATGTCCGCCACCTGCCGGATGGCCTCCTCAATGGTGGCGCAGCTGACATGGGGAATTACTTTAAACCCCTTCTGCTTCAAGTAGTCTAAGGTTTCCAGATGGGTGCGGAAGGTCTCCCCTTCCGCCCACTGGATGTTAAATACCGCGATGTCCAGCCGCCGGGAGGCGGCGACTTTGGGGTCCAGCTGCCGCAGAGAACCGGCAGCGGCGTTGCGGGGATTGGCGAAGAGAGCCTCTCCCCGCTTCTCCCGTTCCTCGTTCAGGGCGTGAAACACCTTCTTGGGCATATAGACCTCACCCCGGACGATGAGCTGTGCCGGGGCGTCTGGAATCCGCAAGGGGATCGACTTTACAGTCCGTAGATTCTCAGTCACGTCCTCCCCCACCTGGCCGTCCCCCCGGGTAGCGCCCCGGACAAACAGGCCGTTTTCGTACTCCAGGGCCACAGACAGTCCGTCCACCTTGGGCTCCACGTCGTATGCCGCCTCCGGCTCCGCGGCCTTTACCCGCTGGTCGAACTGGCGCAGCTCTTCATAGTCGAACACGTCCTGGAGGGACTCCAGGGGCACCTTGTGGACCACCGTCTGGAAGGACTCCAGGGGCTTCCCACCCACCCGCTGGGTGGGAGAGTCCGGGGTGATGAGTTCCGGGTGCACCCCCTCCAGCTCCTCCAGGCGGCGGAGCTTGTGGTCGTAGTCGTAGTCGGACATGGTGGGGTTATCCTGGACGTAGTACTCATAGTTGGCCTGCTCCAGCTCCCGGCGCAGGGCCAAAATCTCCTCGTGTGCTTCCAAAGTAAAAACTCCTCCCTGCGCGGGGGCCTCCCCGGCGTCTGGTTCCTTTAAAATTGCAGATAGGTCTCCGGCACCTGGCCGACGATCACAGTCTCGGCGATGGGCAGGCGGGAGACGCAGGTGGTCTCCACCGCACCGCCGGGCAGCATGAGGGTAAGAGGGACCGCCAGCTCCAGGTCGATTTTATGGAGGGTCTGGTTCACCCCTACGGACGAGAACGTACTGTCAAATGTCCCGTCCACCGTCCCCACCGTCATGGCGTGGACCTTCATGGTGGGTCCAAGTCCCCAGATGAGGTCAAAGTCCAGCAGACTGCCCAGGGGGATCTGGATCTGGGATACGTCTATCCCGTCCAAAGCCTCCAGCACCACCCCAATCAGCTCCGCCCGGAGGCGGTTCATGGCGGCGGTGTTTGTGGTCAGGGCGGCAATGGCCCCGGAGGCGTCCCGCTGGATGGTCACCAGGTCGGAATAGGTGACTCCCTGCTCCCCTAACTGCTCTAAAACTGCCTGCTCCACCACCTGGGCGATGGCGTTTTGTGCCTGGGCCTGGGCGGCCGTCACCACCATGGGGCGCAGGCGGGCCTCCAGAAAGCCGATGAGCAGCGCGGCCAGCAGAAGCCCCACCCCTATGGTGACCTGCCAGGGGCGGAACCGGCCCCGGAACCCCGGGCCGGACAGGCCGCGGTGGCGTGAGCTTCCAACGCAGCCACTCCGGCGGCAAAACCGCTGCCACGCCCGCCTTCGTTTTTCCAACCGGCCCATGCGCCTCCCTCCCAGCAAGAGAGAATATGCGCATTTTCCCTTGTCCTATGCCGAATTCGTCAGGGCTTCAGCAGCTCCTCCACGGCGAGCAGCACCCCCAGCTTGCCCGACTCGAAGGTGAGGCCGCCCTGGAGGTAGACCGTGTAGGGCTCCCGCATGGGGGCGTCGGCGGACAGCTCGATGGACGCCCCCTGGATGAAGGCTCCCGCCGCCATGATCACCTGGCAGTCGTAGCCGGGCATATCCCAGGGTTCCGGGGTGACGTAAGAGTCCACCGGGGCTCCGAACTGGATGCCCTTGCAGAACTTTTTCAGGGCCTCAGGCTGTTTCATGTGGATCATCTGGATGATGTCGTGGCGGACGGCGGTGGAGACCGGCTCGGTCTCATACCCCAGCAGCTCCATCACCCGGGCGGCGAACACGGCGGTCTTCACTGCCTGGGCCACCGTATGGGGGGCCAGGAACAGCCCCTGGTACAGCAGGCGGTTGTTCCCCAGGGTGGAGCCGCACTCCGCCCCGATGCCGGGCACGGTGAGGCGCATGGCCGCCCCCTCCACCAGGTCGCGCCGCCCGGCCAGATAGCCGCCGGTGGGGGCCAGCCCGCCGCCGGGATTTTTGATGAGAGAGCCTACCACCAGGTCGGCCCCCACATGGGTGGGCTCCAGGGTCTCCACAAACTCCCCGTAGCAGTTGTCCACGAGGATGGCGGCGCTGGGGTTGGCCGACTTGATCACGCGGCACATCTCCCCGATCTCCGCCACCGACAGGGACGAGCGGGTGGAGTATCCCTTGGAGCGCTGGATGAGCACCGCCTTCACCCGGGGGTCTGCGGCGGCTTTGGCCATGCCCTCCAGGTCCGGCTTATTGTCAAGGAGTTCTACTTTCCTATATTCGATTCCATAGTCTTTCAGGGACCCGTGGCCCTTATCCACCGCGCCGATGACCCCCAGAAGGGTATCGTAGGGGGCCCCTACGGCGGAGACCAGTACGTCCCCGGTTTTCAAACAGCCGTACAGGGCGGCGGCAATGGCGTGGGTGCCGTTGACGAACTGGATGCGCACCAGGGCGGCCTCGGTGCCGAAAATTTGGGCGTAGATCTCATCCAGCTTGTCCCGCCCTAAGTCGTCGTAGCCGTAGCCGGTGGTGCCGGCAAAGTAGCCCTCCGCCACCCGGTGGGTCTGGAAGGCGTCCAGGACCCGGGCGGCGTTCTCCTCGGCGATGGCATCGATGCGGGCAAATTGGCCGGTCAACTCACTTTGGGCCTGGCGGCCCAGCTCTCTCACTTTTTCGCTGATTTGTAAACTCATAATTTGGTTACTTCCTCTTATTTTCTCTTGTTTGTCTTGGGTGAGATTTCGCCGCCCCGGCGGCGAAACTTCTCCTGAGTTTAAGTCAATTTCTTCTGTATAAAAGCCGAAACCAGCTCCACACACGCCTGAACGTCGGAGAGATCGGCCATCTCCACCGGCGTATGGATGTACCGGCAGGGCACGGACACCCCTCCGGTGCGCACCCCGGCGCGGCTGGTGTGGATGGCCCCCGCGTCGGTGCCGCCGGAGCGCAGAATGTCCCGCTGAACAGGGACGCCCTGTTCCTGCGCTGTAAGCCCTAATTCCTTTACAATCTCTGGATGACAAATGACCGAGTGGTCCATCCACTTGATGGCCGCCCCTTTGCCCAGCTGCACGGTGCCGCAGCGCTCCGTGCCGGGGGTGTCGTCCACATCGGTCACATCCACCGCCAGGGCGTAGTCCGGCTCTATCGCCCAGGCGGCGGTCTTAGCGCCCCGCAGGCCCACCTCCTCCTGAGCGGAGAAGACGAAGTACAGATCGTTGGGGTGGTCCTCCGGCAGCCGGGCGAGCACCTGGAGCAGAATGGCGCAGGAGATGCGGTTATCTAGGTAAGGGGAAATCACTTTCCCCCCATTGCAAAACGTAGGGGTATCGTAGACAGCGGTGTCGCCGATCTGGACCATCTCTCGGGCCTGGGCCACGTCCTTAGCTCCAATGTCCACATAGCACTCATCCAGCTTCAGCTTGCCGAAGTCCGCCTTTTCCTCCTTTGCGATC
>CALWWF010000129.1 GCA_944385165.1 uncultured Oscillospiraceae bacterium
CCCGGAAGATCAAGGCGATGCTGGAGGATCTGCACTTCACCGGCTTCTCCAACTTCGACATCAAGTACGACCAGCGGGACGGGAAATACAAGGCCTTCGAGATCAACTGCCGCCAGGGCCGCAGCAATTACTACGTCACCGGCTCCGGCCACAACATCGCAAAGCTGGTGGTGGAGGACCGGGTGGAGGGGAAGGACCTGCCCTTCGTCATCACCCAGGACAAGTCCCTGTGGCGGATGGTGCCCAAAAAGGTGGCCTTCGACTTTACCCCCAAGGGCTACCACAAGGAGATGAAAGAGCTCATCCGGGCCGGGAAGGACTCCCACTCCCTGGTGTATGCCCAGGACGCCTCCCTGAAACGGCGGCTGCGCATCTTGAAAAACCATCTGGGGAATTGGAAGCGGTTCCGGCAGTACAACAAACGGCCGGTGGACTAAGTTTTTCGCAGGGAGTGTTTCGCCGCTACGGCGGCGACCTACTTTGCCCATGGCGGCAAAGTAGGCAAAACGCCCCCGGGGACGGCTCAGGATGAGCGCTCCGCGCTCATATTCGCCCTCCCTACCCCCTCTGGCCCTTCGGGCCATCTCCCCCTGACAGGGGGAGTCGGCCCCGGACCCCATACGGGGGACGCACTACTGGTAGGTTTCACAATCCTTCCGGCGCGCAAAATCTGAGTGACGCTCTAAATTCCCGCCGGGCCACTGGGCCCTGGGTTTGCAAAATTTGCACTTGTCGCAATTCAACTTCCGCGCCTGGGTTCTTTGAGCCAACGGTACCTGGTCCGTTGACGGCGGGCCGGTCTGGGACCGGCCCCTACGGCATCATCGAAAAGGTTCCTGTTTTTTCGTAGGGGCGCATAGGATGCGCCCGCAAGAGCCTTCTCCTGGGAGGAGGTGCCCCAGTGGACACACTGGGGCGGATGAGGGGAACGGCGGCAGGTTTCGCATCCCTTTCATAGAAACGTATCATAAGCCTTCCCCCCTTAGGGGGGAAGGTGGTACGGCGAAGCCGTGACGGATGAGGGGACGGTTGTCAGAAGGGGATGGCTTGATGGAAAATGCGCCATAAATTGACAAATTTCAGCGCCCAATGGTACAATAAAAAAGCCCCCTGACGGGGGCGGGCGCTGTTGCATACAGGCGGTTAGCTACTCCCCCGGAAAGGGGGTGAGGCCGATATGGGACACCGAGGAAAGCAATTTCTAGGCCTTATTTGAAACATGGAAATATGCCCAACGGCGAGGGATTTTTTCGCCAGACAAGGCAATTTGACGCAGCAATACTTTGTGTATTGCAAGGAAAATTAACGCAGTATGGCGGAAAAAGGCCCGCCGTTTGGGCGTGTTGACATATTTCAAACAAGGCCTAAGGTTTCTAGTATGTTTCGCCATTTTGGCGTACATCATGACCATAAAAGCGTGCTGACCGCTCGGCTAGGTCCCGAACGGTCAGCATAGTTCAATCTTGCTGCCATGAGGGCTAACCGTCGCAACAGCGCCCTTCTATGTTTATTATACCACCCCGCCCGGGTTTGTCAATCGCGAAACCGGAGCGGGCGGGGAATGCGCCCCTTTCATGTAAACGTATCATAAGCCTTCCCCCTTCCAGGGGGGAGGTGGCACGGCGAAGCTGTGACGGATGAGGGGGCGGTTGTCAGAAGGAGATAGGGCCTGGATACGCACCCTCATCAGTCAGCCTTCCGGCTGACAGCTTCCCCCTTATAGGGGGAAGCCTTTTCGGGACGGTCTTCCAACCGGCGCGTGATTTCCTTTTCTCCAGCGCCCCAGGGCGCTAAAATTGTCAATTGTCCATTGTCAATTGTCAATTCAAACATTTACAAAGGTGGTTTTTATGGAAGAGTACCGTTTAGGGGTATTAGGCGGCATGGGTCCCCAGGCCACCAACACGTTTTATCAGTATATCATCGACCGCACGGCGGCCCGCACGGACCAGGAGCACATCTCCATGCTGATCTTCTCGGACAACCGGGTGCCTGACCGCACGGAGGCCATCCTGTCCGGGGACGTGGAGCCGGTGTACGACCGCCTGCTGTACGGGGCGCGGCTTCTGGAGCAGGGGGGATGCACCGCCATCGCGGTGCCCTGCAATACGGCCCACTACTTTTTGGACAAGGTGCAGGAGCAGATCTCCATCCCCATCCTCCACATGGTGCGGGAGGCCTGCGAGGTCCTGGCCAGCCGGGGCTGCCGCTATCCGGGCGTTCTGGGCACCGACGGCACGGTGCAGACCGGCATCTATCAAAAGGAGCTCCTGGCCCTGGGCATGGAGCCCAAGGTTCCCTCGCCGGCGGCCCAGAAAAAGGTCATGTCCCTCATCTACGACGACATCAAGGCGGGGAAGGCGGGGGACCCGGAGAAGTTCGCCGTGGTCCACCAGGACCTGGAGGACCAGGGGTGCGACTGCGCCATCCTGGCCTGCACCGAGCTGTCGGTGTTCTCCAGCCAGCACCACCTGTCCCCCTTCTACCTGGACGCCATGGCTGTGCTGGCCGAGCGGTCCATCCAGGCCTGCCGCGGCCCTCTGCGCCGGATCTTTACCAAGTAAAAGTCTATTTCATTCCCCGGAGGTGTCTGAATATGTCCAATTCCATCCGCCCTCTGGGCGAGTATCTGTCCCTACTGGAGCAGGAGGATCTGCTCTCCGCCCCGGCCCCGGAGGGGCTGGACCGGGAGCAGCCGGTGGCCCTGGTGTCCTGCGACTCCCGCAGCGTGGTCCCCGGCACCCTGTTTGTGTGCAAGGGGGCCCACTTCAAGCCGGAGTTCCTGGCCATGGCCCAGAGCCGGGGGGCGGTGGTCTACGCCTCGGAGCGGCCCTACCCGGACAGCCCCCTGCCCTGCCTGCTCCTCTCCGACCTGCGCCGGGCCATGGCCCTGCTGGCCGACCGGTACTACGGCCACCCCTCGGGGAAGCTGAAGGTGGTGGGCTTCACCGGCACCAAGGGCAAGTCCTCCTCCACCTACTATCTGAAATCCATCCTGGACGCCTACCAGGCCAAACAGGGGAAGGGGGAGACGGGGGTCATCTCCTCCATCGACACCTATGACGGGGTGGAGCGCTTCGAGTCCCACCTCACCACTCCGGAGCCCCTGGACTTGCAGCGGCATCTGGCCCACGCGGCACAGGCGGGGCTGGAGTACCTGACCATGGAGGTGTCCAGCCAGGCCCTCAAGTATCACCGGACCTTGTGCACGGAGTTTGCGGCGGCCTGTTTCCTGAACATCGGCTACGACCACATCTCCCCCATCGAGCACCCGGACTTTGAGGACTACTTCGCCTCCAAGCTGAAAATTTTTGCCCAGGCCAAAGCCGGCTGCGTGAACCTGGACTGTGACCGTTCGGATGAGGTGCTCTCCGCCGCCCGGGCCGCCGGGCAGCCGGTGGTGACCTTCTCCCAAAAGGACCCCCAGGCGGACGTGTACGCCAGCCGGGTGCGGAAGGAGGACGGCCAGACCGTCTTTCAGGTGCGCACCCCCCAGTATGAGCGGGAGTTCCGGCTGACCATGCCGGGGCTGTTCAACGTGGAGAACGCCCTGGGGGCCATCGCCGTGTGCCAGGTGCTGCACATCCCCGCCTGGGCGGTGTACGACGGCCTGGTGCGGGCCCGGGTGCCCGGGCGGATGGAGGTGTTCTCCAACGCCGACGGCTCCCTGTGCGCCATCGTGGACTACGCCCACAACCGCCTGTCCTTCGAGACCCTGTTCCGCTCGGTGCGGGAGGAGTACCCGGGGCGGAATATGGCCATCG
>CALWWF010000130.1 GCA_944385165.1 uncultured Oscillospiraceae bacterium
TTGCTGGGCACCTGGCCGGTGATGGCCACCATGGGGATGGAGTCCATGTAGGCGGTGGCGATGCCGGTGATCAGGTTGGTGGCCCCCGGGCCGCTGGTCACCATGCACACCCCCACCTTGCCGCTCATCCGGGCGTAGCCGGAGGCCATATGCCCCGCGTTCTGCTCCGTCCGCACCAGGGTATAGGCGATCTCCGGGTGGTCCTTCAGCGCGTCCACCAGGGGGCAGATCGTCGCCCCCGCGTACCCAAAGATGTGCTCTACCTGTTCCTGCTTCAAGCTCTCGATCAAAGCCTGCGCTCCATTCATCACACCGTCACCTCCGCAAATCACAAAACCAAACCGAATCCTCGGTCCTCTTCCTTCTGCGTCCGCCCCCCGGCCGGGCTTCTCAAGGCCGGGACAGACAAAAACGGCTCCGTCCCATCTCTTCCGATAGGACGAAGCCGTATTTCTACTCCGTGGTACCACCTAACTTCACGGGATGCGTATTTCCCGTGCGCTCGTTTCCCCGATAACGGTGGGACTCCGTCCCTCCTAGTGAGGGAGCGCCGGGGCTCCCCGTTCAGCAGGGCGGCTCGCGGGCGAGCTTCAGACTTGGGTCCTTTCTTAGAGCTTCCACCAACCGCTCCTTCTCTGTGCGTCCGGACCCGCTTACTTCCCGGTCATTGCCATGGTATCCAACATGCCTGCCGGCATCCCCGCCGGCAAAATTGAACTTGCACTTATCTTACTCCCAACTCCGGGAGCTTGTCAATTCTTTTTTTCGACCCGGAGGACGTATGATAAAATGTTTTAGACACGTCTGCAACATCTGCCCCCTCCCGGGGGTGTTTAGGGTGAAAGGAGGAGAGGACATGGAGACAGCCCATCTGGCGGACAGCCCGGAAGAGGTGGTCCGCCGCTACTCCAATATGGTCTACCGCCTGGCTTTCGCCCGCACGGGCAACACCAGCGACGCGGAGGACCTGTTCCAGGAGGTGTTTCTCCGCTACCTCACCCGGGCCCCCGCCTTCACCTCGGAGGAGCACCGGAAGGCGTGGCTGCTGCGGGTGACGGTGAACTGCGCCAACGGGCTCCACGCTGCGCTGCGGCGCCGGCGCACCGAGCCCCTCAGCCAGGCGCTCTCCGTCCCCGCCCCGGAGGGGGAGGAGCTGTGGGAGGAGCTGCGCAGGCTGCCGGAGAAGGACCGGACCATCCTGCACCTATACTACTATGAGGACATGACCACGGAGGAGATCGCCCGGCTGCTGGAGCGCAACCCCTCCACCGTGCGCTCCCAGCTGCTGCGGGCAAGGGGAAAATTGAAAAAACTGCTGACGGAGGAGGGTTAGAACATGCTGCGGAGAGAATACAAGGACATGATGGACCAGCTCTCCCCCCGGGAGGAGCTGGTGGAACAGGTGCTCTCCCAGGCCGGGACGCACACACAACCGGGACAGAAACGGAGGAGACCCATGCACAAAAAGAAATTGATCCTGGCCCTGGCCGCCGCCCTGGTGGTGCTCACCGGGTCGGCGGTGGCGGTGGGGAGCCAGCTGGGCCTGCTGCATGCATTTTTCCAGGGGGACACCAGCGGCCTGGAGCCCTACGTCCAGACGGACCTGGGCAGCGCGGAGAACGAGGACTTCCGCTTTACCGTAAACAGCGCCTACTACGACGGCATGACCGTCTACGCCACCGTCACCCTTGAGGGACTGAACGAAGCCGCGGTGGACGACTTGATGCACAGCCGCTCGGATGCGGAGCTCCATCGGGAGATATGGGGGGACGAGATGGCGGACAACATGCTGGAGACGGGAAAATCCGGACCGGATACTATCATGTGTAACCAAAAAGAGGTCACGGAGGCCGCCGGCTATGAATATACCGGCGGCGGAATCGGAGGCAGCAGCTTACCCGCCCCCTCGGACACCAGCCGTTCCTGGAAGGTACACGCAACCTTTGAGCGCTGGATCGGCCCGATGGATACCCCTCTGGAGCTTTGGGTGGGCTTCATGGGCCGGGAGTACTCCGTGGAGATCCCCCTGGACACCGTGGTGGGCTCCGCCCATCTGGAGACTGACCAGGAATTTCTATTCAACTCCCTGAATGGCCAGCGGGCCATTCTGACGGAGGCCACTCTCACCCCTACCCAGCTGTATTATGAGATCCAGAGCGTGGGAGAAATGAAGACAGACACCGGCTGGGACGCTACGGGCGGGCGGTTCGTGCTGAAAATGAAGGACGGCTCTTTGATTACCTCCTCTCAGTTAGAAGGTTTGGATCGCACACACTTCGACTGGAACAGCGGAGTATTTATCTTCCAGATTGAATTTGTTCAAGTGAATTTTTCCGATGTCAGTGAAGTGGAGTCCATCATCTTTGGGGATACGGAGTTCCCCCTGGACGGTTCAGAACCTACTTTGGCAAACGAGGAGGAGCGCCTGTACCCCTTCTACGTTCCCCGCTATCAGTATGACGGCAGTCCGTTCTATACCGATGTGGAGGCGCTGTGCCGGGGTTTGGGGGCGGAATATACCTGGGATGCGGATACCCAGACTGCCACGATGACCTACCGGGATGTGACCATCCAGATGACCATGGGAGAGTCCCAGGCCTTGGTGGACGGAGAACCTTTGGACCTGTGTTATAAATCTTGGGTCGAGGAGACCGGCGAGGAGGTCACGCTTCCCCTTCCCATTCGGATGGAGGCAGGAAGCTTGGTCGCTCCATCCCTTGTTTTGCAAGAGCCGTGGTCAATTGATATTTCCTTCGTCCATATAAACGGCTCTGGAGATCAGGACCCCTCCCAACTGGTGGTCCTTCCCTAGTTCCATACAGGCAAAGCACGCCCCCGGGCCAGAGGCCCGGGGGCGTGCCTGCTATTTACGAAGGAACGGGCAGCCCTTAGGGGCTCCCGCCAAGGCTTCCCTCTTACAGGGGGCCGACTCCCCCTGTCAGGGGGAGATGTCGAGCGCAGCGAGACAGAGGGGGTAGGGTGCTGTCAGCCGGAAGGCTGACTGATGAGGGTGCGCATCTAGGTGCTGTCATCTTCTAAAAAACGCACCCTCATCCGGCCCTTCGGGCCACCTTTCCCCTTACAGGGGGAAGGCTTTGGGCGGTCCCAGCGGAAAAATTGTCAATTGTCCATTGTCAATTGTCAATTAATCCACGCTTCACTCCCTGTGGTCCTCCAGGACAACGCCGGCCTTAAAGGCCTCCACCAGATTGCGCAGGTCGTCGGACTGGGCCTGGAGCTGGCGGCCCACGTCGGTTTGGGCGATCTTCAGGCGGGCCTCCATGCGCTCGAACACCTGGGAGCTGTTGGCGATGTCCTTATTCTCTTCAATGGCCTCCTTCCGGCCGCAGAAGGGCTGATGGGAGACGATGCGCATGACCCAGGAGTTGTAGATGAGGGTGTACCCGGCGATGCCGGTGGTGGGCTGGTAGGCCCGGCAGAAGCCGCCGTCGATGACCAGCAGCTTGCCGCCCCCTTTGATGGGGCTCTCCCCCTTCTTGGATTTGACCGGGATGTGGCCGTTGATGATGTGGCAGTGGGGGCCCTCCAGGCCGAACTCCTTCAGGAGAAAGTCGCACACGGCGGGGTCCTGGTAGAGGGTGTAGTAGGCGTTCTTGGGCTCGGTCCAGGCGCTTTCGTCCTTGATGAGCCGGCGCTCGAAGGTGGTCATCCGGTCGCGGCCGAAGATGGGGCTGTTCCGCCCGGCCCAGAGGAACCACAATAGATCCATCCCCAGCTTCCGCTCGGTAGAGCCGGGCTTGAGGTAGTAGGCCTGGCGGGCGGCGGTGTCCACATAGTCCAGAAACTCCCGGCCCCGGCGCTCCTTACCGCCGATGTGGAAGGAGAGGAGCTGTCCATCCTCCGTCATGGGAATGCAGCCGTGGAAGAGCAGGTTTCCGTTGAAAATTTTGTACAGGCTCCCCTTGGAGTAGAGGAAGCGCACATGCTTTTGCAGCTTCTCACTGCGCTGGAAGGAGGCGGTGAGCTGGTTGATGACGCTGTCCTCCTCGGGGGTGAGGGCATAGGGGTCCTGGGGGTCCACGGTGGGGAAGTCCACATCCTCCAGGGGGTAGGTCAACCCGTCGATGGTGATGCACTTGTTTTCGTAGTCCACCTTGTCCAGCAGCAGCCGGTCGGCCATGCCGTACTCCGGGTGGCGGAGGATCTTCTGCCCCTCCAGCTTGAAGAGGATGATGGTGATGGCTTTATGCATCCGGGCGGAGAGGAGCTTATCCTTCTCGCTGTACTGCTCCGCGTCGGGGCCGGTGAGCTTCACCGCGAAGCGGCGCACGTCGCAGTCCCGGTAAACCTCGTTGGCAAATACGGACAGGGGGCGCAGGGAGATGCCATACCCCGTTTCGATGACTTCCAGGTTGTTGTAGTGGATGGAGTTGGCCAGCACCGTGGCCACCAGGGTGCGGGAGCCGCAGGCCGCCCCCATCCAGAGGATGTCGTGGTTGCCCCACTGGATGTCCACGCTGTGGTAATCCAGCAGGGAGTCCATGATGATGTCCGCCCGGGGGCCCCGGTCGAAGATGTCCCCCACGATGTGCATGTGGTCCACCGCCATGCGCTTGATGACGGCGGACACCGCCTCGATGAACCGGTCGGCCTGGCCCAGGTCGATGATGGTGTTGATGATGTTCTCGTAGTAGTCCCGCTTGTCCGCCTCGTCGTAGTGGGTGTGGAGCAGCTCGTCAATGATGTAGGCGTAGTCTTTCGGCAGGGCCTTGCGCACCTTGGAGCGGGTGTACTTGGAGGACACCCAGCGGCAGATCTCGATGAGGCGGTGGAGGGTGATGCGGTACCACTCGTCTATGTCCTCATACTTGCCGTGGAGCTGTTCCAGCTTGTCCTCCGGGTAGTAGATAAGGGTGCACAGCTCGTCCCGGTCCGCCTTGGAGATGGTGGCGGCGAACAGGTCGTCCACCTTCTCCTTGATGACGCCGGAGCAGGAGTTCAGGATGTGGAGAAAGGCCTCGTACTCCCCGTGGAGATCGGAGATAAAATGTTCAGTGCCCTTGGGCAGGTTTAAAATCGCCTGGAGGTTGATGATCTCGCTGCTGGCCGCCTGCACCGTGGGGTACTGCTGGGCCAGGAGCTTTAAATAGCGCAGTTCTTCCTGGGAAAACGTCTTTTTTCGCTTCATTCCATTTCCTCCTTCTGATTGCGGGGTCTCACAGCCCAATTATTCCATATTTTTGGGAGAATGGCAAGGCAATTTCAGAACATTTAACCAAATATGCAGCAGGAACGCAAGAAGGGCCGCCCAAAGGGCGGCCCTTCTCGAAAAAGTGGCTGTGCCACTTTTTCGATCGTCTCAGCGATTCTTAAAGGAGGTGACCTTCTCCTTGTTTACAAAGGCGGTCATGGCGTCCTTCTGGTCCTCGGTGGAGAAGCACAGGGCGAAGGCCTCCGCCTCGTAGGCGGCGCCGGTGTACATGTCGGTCTGCTGGCCACGGCGGATGGCGGCCTTGGACTGGCGCACGGCCACCTGGGCGTTGGCGGCGATGGCCTGGGCCAGCTCCATAGCCTTGTCCATCAGCTCCTCAGGGGGATAGACGTGGCTGACCAGGCCGATCTCCTTGGCCTGCTGGGCGTTAATGTTCTTGGCGGTGAGGATCAGCTCCATGGCGTTGGACACCCCCACGATGCGGGCCAGGCGCTGGGTGCCGCCGAAGCCGGGGGT
>CALWWF010000131.1 GCA_944385165.1 uncultured Oscillospiraceae bacterium
ATCAGGAACGTGCCCACCACCGTCATCAGAGACAGGATGAGCAGCACCATGATCATCACCAGCTTCATATGCAGGCTTCGAAGCATGTTTTCGGACACCTCCTTGGAGGAATATCAGGGATCGGGGCAGGAACTGCTTGATGGGAGGCGGTCAAAGGCCGCCCGTCACCCCGTCTGTCCCCCGAACAGGTACCCCATCCCCCGCTTGGTCAAAATGAACTTGGGCGAGGCGGGGTCGTCCTCGATTTTCTCCCGCAGGCGGCGCACCGCCACATCCACCGCCCGCACGTCTCCCACATAGCCCTCATAGTTCCACACATGCTCCATCAGGGCCTCCCGGGAGAAGACCTTCCCCGGCTGAGAGGCCAGGAAGCGGATCAGGTCGTACTCCCGCTGGGTGAGCTCCAGGGGTGCCCCGTCCTTGTACACGGTGGCTCCGTCCAGGTCCACCACCACCCGGCCCAGGTCCAGCCGCTTGCCCGGTTCGGCCTCCGGCTGAGGGGCCGGAGCGGGACCCATGGACACCCGGCGGATGTTGGCCTTCACCCGGGCCATCAGCTCCCGCATGGCAAAGGGCTTGGTGATATAGTCGTCCGCCCCCAGCTCCAGGCCCAGCACCTTGTCGGCCTCCTCCTCCCGGGCGGTGAGCATGAGGATGGGTACGGCGGACCCCGCCTCCCGCAGCTTCCGGCACACGTCAAAGCCGTTCATGCCCGGCAGCATCAGGTCCAGCAGAATCAGGTCCGGGTTCTGCTCCAGGGCCAGCTGCAGCCCGGTGGCGCCGTCATAGGCCTCCAGGGTGTCATACCCCTCCCGGCTCAGATTGAAGGACAGAATGTCCACAATATTCTGCTCATCTTCCACGATCAGAATGGTCTTTCCCACTTGGGGTCCCCCTCTCCAGTCACAGCTTCAACAGCACCTTGGTCTTCAGCACCGTGGCCACCGTCTTGGCGTCCTCCACGGTCCCGTCCATCACCTGCCGGCACAGCTCGTCAAAGGGCATGGTAATCACATTCAAAAACTCGTCGTCGTCCGGGTGGCTCTGGGACCGGCTCAGCTTTCGGGCCAGATACATGTGCAGCCGCTCGTCGCTGAAGCCGGGGGAGGCCAGCATGCACCCCAGATAGGTCAGCTCCCCCGCCTCCAGGCCCGTCTCCTCGCTCAGCTCCCGGGCGGCGGCCAGGCGGTGGTCCTCATCCCCGTCCAGCTTGCCGGCGGGCAGTTCCAGAAGGATCTGGTGGAAGGGGTAGCGGTACTGCTGCACCAGGGTCACGTTCCCCTCCTCATCCAGGGGCAGGACAGCCACGCCGCCGGGGTGGAGCACCACCTCCCGCTCCGCCTGCCGGCCGTTGGGCAGCTGGGCCTGGTCCACCAGCAGGGTGACGATTTTCCCCTGAAACACCGTCTTGCTGGAGAGGGTCTTTTCCGTCAGATCCATCGTTTCCTTCCTCCCTGTTCCGTCTTTTTCAACGCGGAGGCGCCCCCGCCTCCGCAGCCTCTGTGTGAGCTTTATTATAGCACACCCCGCCCGTCCGGGTAAAGGCAAACCGACCAAAATTCCCCCGCCTGTCCCCCGGCTCCGGGCCAATTTTCCCCGCTGGCCCCGGTCTTTTGCCCCCCGGCAAAATGACGGCGGAAACGGGCCGGTAAAATTTTGACCCCCTCCCCACTTGCATTTTTCCGCCGTTGGGGGTACAATAGGTTCAGCAAACAGCAGGAGGTATTCCCCATGAGTGAGGCGTTCGGCCCCGATTTTATCACCGTCACCGACGAGGACGGCAACGAATTTGAGCTGGAGCTGGTGGACACCCTCGAGCACAACGGCGTCACCTACCACGCCATGTTCCCCGCCGGTTCCCAGGACCCGGAGAGCGGAGAGCCGGTGGACGTGGACGCCGACGACGAGGAGTACGGCCTGGTGATCATGAAGGTGGTGGAGGAGAACGGCGAGGAGCTGCTCTCCACCCTGGACAGCGACGAAGAGATCGAGGAGATCTACAACCTCTTCATGGAGCGCTTCTTCCAGGAGGAGGAAGAATAATCCTTGACTTCAGGCGGGTTTTCCTGCTCGGTGCGTGATGGGCCTTTTTAAACCCACATTTCTTAAACGGGACGCCCACCTCACGGCGTGGCTTGCAGGCCTCCCGGCCCCCATTGAGGTCGGCTGGAAGTTGGAAGCAGTAAAGCGTTGTGGAGGCGACCCACCTGCCATTTTGTGCAGGTTTTAAACAGGTCCACACGGCCAGAGCGGGGTATATAAAACTCACTTGGATATGGGCCGCGGCGCAAGCCGCGGTCTTTTTTTCTGCCCCGGCTTCTCCCCACGCCATGAACAAAGTGTAAAAGCTGACTTTCTGCGGCCCATTTCCCCTTGAATCCAACGTTGGATTCTTGTATAATATCAGGGAATTTTGGTCCGGCCCCTCCAAGCCCTGCTTGAAAGCCGTTGGGCACATTTCCATTCTTCCAACAAGGCCTGGGCCGGACGTCTGTAAGTTACAACGAGAGGACTGAAATCAACTGTGAGTGCATCCAGAGAAAAGAAGACCCGGTCGGACAGCACCTATGTCCAGCACCGGAACAACCAAGAGGCGGACAAGAACCGCCGCAAACACATCCTGTACGGCGTCGCCGGAGGGATCGTGGCCGTTCTGGCCATTGCCCTTCTGGTGTGGGACAGCGGCTTCTTCCAGAAGCGCGCCACTGCCGTCACCATCGACGGGGAGAGCTTCGGCCCTGCGGTGGTGCAGTACTACTATCAGACCGCCTATAATAACGCCTACTACGAGGCCGCCATGTATGGCACCTCCGACTTTGACCCCTCCGTGGACCCGGCGGAGCAGGTCTACGACGAGGAGTCCGGCCAGAGCTGGCACGACCACCTGCTGGATGAGGCCATCTCCGACCTGACCCAGGTGACCATGCTCTGCCACGCCGCCGGGGATGCGGGCTACGCCCTCCCCGCCGACGACCAGGACTACCTGGACCAGCAGATGGCCCTTCTGGACCAGACCTGGCGCTCCAGCGGCTCTTACGCCAGTCTGGACAGCTATCTGAAGGTCAACTTCGGCAGCTATATGGACGAGGACACCTTCCGGGAGCTGTACGCCGACCAGGTGCTGGCCGACTCCTACCGCCAGTCCTACAGCGACAGCCTGACCTACTCCGACGACCAGGTGGAGGAGTACTACACCGAGCACGCCGACGAGCTGGACACCTTCGGCTATACGGTTTTCACCGTCCAGGCCTCTGTGGAGGAGCAGACTGACGAGGACGGCAACACTGTGGAGATGACCGAGGAGGAGACCCAGGCCGCCTTCGATACCGCCAAGGCCGCCGCCCCGGCCCTGGCCCAGGCGCTCCCGCACCGCGTGGCTGCCGGGGAGGACGTGCAGGCGTTGGCCGACGAGTACGCCGACGAGCTGTACAGCTCCACCATCCACACCACCGCCGTGGGCTCCACCTTCTCCACCGCCGCCTACGCCGACTGGCTGTACGACTCCGCCCGTCAGAGCGGAGAGATCACCCTGTCTGAGCAGGACCGCAGCGACAGCAACCTCTACAACTACTATGTGGTGCAGTTTGACAGCCGCGCCCGGGACGAGTCCTCCACCGCCGACGTGCGCCACATCCTCATCAGCGCCGGTGAAGATCCCACCGACGAGGAGTATGACGCCGCCCAGCAGGAGGCCCAGGACCTTCTGGACCAGTGGCAGTCCGAGGACGGCACCGAGGAGGGCTTCGCCGCCCTGGCCGAGGAGCACAGCGCCGACAGCGGCTCCGCCTCCAACGGCGGGCTGTACACCGGCATCGCCAGCACCGACAGCCTGGAGCCCAACTTCCTGAACTGGGCTCTGGACCCCGCCCGGCAGCCCGGCGACACCGGCATCGTGAAGAATGAGAGCAGCGCCATCAAGGGCTGGCACATCATGTACTTTGTGGGCTGGGACGACCCCGAGTGGAAGAACACGGTCACCACCACCCTCCAGAGCGACGACACCACCGCCTGGCTGGACTCCCTCACCGGGAGCGCGGAGATCACCCGCGGCTCCGGCCTGGACTACGTCTCCATGTAAACTCCCCGAAAAAACGATTCCCCGGAGGGCGCCCAAAAGCGCCCTCCGGGGATTTTTTACGCCGCCCCGGGTCCTCCCCAGAGCATCAAGGTCCCCCGGGCCAATAGATACCCCAGGGCCATGCATCCGGGAAAAGTCCACAGCCAGGCCAGGACCACAGACCGGGCCACCCGCCAGTTTACCTTCCTCCCGCCCGCACAGCCCACCCCCAGCAGGGCGGCGGTGCGGGTGTGGGTGGTGGACACGGGCAGGCCCAGGAGGGTGGCCGCCAGCAGGCACACCACCCCTGCCAGGTCGGCGGAGAACCCCTCCCGGGGGCCCAGGGAGACCATGTCCCGGCCCACCGTGTCGATGATCCGCCGTCCCCCGATCCCCGTCCCCAGGGCCATGAAACCGGCGCAGGCGGCCAGGAGCCACAGGGGAATGGTCAGGGCGCCCCCCGCCTCCTGCCGTCCCTGGGCCAGGGCCGCCCCCAGCAGGAACACCCCCAGAAATTTCTGCCCGTCCTGGGCCCCGTGGAGGAGGGCGGTCCCCGCCGCCCCGGGGATCTGGAGGGTCCGGTAGACGCGTCCGGACCAGGGTCTCCTCCGGGTGGCCCCTTCCGCCCAGCGCCCCGCCCAGAAGCCCAGGGCGGTGGACAGCACCAGCCCCAGCAGCACCAGCCCCCACTTCTGCCAGCGGATGCAGAAGAGGTTCCCCTCCAGGGCCGCCGCCGCCCCGGAGAGCCCCGCCACCAGGGCGTGGCTCTCGCTGGTGGGGACCCCCCACCACCAGGCCGCCGCCGCCCAGAGCACCACCGCCCCCATGGCCGCGCACAGGGCCAGGGAGGCCGCCCTGGGGCCGCCCCCGAAGGAGGCGATGGAGTAGATGGTCTCCGCCACTGAGGGGTTCACTGCCGTGACGCACAGCACCCCTAAAAAGTTGCACACCGCCGCCAGGAGCACCGCCCGGCGGAAGGACAGGGCCCCCGTCACCACCGCCCCGGCGATGGCGTTGGGGGCGTCGGTCCATCCGTTCACCACCAGCACCCCCAGGGTGAGGACCGCCGTGACCGCCAGGGCGGGGTTTTCCACCATCTGGGCCAAAAATGTGGAAAAAGAAGCGGGCATGAAGCTTCACCTCATGCCCACTGTATGAAATCTTCCTACAGGATTATGCGGGATCTGCCGCTCCACGTTCCCAACTGCGGCCTGTTTGTCACCACCGCCACAAATAAATCAGGAAGCATACGATCATCGTACCCAGCAGGGCGGCGCGGACCCGCCGCCAGATCCTCCCGGCGTACCAGAGGCTCTGGCTCTCCTCCTGGGTGCACACTCCGAATGTCTCATGCCGGCAAATATACAGCCCGATGGCGGAAATCAACAGGACTACCAAGCCGGCCAGAGGCACGATCACCGGCGGGCGGCCCCAGATGGCCTTCGCCGCCAGATTGCAGATCACTGCCGTCGAGATCAAAATCTGAAATCCCATATCCGCTTTTTGATAGGTCTCCTTCCGCATACAGCGCACCTCCTTCGCGCCACGGTTCGCTCTGGGCGAAACGTCCAGTCTTCCGCCCTTTGCTTGACGAATATCATTCCTGTGTTTGTTTTTTTATAGTACCATATCGTTCCGCCCGAGTCAACTACACAGCGGTTACAGTTCTCCGCCTCTGGCCTACTCCTCTCTCCCGCCCCCCGGCGGCGGGGCGTGGCGCTCCCGGGTCTCCTTGGGGGAGGAGGCCAGGCCGATGGCCCCCTTGCCGTACTTGTCCCGGATAGCGTCCATGGCGTGGGCCAGCTTTTCCAGCCGCTCACGCTTCTCCGCGGAGCCGTCCCCGAACAGGTCCTGCTGCACGGCGGCGGCCTCCTCGGGGATGAGGGAGATGGCGGTGACCGTCAGGGCCCGCACCGGGTTTTTCATGTTCCAGCACCCGTCCGCCAGGGCCATGGCCTCCCGGGCGATCTCCCGGCCCAGGCAGGTGGGGGCCTCCAGCCGCTTCTGGCGGCTGATGTCCCGGAAATCCGGGTCCCGGATCTGGAGGGCCACCCCGGTGCACTTCATGTGGTGCCGCCGCAGCCGCGCCCCCACCTGATCGGCGAGCTGGACGATCCCCCCTTGGATCTCCTCCCGGCCCAGCAGGTTCCGGGCGAAGGTGTTCCCGCTGCCCACCGACTTGGGGGGCGTGTACTGCCCCGCCGGGGCCACCGGGGAGCGGTCTAGGCCGCAGGCGTAGTCGTGGAGCTGGGAGCCGTGCTTCCCCAGCAGGCGGAACAGGGTCTCCCGGTCGAATCGGGCCAAGTCCCCGATGGTGGTGATTCCGAATTTTTTCAGGGTCTCCCCCGCCGCCCTTCCCACATACAGCAGGTCGGTGACCGGCAGGGGCCACACCAGCTCCCGGAAATTTTCCCGGGTAATACAGGTGGTGGCGTCCGGTTTTTTATAGTCGCTGCCCAGCTTGGCGAACACCTTGTTGAAGGACACCCCCACCGAGATGGTCAGCCCGAATTCCTGCCGCGTCCGGCTGCGCAGCTCGTCCGCCAAAGCCCGGGCGTCCCCCCCGAACAGGTGGAGGGTACCCGATACGTCCAGCCAGCTCTCGTCGATGCCGAAGGGCTCCACCAGGTCGGTGTAGTCCTGGTACATCCGGTTGACCTTTTTGGAAAACTCCCGGTACGTTTTGTGGTGGGCCGGAAGGAGCACCAGGTCCGGGCACTTCCGCCGGGCCTGCCAGATGGTCTCCGCCGTCTGCACCCCGAACTTCTTGGCCGGCTCATTTTTCGCCAAAATGATGCCGTGGCGGCTCTCCGGGTCGCCGCACACCGCCACGGGCAGGTGGCGCAGCTCCGGGTGGACGAGCAGCTCCACCGAGGCGTAAAAGCTGTTCAGGTCACAGTGAAAGATGATCCGCTCCATTTTGGACTCCCTCCTTCCCATTTTACTCTTAGTATAGGTTATCGCGCACAAAAAGTCAAACAGGTGTTCCATTTTGTTGACAACTATCCATCCAGCTGTTAGGATGGAATCAAATCGTGCTCTGCCCCCTTGAAAGGAGCCCCATCATGGAGTACATCCCCGCCAAGCACATTCTTCTCCGAACCAAAACCACCGCCTGGTTCGGAACGGACCACACGGTAAATCTATACCGGGGCTGCTGCCACGGCTGTCTCTACTGTGACAGCCGCAGCGACTGCTACCGCAACCCCAACTTTGACCAGGTGACCGCCAAGGCCAACGCCCTGACCATCCTTCGGGACGAGTTGGCCCGCAAAATCCGCCCTGCCTTCGTGGGGATGGGCGCTATGAGCGACCCTTACAATCCCTTTGAGGCAGAGCTCCTGCTCACCCGCCACGCCCTGGAGCTGCTGAACGCCTACGACTGCGGCGTATCCGTGGACACCAAGAGCGACCTGATCGTCCGGGACGCGGACCTGTATCAGTTCATCCAGGCGCACTCCCCCGTGATCTGCAAACTCACGGTCACCACGACGGACGAGGCCCTGGCGGCTAAGCTGGAGCCCCGGGCCCCCTCCCCCGCCCGGCGGTTACAGGCGGTGGAAGCTTTGGCCCGGGCCGGGATTTTCTGCGGGGTACTGCTCATGCCGGTGCTTCCCTTTCTGGAGGACCGGACGGAGCAGGTACTGGACGTGGTAGACCGCTCGGCGGACGCCGGCGCCCGGTTTATCTATCCCGGCTTCGGCGTGACCATGCGCCCGGGCCAGCGGGAATATTTCCTCCAAAACCTGGACCGGGCTTTTCCGGGGGAGCACCTCTCTCAGCGGTATTTAGCCCGGTATGGAAACCGCTACCGCTGTTCCAGTCCCCGTGCCCGGACGCTATGGGAGCGGTTTGCTCAACGCTGTCAGGAGCGGGGCCTTTTGTACCAAATGCCCCATATCGTCTCTGCCGCTACGCGGAACTATGGGGACCGGCAGCTTACTTTTTTTGATTGACCTGCATTCTCCCATACTCCCTGAAAAAATTCGCCCGCCCCGGAAACTCGGGACGGGCGAATCGGATTTTTCCTGGGCTCCCTCAGCCGGCGATGTCCTCCACCAGCTGGGCGTCGTTGGACACCACCATCAGTACGGTCTCCCCCGAGGCCTGGAGGAACGCGTCCTCCAGCTTGGGGACCTCATTGGGGCGGTAGTCCCGGTTGCTGTCGATCTGGTCCTGGAGATAGGTCTCCAGGGCCCCCACCGCCGTCTGGGCTTCGTCGGAGCCGGAGAACTCCAGTAGAGCCAGCTCCTCGCAGGTGGCCCCGGCGGAGCGGCGGATGAAGCCGCCGGTCAGGTCCTCCCGCTCCAGCCCCGCATCCTCCAGGCCGTACAGGGCCCAGGCCGTGTCACAGTCCAGCTCCTCCAGGTCGTCGGTAAAGGCCCCGCTGTCCAAGATCTCCTGGGCCTGCTCCTGGGTATAGGCGGCCCCGTCTCCGCCGTCTCCGGCCCCGCACCCGGCCAGCAGGGCCAGGCAGGCCGCGGCGGCAGCCAGACAAATCAACCGTTTTTTCATGCTTGCGCCTCCTGTGTGGGATATAAGGTCTCATAAGAGACCGTGTGTGTCTTCAGATACTCCAGCCAGGCCTGGCAGTAGGCCTTCTTCAGATGGACGCCGTCGTTGCTGGCGTCTGCGGGCAGCTGGCCGTCCGGCCCGGTGAACTCCGGGTTCAGGTCCAGAAAGACCACCTGTTTCTCCTGGGCCGCCTGCTTCATCAGGTCATTATAGACCAGCAGGTGTTCATTGGTCAAATAGCTGGAACCTCCGGTGGCGGCGATGACGTCCTCGTTGAGGGGGATGAGCCCCTGGATGTAGATGACCGCGTTAGGCTGGCTGGCCCGGATGGAGTCGATGGCCTGACAGTAGGCGTCGTAAAACCCCTTGTCATTGTAGTAGCCCAGTTCGTTGACCCCCAGAGACAGATAGACCTTTCCGTACTGCTTTAGAGCCAGGGCCTCCAGCAGCGTATACTTTTTTCCGTCGATGGTCAGGGCCTTCTTCTCCGCCAGCTTGAAGATGGACAGGCCATTGGAGGTGAGGTTCTCCCCGCAGCCGATGCCGCTGTAGAGGAGGAAGCCGTCGGTACGGGAGTCGCCGATGAAGGCGGCGTCCTCAAAATAGGAGTTGTCCACCGCCGGGCTCTCCGGGCAGGGCTGGGAGAAATCGTATGTAGACAAGCTGGCGGAGCCGGAGACCGGCTGGCTGGGCTCCGGAGCGGGCGCGGACAGCTCCGCCTCCTGGGTCTCCGAAACGGCCGGCTCTTGGGAAGCCCCTTCCTGGGGCGCAGGTTCCTCTGGCTGGACGTCCCCGGCCTCGTTTCCGTCCGAGGAGGAAGGGGACCCGCTCCCATCCGGCACAGGCTCCGGAGTCTGGGACAGGTCCGGCGCGGCGGACACCTCGCCGGAGCCGCTCCCTCCGCTGTCCGAAGAAGCAGAATCCTGCGGGGCGCAGCCGGACAGCAGGGCCGCGGTGAGCAAAAGGCCGGCCAAGAGCCGGCGCTTGAAAACAAAACGCATAGGGCTAATTCCTCCAGATAATTGCGTCAAGGGTGTTCTCTGTGTTTCTGAGGAAGGCGGGTCAGCAGGATCCGCACCACCGCGGAGGCCAGCATCGCTCCCACCGCCAGGGAGGCAGCCATGCCCAGGGTATTGAACAGCGTGGATAAAAACAGCTGGGTCTCCCCTGCCACGCAGTGGCGCATGGCGTAATAGATGCCCGACCCGGGCACCAGCGGGAGCAGGGCCACCTGCAAATAGCCGGTGACCGGGCAGCGGCGCAGGCGGGCCATGCACTCGGAAAACACCGCGATGGCCGCCGCGGCCACAAAGGCCGCCAAAATGGTCCCGGCGTTCCAGCGCTGCGCCGCCAGATAGACGAACCAACCCAGCCCGCCCCCCAGGCCGCAGATCAAAATCCCGCCGCCGTGGATGTTGTACACCAGGCCGAAGGCCACACTGGCGAGAAAGGCCCACAGGCAGGGAAAGAAAAATTCTTGCAGCAGTTCCATTTCGTCCCCTCCTTACTGGCCGATGGCCAAAGCCACCACCACGCCCAGGGCGATGGCTGCAGCTGTGAGGAGCGCCTCCGCCGTGCGGTTCACGCCGGAGATAATGTCCCCGGCCATGATCTCCCACATGGCGTTGGTCAGCGCCCGCCCTGGCACCAGAAGCATCAGCGTGCCGATGGTAACGGCGTCCAGGTTCTGCCCCGGCGTCAACCCCACCAGCCCCAGTGCGGCAAGCGAGGCGATGGCCGCCCCAAAGAGGGTGGTCACAAAGCTGTTCAGGTTGAAATAGGGGCCGGCGTACAGCAGCCACAGCCCCACCGCCAGGCCGCATATCCCGGCGTAGATGCTGTCCAGGGCGTCCCCGCCGAAAAAGGCGCAGAAAAACGCGGAGGCCCCCACATAACCCAGCAGAAACACCCAGTTGGAATAGAGATGGCGCTCCTTGCCCAGAGCGTCCACCTGGGCCTTGGCCTCCTCTAGGGGTGGGACCTCCCGGCACAGGCGGCGGCACAGGCCGTTGCACCGCTCCAGCAGCTCGATGTCCGTGCCGTGGGCGGGGATGCGGCGCATCTGAGTGATGGGATGCCCCGCTGGGGTGTTCACGCTGACGATCAGGCAGTTTGGGATGGCAAACACCTGGGGCTGAAGGCCGTAGGCGGTGAGCAACCGGCGCACGGACTCCTCCACCCGGTAGATCTCCGCCCCGCTGTACATCAGCTGATAGCCCAGCTCGGTCCCCATATTCAACAGGGCGTCATAATCCATTCCATCCGCCTCCCGGATTCAGGATAGCACATTTTTCTGAAATAACAAGCAACAATTTTGTAACAATATTTCCCTGTTTCTCAGCGGCCGGACCAGCGGGGGCCAAAAACAGCTCCATCGGGCACCTCCCTAACAATAAGACGCGGCGCCAGGGCAAAAAGTTTCCGGCGCCGCATATTTTTTAACTTTTGGACGGATTGACAGGGCGGCCCAGCGGTTCCTTCCGCAGAATCCCCACCCCGATGGGGGTGGGTCCGGTGTGGACCCCGATGGTCACCCCGATGTGGAACTCCCCCATGGGCTCCGTGGGGTATCCCCGCTCCTCCAGCCCCTGGAACAGGCGGCTGGTAAAGTCCCGGTACTCCTCCTCATCCAGGCCGTAGGCGGTGACCACATAGTAGTCCCGCAGATCCAGCTGATTTCGCTCCAGATAGCGGTAAAACAGCTCCCGCACCCGGGCCAGAGAGCGCTTGCGCCCGGGGACGATGCCGTCGGACACCAGACCGTTTCCGGCGTAGCCGATGAGGGGCTTGACCTGGAGCAGTGTCCCGGTGGCCGCCGCCGCTTTCCCGATGCGCCCCCCGTGGCGCAAATACTCCAGGTCATTTGTTGTGAAGAAAATACGCCCCGTTTTCTTCGTCTCCTCCAGCGCCGCCGCGGTCTCCTCCAGGGGACAGCCAGCGTCCCGCATGTGGGCCGCCTCCAGCACTAAGACCCCCTGGAGCACCGTGGCCAACTGGGAGTCCATCACATAAATATTCGCCTGGGGAAACTCCTCCAGCAGCGCCTCCCGGGCGTTGCGGGCGGACTGGATGGAGCCGCTGAAGGGCTCGTTAAGGCAGATGCACAGCACCGCCTCCCCCCGCTGGACAAAGGGGCGGAAGGCCTCCTCATAGTCCTCCACGGTGGGCATGGAGGTGCGGGGGAACACCCCGGGGTGGTCCGCCATTTTCTGGTAAAAGTTCTGGGCGGCGATCTCCCGCTCCTCCCGGTCATAGTGCTCCCCGTCCATGGAGACGTAGTAGGAGACCAGGGTCACCCCCAGGCGCTGCGCCCGCTCCCGGCCCAGGTCGCAGGAGCTGTCACTGACAATTTGAAATTTCATCCCTCTCCCGCTTCCTTTCCGGTCTTTCGTTTTGCTCATCCATAAGCAGGTTTGATTATGATATACTCTTTTCGCCCAAAAAGCAATGTCAAAAGCAAGAAGTTCACAGCTTGTTTTCAAACGCCGCCTACGCCCCTCTCCCCCCGGTTCCGCCTTGACGGCCCAAGCCGTCTCCCTTTATAATGGACCTAACAACCGGCGGCGGCCTCTCCCCCGCCGGGACAAGGAGGTTTTCTTCTCATGCAGGAGCGTGATCTGCAATTTCACATCCAGTGTCTGCCCGGCCAGGTGGGCCGGTACTGCATCCTCCCCGGGGACCCGGGGCGGTGTGGGGAGATCGCCAAGTACCTGGACGACCCGGTGCATATCCAGACCAACCGGGAATTTGTCACCTACACCGGAACCCTGCTGGGAGAGCCGGTGAGCGTGGTCTCCACCGGCATCGGCGGCCCCTCCGCCGCCATCGCCATGGAGGAGCTGTGCAACCTGGGGGCGGATACCTTCCTCCGGGTGGGCACCTGCGGCGGCATCCACCTGGAGGTGCAAAGCGGCGACGTGGTCATCGCCACCGGGGCGGTGCGCATGGAGGGGACCAGCCGGGAGTACGCCCCCATCGAGTTCCCCGCCGTGCCCCACTACCAGGTCCTCTCCGCCCTGACCCAGGCGGCCCAAAAGCTGGGCAAGCCCTGGAAGGCCGGGGTGGTCCAGTGCAAAGACTCCTTCTACGGCCAGCACTCCCCCGGGCGGATGCCGGTGTCCTATGAGCTGGAGCAGAAGTGGGAAGCCTGGAAGCGCCTGGGCGTCCTGGCCAGCGAGATGGAGTCCGCCGCGCTGTTTACCGTGGCCGCCGCCCGGGGCGTCCGGTGCGGCTCGGTGTTCCATGTGATCTGGAACCAGGAGCGGGAGGCTGCCGGTCTGGACCAAAAGGAGTCCCACGACACCTCCTCCGCCATCCAGGTGGGGGTGGAGGCCCTGAAATTGCTCATCCGGCAGGACCGGGCCAACCAGGAAGAGAAATAACTGCTACTATATGCAAAGGGTCGCGCATCCGCGCGGCCCTTTGTTTGGTTCGGTTTCTTGGGTGGCAAGGTACTTTCCCAGCGATGGGAAAGTACCCAATGGCCCAGGCCACCTTCTCTTGGCCCTTCGGGCCAATTCACCTTGAGGATCGCTGGGGGACGGCGGACAACGGACCGTTTCCGAAAAACCACGGGAGGGGCAAGCCCCTCCCCTACAGTTCTACATTAGTCCTTGACTGGGTAGGGGAGCCCCTTGGGGCTCCCGCCAGGGATGGGATACCCGTAGGGGCAGCCCTTGCGGTCGCCCATTGGGACACAAATTACATTTCAAGAGCGCACCCTCATCCGTCTGGCCTTCGGCCAGACACCTTCCCCCTTCAAGGGGGAAGGCTTACAGGCGGGTCTAGGACTTGTTCTGAACAGAGGCGAAACGAAGTTTCGCAGAAAGTTCTTTTGGTTACTTTTCTTTCAAGAAAAGTAACCGGTGGAAGAAGGCCAGCATCCGGCGGTTGGTGTCCTGGCTCTCCGGCCAGTCCCAGTGGGAGACCTCAAACACATGGGTCAGGCGCTCCCCCTGCTCCCGCTTCCAGAGGATGGTCTCGTGCTCCCAGGGGGAGGCATCCAGGTAGTCGATGAGCCGCCGGCTCTGACGGAAGTAGCGGTCGGGCTCGCTGGCGATGACCAGGATGGGGGGCAGGTCCAGGCCGGGGGCGGTGTCCTCAAAGCTGGCGTGGCCATAGAGGGGGGACAACTTCCACCGGGGGCCGAAAAACATCTTTTGATACTCCCGTGTCACCGCCTGGTCCAGCGGGGGCCTTAAAAAAGCAAAGCGGTACACGTCGCACACCCCGTGGGCGATGGCCAGGGCGGTGGGGTCATACTTCAGTGGCTCCACCCCGTAGAGGGCCTGGAGGGCCGGGCTCTTCTGGATGCAGGTCACCAGTCCGGCCAGATGCCCCCCGGCGGAGTCGCCGGTGAGCAGCAGCCTGGACAGGTCAAATCCATAGGCCTGGCCGTGTTCCTCCAGCCAGTGGAGGCTGGCGAAAATGTCCTGCACCTGCTCCCCCAGGCCCACCTGGGGCAGCAAGCGGTAGCTCATCCCCATCACCGCATACCCCTGGGCGGCCAGGGCCATGCAGTAGGGCCGGTTCAGCTCCCGGTCCCCATACATCCACCCGCCCCCGTGGATGTCCACCACCGTGGGCAAAATGCCCCCCGCCCCCCGGGGGCGGTACAGATTCAGGGTGTGCATAGGGTGTCCGCCAGGCAGATAGGGCACCCCCCGCTCCTCCTCCACCTCCTCGGGCACAGGCTGCGCCGCCAGGCGGGCGGCGTCTCTCCGGCGGTTCTCCCGCCACTTCCGGTCGATCAGTCCACGAATCCAGGCTCCCATTCTGATTCCTTCCTTTCCAGTCTCCAAAAATGGAAAAACAGCTCCGGCCAGACGGCCGGAGCTGTTCTTTTCCTGTGGAACTTAGCCCTCGGAGATCGCGCCCATGGGGCAGGTACCAGCGCAGGAACCGCAGTCCAGGCAGGCACCGGCATCGATCACATAGTGAGCGTCGCCCTGAGAAATAGCGCCCACAGGGCAGGCATCCGCGCAGGAGCCACAGCTGATGCAAGCATCGCTAATGACATAAGCCATTGGAATACACCTCCCTTAAATGTACACCTTATTCTATCACATCTTTTCAAAATTGCAATGCTAATTTTTGCAAAAAGCGGGCATAGTTAAAAAAGATTCCCGGTCCGCCTTCCCCAACGTTCTGCCTGATTGGCAGGGGACGGCCCTTCTCTCATTTCAGGCCGGGAGCCAATCTTGATTTGTGAGGCGAACGACTATGGCGGACAGCCGCTTTACATCCACCGCCCTGGGCGCCATCCGGCTGGCCCAGGAAAACGCCGCCCGGCTGGGACACAGCTATGTGGGCAGCGAACATCTGCTCCTGGGCCTGGCCAGCCAGGAGTACAGCCTGGCCGCCCGGTTTCTACAGGAGGCAGGGGCGGACAGCCAGACCCTGCGCACGGCCATCGCCCAGCTGGTGGGTACCGGCGTGCCGGGCCGCACCCTCCACCAGGGACTGACCCCCCAGTGCTGCCAGGTCATCCAGCAGGCGGCGGCGGAGTCCCGCCGCCTGGGGCAGAGTACCGTCAGCGCGGAGCACCTGCTCCTGGGCCTGCTGCGTGCCCCCTCCAACTCCGCCCACCGGCTTCTCTCCGACTGCCATGTGGATCCCCAGAAGCTCTACCAGACGGTGAGCGCCTCCCTGGGCGGGGAGGGGGGCGAAAATCCCCTCCGCGCCATCCGCCGGGAACCGGAGCGCTCCTCCGGGGACACCCGGCAGCTGGACCAGTGCGCCCGGGATTTGACCCGCATGGCCGCCGACGGCCGCCTGGACCCGGTCATCGGCCGGGAGGCGGAATTACAGCGGGTCATCCAGATCCTCTCCCGCCGCACCAAAAACAACCCCGCCCTCATCGGCGAGCCCGGCGTGGGCAAGACGGCGGTGGCGGAGGGGCTCGCCCTGGCCATCGCCGACGGCACCGCCCCGGCCCATCTGCTGGGCAAGCGGGTATGCGCCCTGGACCTGTCCGCCATGGTGGCTGGCACCAAGTACCGGGGGGAGTTTGAGGAGAAGCTCAAACATGTCCTCCAGGAGGTGCGAAGGGCGGGGAACATCATCCTCTTCCTGGACGAGCTCCACACCATCGTGGGGGCCGGCTCCGCCGAGGGGGCCATCGACGCGGCCAACATCCTCAAGCCCGCCCTCTCCCGGGGGGAGATCCAGGTGGTGGGGGCCACCACCCTGGACGAGTACCGGCGGTATATTGAAAAGGACTCCGCCCTGGAGCGGCGCTTCCAGCCAGTCACCGTCCGGGAGCCCAGCCGGGACCAGGCCCTGGCCATCCTCCGGGGCCTTCGGGGCCGGTACGAGGCCCACCACCACCTGACCATCACCGACCGCGCACTGGAGGCGGCGGTGGATCTGTCCATCCGCTATCTCCCCCAACGGTTTCTGCCGGACAAGGCCATCGACCTGGTGGACGAGGCGGCCTCCCAGGCCCGGCTGTCCGCCCGGACCCTCCCCCCGGAGCTGCGGGCCCTGGAGGAGCGGGCAGTCCAGGCGGGGCGGCAGCTGGCCCAGGCCATCCGCAAGCAGGACTTCGAGGAGGCGGCCATGCTCCGGGACGCGGAGGGGGACTTCCGGCGGGAACTGGAGGCGGGCAAGCGCCGGTGGCAGAAAAACCAGGCCCCCCGGGCTGTGGGGGAGGAGAACATCCGGGCGGTGCTGTCCCAGTGGACGGGGGTGCCCGTGTCCGACCCGGACGCGGAGGACCGAAAGGCCCTCCTCCACCTGGAGGAGTCCCTGCGCCGGGACCTGCTGGGCCAGGACCAGGCCGTCAGCGCGGTGGCCAAGGCCATCCGCCGGGGCCGGCTGGGACTGAAGGACCCCCGGCGGCCGGTGGGCTGCTTCCTTCTGCTGGGGCCCAGCGGCGTGGGCAAGACCCAGCTGTGCCGCGCCCTGGCCCGCACCCTGTTCGGCTCTCAGGAGGCGCTGCTGCGCTTTGACATGTCGGAGTATATGGAGGCCCACAGCGTCTCCCGGCTGATCGGCTCTCCGCCCGGCTATGTAGGCCACGACGAGGGGGGACAGCTCACCGAGCGGGTGCGGCGAACCCCCTGGTCGGTGGTGCTGCTGGACGAGCTGGAGAAGGCCCACCGGGACGTGTGGTCCATCCTCCTCCAGGTGATGGAGGAGGGGGTGCTCACCGACGCCCAGGGGCGGAAGACCGACTTTCGCAACACGGTGCTGGTGATGACCTCCAACCTGGGGGCCCGGCATTTCCGGCAGAAGAGCCGCCTGGGCTTCTCCCCCGGCCCGGGGGCGGACCGGGCTGCCTTGGAGGGGGCGGTGCTGGAGGAGGCTAGGCGCACCTTCGCCCCGGAGTTTCTCAACCGGCTGGACGCCGCCCTGGTGTTCCACCCCCTGGACGGGGACACTCTCTGCGCCATCACCCGGCAGCTGCTGGAGCAGACCGGGGCGCGGCTGTCCGCCCTGGGGATCACCCTCCAGGTGGAGGAGGATGCGGTGCGCCTGCTGGCCCGGGAGGGCCAAAACCAGGACTACGGCGCCCGGCCCCTCCGCCGCTCCATCGCCGCCCAGGTGGAGGACCCGGCGGCGGACCTGCTGCTGGAGGGAGTCCTGAAGCGGGGGGACACCCTTCAGGTGCTGGCCTGCGGCGAGCGCGTCCAGCTCCAGCCGGCGGCCGGCGGACCATCCCGCACAGATCAAATATGATATTCAAAACTATATTTGGTAGTTTTTTATATTGATATTCTCTCCCGGCCCGGTTATACTATAAGATAGAAACGGAAATTTTATCCGGTCCCACCCAACATGCAGACGGGCCGTTCTCCGGCCCGTCTGGGAAGGAAAGGAGTGTTTTCCATGCGTGAGACTGCTGTCACTTTTTCTTCCGCCGTTCCCCGCTCCAAGCCCCGGCCCCGCCGCCGGAAGGAGGTGCGGGACCCCTATGATGGCCTGCGCCCCTGGTCGGCCATCACCCACGGCATCGGCGCGGGGCTGGCGATGATCGGCACCCTGCTGCTGGTGGGCCGCTCCCTGTGGGAGGGCAACTGGTTCCACGCCGTGGTGTTCCTAATCTACGGCCTGTCTATGATCTGCCTGTACACCGCCAGCACTTTATACCACTGCGTGAACACCTCCGCAGCCAAGCGGATCGCCCTTCGGAAGTACGACCACTGCTCTATCTACCTGCTCATCGCCGGCAGCTACACCCCCATCTGTATGACGGTGCTGCGGCATGACGGGGGCGTCCCCCTGCTGTCGGTGATCTGGGCTCTGGCCATCGCCGGGATCATCCTCACCATTGCCAAGCTGGACATCCCCCGCTGGCTCACCAGCGTGATCTATCTGGTGATGGGCTGGCTGGCGCTGACGGCCATCGTGCCCCTCTCCCGTCTGCTCCCCGGGGCGGGCATGGCCTGGCTGGTGCTGGGCGGCGTGCTGTACACCGTGGGCGGCGTGCTGTACGCGGTGAAGTGGCCCGGGCGGAACAATCCCCGCTTCGGCTGCCACGAGATCTTCCATGTGTTCATCCTCCTGGGCTCCCTGTGCCACTTCTTCCTGATGTATCAGGTGATCGCCCATCTTTAAGGTCAAACAAAAACCGTCTGAGTTCCACAGGACCTCAGACGGTTTTTTACATTATTTTTTCGGCAGAGCCAGGGGCTTGATCTCATGCAGATACACCCGGCGCAGGAAGATGGTGCACAGGGTGAGGGAGAACAGCTCCGCGATGGGGAAGGCCCACCACACCAGCTCCAGGTTCCCGGTGAGGGAGAGCAGGAAGCCCACCGGCAGAAGGACCACCAGCTGCCGCACCACGGACACCGTGAGGCTCAGCACCCCGTGGCCCAGGGCCTGGAACACGGAGGAACACACGATGGCGTAGCCGGCAAACAGAAAGCTCAGGGAGATGATCCGCAGGGCGGGCACGCCGATGGTGAGCATGTCCCCGCTGTCTCCCTCCGCCCGGAATAGGTTCAGCATCACGTCCGGGGCCAACTGGAAGATCATCAGACCCACCAGCATGATGCACACCGCATAGGTCACGCTGTAGCGGATGGTCTTGACGATCCGGTCCGGGCGGCGGGCCCCGTAGTTATAGGCCACGATGGGCACCATGCCGTTGTTCAGGCCGAACACCGGCATGAAGACGAAGGACTGGAGCTTGAAGTACACCCCGAAGACCGCCGTGGCGGTGGTGGTGAAGGAGATAAGGATCTTGTTCATGCCAAACACCATCACCGAGCCGATGGACTGCATGATGATGGAGGGAATGCCCACACTGTAGATGCGGGCAATGATGCGCCCGTCGGGGCGAAAGCCCCGGAAGTGGAACTGAATATCGTGGTTCCGGGTCAGATTGAAAAAGAGAGACAAACAGGCGGCCAAAATCTGTCCCAGCACCGTGGCCAGGGCGGCCCCCGCCACCTCCATCCGGGGGAATCCGAACAGGCCGAAGATCAGGATGGGGTCCATAATAATGTTAATGACAGCCCCCACCGCCTGGGTGACCATGGTATAAATGGTGCGCCCCGTGGCCTGGAGCAGGCGGTCCGAAGCGGTCTGGAGAAACATACCCACAGACAGGCCGCATACAATGGTCATATAGTCCACACCGTAGTCCACAATGGCCTGCTCATTGGTCTGTACCTGGAAAAAGAGCCGAGAACCCAGCAGACCGATGACCATAAATACCAGACAGCTGAGAACCGCCAGAAACAGGCCGTTCAGGGCCGTGGCGTTGGCCCGGCGCTGACGGCGCTCCCCCAGGCTTTTGGACAGCAGGGCGTTGATGCCTACCCCGGTGCCCACCGCCACGGCGATCATCAGGTTCTGCACCGGAAAGGCCAGGGAGACGGCGTTCAGGGCGTCCTCGCTGATCTGGGCCACGAAATAGCTGTCCACCACGTTGTAGAGGGCCTGTACCAGCATGGAGATCATCATGGGGATGGACATACTCAGCAGCAGCCGGTTCACCGGCATGGTGCCCATCTTGTTCTCCGCCGGGGGCTGACATTCGCTCATTGCACATAACTCCTTTTTCTTTTTCTTTCCAAACAACATAGCCTACTCCAAATAGGCAAAAGAAAAGGACATTCGCTGGGATGTCCTCTTTCTGCACATGGATAAATCAAACCGCTCTGTCCGGATGATGACTCATTTTTCCTGAAACGCCCAACCGGCCTTCCGGCCGGCGGCGCTTTTGCGCCGCACAAGCGTTTTCGCGCAGCGAAAATCTTGGCGGACTGCGCCCGCAGGCGCGTTTCAGAGCGCAACCGCCGCGCAGCGGCGGCATTTAGCGCGGAGATGGGTGGCTTTGCCGCCCTGAGCATTTTAATAACCGAAGGGTGGAGGCGGCCAAGGGCCGCCGGAACCCAAAATAAAAGGGACCGCTAAAACCAATGCAATTGCGCAACCGTTATAGAAGTGCCACCCAACCGGCCTTCTGGCCGGCGGCGCTTTTGCGCCGTTCAAGCGTTTTCGCGCAGCGAAAATCTTGGCGGACTGCGCCCGCAGGCGCGTTTCGGAGCGCAACCGCTGCGCAGCGGCGGCATTTAGCGCGGAGATGGGCGGCTCTGCCGCCCTGAGCATTGAAATCCCGAAGGGCGGAGCGGGCCAACAGCCCGCGGAGTCCACAAAAAAAGAACACGACCAAAGTCGTGTTCTTTTTTTGTGGTGCGGCTGACGGGAGTCGAACCCGTACGCCCGTCCGGACACAAGCACCTCAAGCTTGCCAGTCTACCAATTCCAGCACAGCCGCACATCAGCGGTTCTTTAAAACCGCCTTATTATTATACTGTTCCTCCTCTGGTTTGTCAATGGATTTTTTCCAAACCAGGGAAGGCTTTTTTGTTATTTTTTCCGCTGGGCCTGCATGGCCTCGTGCTCCCGGCGCAGCTCGGTCCACAGCTGCTGGGAAGTCCAGGCGCGGTTTGTGGGAGTGAGCATGGCTTTTAAGGCGATGCGGGGCAGGCCGGAGCGGCCCATGGTGTTCAGTATGTGGTCCAGCTTGTCCCGGGTCAGATTGCAGAACACCAGCATGGGGTCGTGGAACTCCTCCTCCACCGGGGCGCGCTCTTCCTTGCGGGCGAGCAGATCCTCCAGAGAGAGCCCGTACTGGTCTGCCTCCACCGGGCGGATGCGTACCCGGAGCATGAGGAAGATCTGGCGCAGCTTGGCCCACTGCTCCCCTTCACAGTTGTACATCAGAACGGTCTCTACTGCCATAACAGTTCTTCTCCTTTTGGGATAAGGTTCCAGGATCGTTCGCCGCTGCGGCGGCGAGTGACTTTCTGCCCGGGCAGAAAGTCACCAAAGAGCCGCCAAGGGGTGGGCTCAGGATGGGCGCTTAAGCGCCCATATTCCCCCACCCCCTGGACCCCCATTTCAGGGGACGCCAATGCGGAGACGTGATCGGCCAACGCAAAGGCGCAGGCGGCTTAGCTGATTGGTTTTCCCTCGTCTTTCGCTGCCGCTGATTAGGCAGTCATCGAAAAGCAGGCACTCTCCTTCTTGAAAGCGCCTTTGTCGTGGCGGGGCTCAATTACGGCTCAAAAAAATGGCGGGACCTGGAACAGTTCCTGCTTGCCGTAGGGGCGGCACATTTGCAGCCGCCCGCCGGGATCGGTTTTCTTACACCGCTGCCAGCGCCTGCTCCAGATCGGCGATGATGTCCTTCACATCTTCAATTCCCACGGAAAAGCGCACCAGGTCGGGGGAAACCCCGGCGGCGGCAAGCTCCTCGTCGTTCATCTGCCGGTGGGTGGAGGAAGCGGGATGGAGCACGCAGGTCTTGGCGTCGGCCACATGGGTGGCGATGGAGGCCAGCTTCAGCCCAGCCATGAACTTCTCCGCCGCGGCCCGGCCGCCCTTCACGCCGAAGACCACCACGCCGCAGGTGCCGTTGGGCATATACTTCTTGGCCCGCTGGTAATACTTGTCCCCGGGCAGTCCGGCATACTCCACCCAGGCGATCTTCTCGTGGCCCTGGAGGTACTCCGCCACCGCCTGGGCGTTCTCACAGTGCTTCTTCATCCGCAGGGGCAGGGTCTCAAGACCGATGTTCAGCAGGAAGCAGTTGTGGGGGGAGGGGATGGAGCCCAGGTCCCGCATGAGCTGCACGGTGGCCTTGGTGATATAGGCCCCGCCCAGGCCGAAGCGCTCGGTATAGGTCACCCCGTGGTAGCTCTCGTCGGGGGTGGTCAGGCCGGGGAACTTGTCCTTGTGGGCGTTCCAGTCAAACTTGCCGCTGTCCACGATGGCGCCGCCCACAGTGAGGGCGTGGCCGTCCATATACTTGGTGGTGGAGTGGGTGACGATGTCGCAGCCCCACTCGAAGGGGCGGCAGTTCACCGGGGTGGCGAAGGTGTTGTCCATGATCAGGGGCACGCCGTGGGCGTGGGCCGCCTTGGCAAACTTCTCAATGTCCAGCACGGTGAGAGCCGGGTTGGCGATGGTCTCGCCGAAGACCGCCTTGGTGTTGGGGCGGAAGGCGGCGTTGAGCTCCTCCTCGGAGCACTCCGGGTCCACGAAGGTGAACTCGATGCCCATGCGCTTCATGGTGACGGCAAACAGATTGAAGGTACCGCCGTAGATGGAGGCGGAGGAGATGACGTGATCCCCGCAGCCGGCGATGTTGAACACGGCGTAGAAGTTGGCCGCCTGACCGGAGGATAGGAGCATCGCGGCGGTGCCCCCCTCCAGGGCGCAGATCTTGGCCGCCACCATGTCGTTGGTGGGGTTTTGCAGGCGGGTATAGAAGTAACCGCTGGCCTCCAGGTCAAACAGCTTACCCATCTCTTCGCTGGTCTCGTACCGGAAGGTGGTGGACTGGATGATGGGGATGTTCCGGGGCTCCCCGTTCCCGGGCCGGTAGCCCGCGTGGAGGCAGTCGGTGGCAATCTGATAGTCGCTCATGGGTATTCCTTCTTTCTAAAAAGAGTGCGGCGGAGCGGATGCGCTCCGAAGATCGGTTGGGATAGGAAAAATGGTACAGGGATTTTGTCCATTTGTCAAGCATTCCGGTAGGAAAAACAAAAGGGCGGCTCCGGACCCTAACATTACTTGTGGTAGCTGGACCCCTCGTTGATTTTAAAGGCCCGGTAGAGCTGCTCCAGGAGCATCACCCTTGCCAGGTGGTGGGGGAAGGTCATGGGGGACATGGACAGCTTCAGCCAGGCCTCCTTTTTGATGGAGGGGTGCAGGCCGTAGGAGCCGCCGATGAGAAACACCAGGTGCTTGGCGGAGCTGTGCTCCCAGGCGGAGAGCAGCTGGGCGAAGTCCTCGCTGGAGCGCTCCTTTCCTTCCACGCACAGGGCCACCAGGCTGGCGCTGGGGGGCAGCTTGCCCTGGATGGCCTGGGCCTCCTTGAAAAGGGCCTGATCAATCTGCCCCTGGGTGGGGTTTTGGGGCAGCTTCTCCTCGGGCAGCTCCACCAGGGTCAGCTTGCAGTAGGCGGACAGCCGCTTCTGGTACTCCGCCGCCGCGTCCAGGTAGAAGCGCTCCTTCAGCTTGCCCACACAGATCAGGTACACGCTCAGCACAGGGCCGCCCCCTCCCGCAGACGGAAGGCCGCCGTATCCCGGCCCCGCTCCAGACAGAACACCGGGGAGCACTCCTTCCGGGGTGCCACGGTGAGGGACAGGTCCCGTTCCGGGTCCACCCCGGCGGCGGACAGGCGGCGGGCGGCCACATCCCGGGCCCGGGCGGGGGTGTTGTTCTCTGAGGACAGATGGGCCAGGACGACCGTCCGGGTCCCGGACTGGGCCGCCTGTGCGGCCAGCTCCGCCCCCACCTCGTTGGACAGGTGGCCCCGGTCCCCCAGGATGCGCTGCTTTAAGTAGTAGGGGTAGGGGCCGGATTTCACCCAGTCCTCGTCGTGGTTGGCCTCGCACACCAGCAGATCGCACCCCCGCACCGCCTGGAGCACCGCCGGGGTGAGGCAGCCCAGGTCGGTGGCCACGGCGGCCTTACACCCGTCCCCGGTGAGGGTGTACCCCACGCTGCACGCCGCGTCGTGGGAGGTGGGGAAGGAGTTCACCCACACCTCCCCAACCGGAAAGCTATCCCCCGGCTGAAAGTCCCGGCACAGCCCCTCCAAGAAGGGGATGCGGTAGCACAGCTGCCGCAGGGTGGGCGCGGTGGCGTACACCGGCAGGCCCAGCTGTTTGGTTAGGGTGGTCAGCCCGGAGATGTGGTCGCTGTGCTCGTGGGTGACCAGCACGCCGCTGAGGGAGGCGGGGTCGATTCCCAGATTTTTCAGGGCGGTGGTGATCCGCCGGGCGGAGATGCCCGCGTCCACCAGCAGATGGGTGGAGCCGCAGCTGACCACGGCGCAGTTTCCGCTGGAGCCGCTGGCCAGGGTGGTGTAAGTAAACACGAAAAAAGTCCCCCATTCACAAAAAAGACAGGAGCTAGGAGATAGGAGATAGGGGTTTCACGGAAGACGGCCGCGCCGCGTCAACTCCTATCTCCTATCTCCTATCTTCTATCTCCTATCTCTTCACTCTCAACTCTTTATTCTCAGCGTCCAGCGCGCTGCTTATCCCGCCTGGGATTTGGCCTCCTCGTCGGGAACGGTGACGGTGCAGATGTCCGCCCCCACCCCGGCCAGCTTGCCCACCAGGTTCTCATAGCCCCGCTCGATGTGGTAGATGCCGTCCACCTCGGTGACCCCCTGGGCCGCCAGGCGGGCAATGACCATGGCCGCCCCTGCCCGCAGGTCGCAGGCGTGGACCGGGGCCCCCGTCAGGGCGGGCACCCCCTCGATGACGGCCACCTTGCCGTCCACCTGGATGTGGGCCCCCATGCGGCGGAACTCGTCCACATAGCGGTAGCGGCTGTCCCAAACCCCCTCGGTGAGGACGCTGGTGCCGGTGGCCAGGCACAGCACCGCGGCGATCTGGGGCTGCATATCGGTGGGGAAGCCCGGATAGGGCATGGTCTTTACATTGGTGCGACTGATGGGGCCGCTGCGGCAGACCCGGACGGCGTCGTCCAGCTCCTCCACCTCCACCCCCATCTCCACCAGCTTGGCGGTGATGCAGTCCAGGTGCTTGGGAATGACGTTCTGGATGAGCACGTCCCCTCCTGCGGCGGCCACGGCGGCCATATAGGTCCCCGCCTCGATCTGGTCGGGGATGATGGAGTAGGCCCCGCCCCGCAGGCGCTTGACCCCCCGGATCTTGATCACGTCGGTGCCCGCCCCCATGATGTTGGCCCCCATGGAGTTGAGGAAGTTGGCCAGATCCACGATATGGGGCTCCTTGGCGGCGTTTTCAATGACGGTCATGCCGTCGGCCAGCACGCCGGCCAGCATGATATTCATGGTGGCCCCCACCGAAACCATATCCAGGTACACCTGGCCCCCGGCCAGCCGGCCGCTGGGCACCCGGGCGCAGATGAGTCCGTTGCGCACCTCCACGTCCGCCCCCATGGCCACAAAGCCCTTCACATGCTGGTCGATGGGCCGCCCGCCCAGATCGCAGCCCCCGGGCAGGGGCACCTCCGCCCAGCCGAACCGGCCCAGCAGAGCTCCTACCAGATAGTAGCTGGCGCGGATCTTCCGGGCCAGCTCATAGGGCACCTGCCGGTTGCGGATGTGGGAGCAATCGATGTCCACGGTGGTGCGGTTGACGGTACGCACGTCCGCCCCCAGCTCCTGAAGGATCTGGAGGATCAGGGTCACGTCGCTGATTTGGGGGATGTTCTCAATGCGGCACACGCCGTCCACCAGAAGGGCGGCGGGAATGATAGCGACAGCGGCGTTCTTCGCGCCGCTGATATTGATGGTTCCATAGAGGGGCTTACCGCCCCGAATATGATACTTGGTCAAATTTGGCACCCTCTCGATCTGTTTTAGACTGGGGTTTATATGAAAATCTATGGCCGTGGGCCATAAAAAGAAAAGCAAGCCGATTGCGCCTGGGCCTTGTTTGAAGAATGGAAATGTGCCCAACGGCAAGGGATTTTTTCGCCAGACAAGGCGATTTGACGCAGCAATCCTTGGTGGATTGCAAGGAAAATCAACGCAGTATGGCGGGAAAAGACCCGTCGTTGGGGCATGTTGACATTTTTTAAACAAGGCCAAATGGGACGGCGCACGGAAACAACTACATTATAGCATCAGTATGCCCAAAAGGCAACGAAATTTGCACAGTAGACATAAAATTGTGCAAAAAGTAAGAACCGCCGGTCATTTTTCCAGGCTCTTTGGCAAGTTGTCAATCCGCGGCAAAAATAGACAACATTTCGCCATGAAAAATCCTGTCGGGGACAGCGGGGCTTACGGCTGGGTGTCCCCCGCCTGCCCGGGCCGCCGGGCGGGCAGCAGGTCCTCCCAGCTGGCCTGCTCCTGCCGCTCCAGCAGATCGCCGATGAGCTGGTTGGACACCAGGAAGCCCTTGGGGGTGAGGTGCCAGCGCCCCTGGGTCTCCTCCGCCCAGCCCTGGTGAGCAAACTCCCGCAGCCGTGCCTCCAGGGGGGCGAAGTCCATAAAGTAGGTGTTGCGGTACTCCTGCCCGCTCACCCCCCACACCGTGCGCAGGCGGAGCATCAGATACTCTCCGCACCGCTCCCGCTGGGGGATGAGCTCGGAGCTGTCGATGATGTTTCCCCCCTGGAGCACCCCCTGGATGTACCCGTCCAGGTCCCGGATAAAGGAGTAGCGCCGCCCGCCGAAGTCGGAGTGGGCCCCGGGTCCGAAGCCGATATAGGGCCGGGTGAGCCAGTAGCGCAGGTTGTGCCGGGAGGCGTACCCCGGCTTGGCGAAGTTGGAGATCTCGTACTGATGGTACCCCGCCCGCTCCATGCGGCCCACCGTCCACAGGTACAGGTCCGCCTGGGCGTCGTCGTCGGGGAGCACCTCCCCCTCCTCCACCCGCTTGGCCAGGGGGGTCCCCTCCTCCACCTTCAACCCGTAGCAGGACAGGTGCTGGGGGATGAGGGACAGGGCGTGCTCCACGGTGGCCTTCCAGCTGTCCATGGTCTGCCCCGGCAGGCCGTAGATCAGATCCAGGGACAGGTTGGTGAATTTGGCCTTCCGGGCCGCCTCCACCGCCTGGTTGGTCTGCTGGGGGGTGTGGATGCGGTGGATCCGCCGCAGCTCCTCCGGCTGGGCGGACTGCATCCCCAGGGACAGGCGGTTCACCCCCGCCTTGCGCAGGGTGCGCAGGGATTTGAGATCCACGCTGTCCGGGTTGCACTCCACGGTGATCTCCGCGTCCTTCTCCACCTGGAAGAGCTTGTGCAGGTGGGAGAGCAGCTCCTTGAGCCGCTTGGCCCCGTAGTAGCTGGGGGTGCCGCCCCCAAAGTAGATGGAGTCCACGGGGAAATCGTGGGCTAGGGGGGCCGTCTCCTTCAGGTGGGCCAGAAGGGCCTTTTGATATTGATCCATCTGTGCCTCCCGCCCCGCCAGGGAGTAGAAGTCGCAGTAGTCGCACTTGCTGCGGCAGAAGGGGATATGGATGTAAATGCCCAGCTTGTCCGGCATCGCTAACACCTCGACTGCAAAGTTTCAGTGTATTATATCCTATCTGACTCCGGAGCGCAAGCGGGAACCGCCCTTCCTCCCCCGCCCCTCCCGTGACAAGGGCGGATTTTTTTGCTATAATGGGGTCTGCCGCGCCCCGCCGCCGGGAGTCCCTCCCTCTGCTGGGGCGCCATCCCGTTGGAAAGGAGCCGGACGCGCCATGCTGGACATTCGGGACGTGTTCTCCAGTCTCTTCGGACTGTTTCTGCTCATTGGGGTGGGGTATGCCGCCGTGCAGCTTCAGGTGCTGCCCGCCTCGGCCTCCACCATGCTCAGCCGCCTTTTGATGAACGTGACCATGCCCGCCACCATCTTTACCTCCCTGGTCCAGCCCTACAACCCCACCTTCCTTCACGAGGGGATCGTCACCGCTGTTCTGGGCGGGGCTCTGTTCCTGCTGTACGGGGGGATCAGCGCCCTGGCGGTACGCCTGTTCCGGGTGCCCCAGGGGCGGCGGGGGGTGTGGATCTTCTCGTGTACCTTCAGCAACAATGGCTTCATGGGCTTTCCCATCGCCCTGGCCCTCTTCGGCCAGGAGGGGTTGGCTTTGGCGGTATTTTTAGGCATCCCCTTCAACCTGCTGGCCTACACCTCCGGGGCCTGGTTCATCAGCATGGACCGCACCGCGGCGGGGGACCGGCCGCCGGTCTCCTGGCGCTCCATCCTGCTCACCGCCGCCAACGCCGCCACCCTGCTGGGGCTGCTGTTCTACGCCGCCCAGATTCCCATCCCTGCCGCCGTCCAGGCCCCCCTGGACTACCTCTCCAACGTCACCACCCCTCTGTCCATGCTCATCATCGGCATGAACCTCACCGGCCGGCGGTTTTCTGAGCTGTTCCGGGACCGGGACGCCTTCTCCGCCTCCTTCCTGCGTCTGCTCCTGCTGCCCCTGCTCACCTGGGGCATCCTAAGCCTGCTCCCTCTCACCCCCCTGATGAACGGGGTCATCCTCATCATCATGGCCATGCCCGCCCCCGCCCTGGCCTCCCTTCTCTCTGAGACCTATGAGGGGAACACCCAGTTCGCCGCCGAGGTGATCTTCCTCTCCAGCCTGCTGTGTCTGGCCACCATCCCCCTGATCTCCCTGCTGCTGTGAGGAGCCCTCCGGGCAGCAAAAAAGCGGACCCTCCCGTCCGCTTCCTTCTCTTCGCAACCAAATCAAGGCAAAAGAAATGACCCCCGACCGCCTCTCGCAGGCTTTTTGGTCGGGGGTCATTTCTGGTGGTTCTTGTTATCTAACATCATTTTGGCTACCTCTCTTTCTACAGTCTCTCCAGCTTCCACACGCTCTGCCTGCAAGTCTCCATTCTGCGTTCAACTTCTCTTCTGCGCCTTCCTGGCTGCACTCCTCATACGTGAGGTCCTGTCCTGTTACGCGATTTCGTCTTCTTGCGGCATCCTGTGGTGATGGAGGCTTCCAGATGCTCCTCTCCGGCCGGCGCGCGTATTTGGGGAACAATGGGGTTTCAGCTCTTTCCCGCTTCCCGGGGGTTGGAATCGCTTGAATTTCCTCGGCTCCGCTTTCGATCTTCTTTCCAAAATCTCTTGCTGTGCTTTCCTTGGTCCTTCCAACGGTTCTGCGTCCACTTGGGGAGGTTCTATTTCGCTTACATCCGCTGCTTCCAAACTTCTACTTCTACTCCGCGCCTTTCTCAATCGAACTTCTTTATTTCAATCTAGGCCGCCGATCCGGGGTCATCTGGGGTCCAGGTTTCTTACCACATTGGTATCACCCTTTCTGGTTATAATATAGCATCCGCCCCGGGATTTGTCAACTGTTTTTAGAAGAAATTACAATTCTTTTTGCAGGATTTTTGAAAATCACTTGCAGCGTCAAACCTGGGGCCGGCAGCCGGGACAGGCCCTCCGCTCCTGCTCCAGCCGCTTTTGCCGCCGGGAGGCGAGCAGGTCGGCGGCGATGAGCACCACGCACCAGAACACCAGCAGGGCCAGGATCAGAATGGCGCAGTTGCGGAAGAACTCCTCCGGCAGCAGGAGGATGATGGGGTCGGTGCGCCAGTCGAAGAGCCAGTTGGTCTTGCCGGGGAAGGACAGCTGGTGGAACACCACAAAGGCCCGCTGGAAGTTGGTGGCGGCCAGGGCCCCCACAACCAGGAACACCGCCCCCAGCCCCACAGCGGCCCAGAAGCCGGGGCCCCGGCCCAGAAGCCGCGCGGGGGTGCGCTTGCACTTCCGGGAGACCAAAAACAGCACAATCAGCGCCGCCGCCGACAGGGCCAGCAAAACCAGGTCCAGCTGGAAGAGCACCCGCACGTCGGCAAAGTGGTCCCGGCCGGACTCCGACCAGGGGAGCACCCCCACGGAAAAGTCCTGCCGCAGCCCCAGGCAGAAGTCCAGCATCTCGTCAAAGGCCTGCCGGATCTGCTCCACGGACAGTCCGGTCTGGCCGGGCAGGTCCAGGGCCTGGATGTGGGCGTAGTAGAAGGGCCGGCATAGGATGGGCACGGCGATGGAGGCCGTCAGCACCAGAAGGGCGGTGGCCAGGGCGGTGAGAAGCGCGAGCAGTTTACTGGGTTTCAAGTTTTGTCACCTCGGAAGATGGAATCGGGCAGTCCGGACAGGACGATGAGCACCTGGCCAGGCAGGTAGAACAGCCACATTCCCACCCGGACGAAGGCGTACGCCGCCGCCGGGAGCAGCTGTGGAAATTGGAAGAGGGCCACGCACACGTCGCAGCACAGGTATAAAAGCAGCCCTGCGGAGAAGATCCGCTCCCGCCTCCCTTTGCAGGAGAGGCTCAGCAGGGCGCTGCACAGAAAATTGGCGAAGTACACCAGGGACAGCACATCCAGGGGATTCCACAGCCCCAGCGCCCGCAGCCCCGCCAGGGACAGCAGGCACAAAACCAGCCGCCCCCCGGGCCAGCTGCGCCCGCTCATCCGGCGCACCCGGAGCAGGTAGCACCATTGGGCCCCGCAGAACAGGGCCATCCCCAGGACATAGTGGTCCGTCAGGGCCACCAGGAAGGTGTCCGCCCCCGCGGTAAAGGCCAGGGCCCCGGCCACCAGCCGGTCCCCGCCCCCCAGCAGGGCCCACCCCAGGGAAAATAGGGCGCACAGCAGGATGGAGGCGTATTTGATGGGGTTGGAGCCGGGCCCTCCCACCGTCACATCCCAGTAGAGGAAGGCCCCGTACAAAAGCCCCTCTGCCAGCAGGAACAGCCCCACGGCGCCGCGGCGCAGACCTTCCATCCTCATCCCGATCCCCTCTCTCCTGGTGCGCCAGGTACGCAGTCATCATACCACAGGGGCTGGGGAAAAACAAGGCGCTTCCCTCCCCAGAAACAGCTGCGGCCGGCCTCCAAAATTGGGAGCCGGCCGCATATGAGAAGGAAGAAAAGAAACTGTCACATATAAAACAGAATATCGCTGTAGACGGGGAAGGGCCAGTCCTTCCGCTCCACCAGGGTCTCCAGCTCGTCGGCCAGGGCGCGGGCGGCCTTCATATCCTCCAGGATCACGCTGTGGAAGTAGGTCATCCGGGCCTCCACCGCTTCGGGGGCGCTGGCCAGGTCGGACTCCAGCTTGTCGCAGGCGTCCATCAGCTTGTCGGTGCGGTCAGAGATGCGGGCCATGGTGGCGGTCTCATACCGGCCGGTGGCGGAGCTGGCCCGGCCCAGCGCCCGGCGGGAGAGCTCCCCGGCGTAGGCGGAGGCGGCGGGCAGGATATCCCGGCGGAGCATATCCACCATGGTGTTGGCCTCGATGGACAGCACGCTGCAGTAGTTCTCCATGTGGATCTCCTGGCGGGCCGCCATCTCCTCCTTGGTGAAGATGCCGTGCTTGGTGAACAGCTCCACGTTCTTCCCGGCGGTGTACGCCGGAAGGGCGTCGGCGGTGGAGGTCAGGTTGGCCAGGCCCCGGCGGGCGGCCTCCTGGAGCCAGGCATCCTCATAGCCGTTGCCGTTGAAGATGATGCGCTGATGCTCGGTGAACACCCGGCGGATCAGGGCGGAGAGGGCCTCGTTAAAGTCGGCGGCGCCCTCCAGCTCGTCGGCGAACTGCTCCAGCTCCTCAGCCATAATGGTGTTCAGGGCAATGTTGGGGCCGGCGATGGACTGGGAGGAGCCCAGCATCCGGAACTCAAACTTGTTGCCGGTGAAGGCCAGGGGGGAGGTGCGGTTCCGGTCGGTGTTGTCCTGGGGGATGGGGGGCATCACATCCACGCCGATGCGCAGGGTCTTCTTGCCCGGGTCGGAATACTCGGTGCCGTGGATGATGGAGTCCACCACGGCGGTGAGCTCGTCGCCCAGGAAGATGGACACCACGGCGGGAGGGGCCTCCTGGGCACCCAGGCGGTGGTCGTTGCCCGCGAAGGCCACGGTGGCGCGCAGGAAGTCCTGATACTCGTCCACCCCCTTCACAAAGGCGGCCAGGAACAGCAGGAAGCGGGCGTTCTGGCTGGGGGTGCTGCCCGGCTTGAACAGGTTGTCGCCGGAGTCGGTAGCCAGGGACCAGTTGTCGTGCTTGCCCGAGCCGTTGATGCCGGCAAAGGGCTTCTCATGGAGCAGGCACACCAGGCCGTGCTTCCGGGCCACCTTCTTCATCACGTCCATGGTGATCTG
>CALWWF010000132.1 GCA_944385165.1 uncultured Oscillospiraceae bacterium
ATGGAGTGGTTCACATGGATGAACTCCACCGAGAACTTCCCCGCCTGGATCACGTCCCCCGCCTCGCAGGTGATGAGCTTGGTCTTGGACAGCAGGTGGTGCTCCTCCAGCTTCAGCTGGATCAGCCCCGCGCTCATGCGGGTGGCGTAGATGGGGGCATTGATGGAGTGGAGCACATAGGGGATGGCCCCGATGTGGTCCTCGTGGCCGTGGGTGATGAAGATGCCCCGGATCTTGCTCTGGTTTTTGATGAGATAGCTCACGTCGGGGATGACCACGTCGATGCCGTACATATCGTCGTCGGGAAAGCCCATGCCGCAGTCGACGACCACGATGTCGTTGCCGTACTCATAGACCGTCAGGTTCTTGCCGATCTCGTTCAGGCCGCCCAGAGAGATGATTTTCAGTTTTTCTGCCATATTAGCTTCCTTTCTTTCCAGTAATCGTGGCGGATGGGCGTCCAGCGCGGTGAAGCCGTGCGGCCGCACCGAATCTGGACGAACTCCCGCTTCCCTCCCGGCCCTGCCTCGCCGGCGGTGTGAAGGGGCGTTCGCCCTGTGTGTTCTGGACCCATCCAAATTCGTTGGCGGTTCCGCGCCGGTCTGTTGCATCACCGGCGGAAGATCCCGCTGCTTTTTATTTAAACGCGGCGGGCGGGCGCCTTCGCTCAAGCCCGGAAGTTCCGCGTATAAATCCCGTTCTGTGGCCGCGCCCGGACCGTACCGGGGCCCCGGCCCCGCCGCGCCCCGCGCGGCATTTAGAAATATTATACCACAACTTTCTCCGCCTGTATACCGTTTGCCGCCAGAGGCAGGGAAAGTTTCCTTCCTCCAGGCCCCTGTGCCGATCTCATCTTGCAAACTACCTCTTGTCCCACCCCGCAAAATATGGTATACTTTTCCTATCAAAATGCGAAACACATACAGGCGGCCCCGGGGCAGATCCCGTCCCTGGGAGACCGAAGCCGTGCCGGAGCAGTCCCTCTCTCCTTTCTTCTCCATTCCTCCAGGAAAAGTTCTCCAATTTTTCCCACACTTCCAGTTGGAGGCGGCAACCTGTGGGGAGCTCTGGCCGCTCCGTCCGGCATGGCCGTCCGCCGGAGGGAGACGGTATGAATATTCAAATTTTTGGAACTTCAAAGAGCTTTGACACGAAAAAAGCGGAGCGCTGGTTTAAGGAGCGCCGCATCAAATTCCAGTCGGTGGACCTGAAGCGATACGGCATGAGCCGGGGGGAGCTGCAGAGCGTATGCCAGGCGGTGGGGCTGGATGCCCTCATCGACCCCAAGCACCCGGACGCGGCTTTGCTGCATTATCTGGCCTCCGACCAGGCCAAACTAGAGAAGCTGCTGGAGCAGCCCGCCCTGTTAAAGGCCCCCATCGTCCGCAACGGCCGGCAGGCCACCGTGGGCTACTGCCCCCAGGTGTGGGAGAGTTGGACCTAAGGCGCAGGAATGGTCCTTTTTATCGGACAGTTCGTTTGCTACACTATCCGGTAATCCCATTTCTTGCGGAGGTGGTCTCTCTATGGCCAGAAGCGCCAATCAAAAGCTGAAACTGCTCTACCTGTACCGGATCCTCATGGAACAGACCGACGAGGAGCACCCCCTCACCGTTCCGGAGCTGATCGACAAACTCTCCCAATACGGCGTCCATGCCGAGCGCAAGAGCATCTACGACGATCTGGACGCCCTGTCCCGGTTCGGGCTGGAGGTACAGTGCCGGAAGGGCCGCTCCCCCGGCTGGTTCGTGGGGGCGCGGGAATTTGAGCTCCCGGAGCTGAAACTGCTGGTGGACGCGGTGCAGTCCTCCCGCTTCATCACCCGGAAGAAGAGCGGCGCCCTCATCCGAAAGCTGGAGCGCCTTGCCAGCGTACACCAGGCCCGGCAGTTGCAGCGGCAGGTGTTTGTCAGCGGCCGGATCAAGGTGATGAACGAGAGCATCTACTACAATGTGGACAAGCTCCACTCCGCCCTGGCGGCCCAGCGGGCCATCACCTTTCAATACTTTGACTACGACATGTACCGCAACAAGGTGTTCCGCCGGGGCGGCGGACGGTACGCCGTCTCCCCCTATGGGCTGATCTGGAACAACGACAATTACTACCTGGTGGCCTATGACCACGCAAACCGTGAAATGCGCCACTACCGCGTGGACAAAATGGCGGAGATCGCCATCACCTGCCTGCCTCGGGAGGGGGCGGAGGAATATGCGGCCTTTGATCTTGCCGCCTATGGGCAGAAGCACTTCGGAATGTACAGCGGAGAAGAGATGACGGTCACCCTGCGGGCCAAAAGCTCCATGGCTGGGGTGGTCCTGGACCGGTTTGGACAGGACGTGATCCTGATCCCGGACGGCCCGGACTTCTTCACAGTCAGCATCCCCCTGGTCCTGAGCACCCAGTTCTTCGGATGGCTGTTCGCCTTGGAGCCGGACGTGAACCTGGTGGCCCCTCCCCGGGCGGTGGAGGCCTATCGGGACAAGCTGCGTCTGGTGGAAGGGGAATACCGGCAGTCCTGAACACAGATCGAGGAGGTACTTCCATGAAACGTATCCTGATTGTAGATAGTGACATGGCCGTACGCAGCCAGATCGGCCGCTATGCCCGTCTGGAGGGATACGAAGTGGCGGAGGCCAGCGACGGCTATACCGCCGTGGCCCTCTGCCGGCAAAATGCCTTCGATTTTGTCATTCTGGCCATCATGCTGCCGGAGCTGGACGGTTTCTCAGTCTGTCAGACCATCCGCAGTTTCTCCCAGGTCCCGATTTTGATCCTCTCCGAGTGCGGAGGCGAGGGGGACCGCATCCGCGGTCTGGAGCTGGGGGCGGACGACTATGTGATCAAGCCCTTCTCCCCCCGGGAGCTGATGCTGCGCATCGCCGTGATCATGAAGCGCGGGCCGGTGCTGGACTCCCTCTCTCCCCAGTTCATCCAGTGCAGCGGCATCTCCATTGACCTGACCGCCCGGCGGGTGACGGTGGACGGACAGCCGGTCAGCCTGACCCCCAAGGAGTTTGACCTGCTGGCCCTGCTGGCCGGGCACCCGGACGTGGTGTTCTCCCGGAAAAAGCTGCTGGACGTGGTCTGGGGCGGCGAGCTGCCCGAGGACACCCGCACCCTGGACACCCACATCAAGCAGGTCCGCCACGCCATCGCCCCCTACAGCGACCGGATCGTCACCCTGCGGGGGGTGGGCTACCGCTTTGAAAAAGATTGACCCCCGGAATTTTGCGCTCCGGGCCCCAGAGGGGCCCGGTTTTTTTGCCTCAGAGCGGGAGTAACGGGGAAGTTTTTTTCACCGCGTGGTAGTATTTTCTCCGAAACCCTGGTATAATAAGACCGCTTTTTTGGGCGTTGCAGCAAATTTCTCCTTTTCCCCGTTTTTTCTTCGCCGGGCCGGGAACTTTTTGCCCAGGTCCCCGTCCAACCTTTTGAAAACACGAAGAAAACCTGCTGACTTATCAGCCCACGAAAAGGAGTTTTGCAACATGAAGCGTCGTACCTATGCCCTGCTGCTGGCCCTGGCCCTGTCCGCCTCCCTGCTCACCGCCTGCGGCGGGAACAACGGGGGCAGCAGCTCCTCCCAGCCGGAGAGCAGCGTCTCCTCTAGCCAGACGGGGGACCAGTCCCAGCCGGACGCCTCTCTCCCGGACAGCTCCCTGCCTGGCGGCTCCGCCTCTCAGGAGCCTGCTCCCGATGGCAGCAACCCACAGGAGGAGCCCTCAGAGAACGTGACGGAGGAGCCCCAGGCCCAGGCCTCCCTGTCCCTGGACACCAGCGACTTCACCCTCTTCTCCGCCGGGTCCAGCCACACCCTGAAAGCCACGGTCACCCCTGCGGGGCAGAAGGTCACCTTCACCTCCGGCAATGAGGCGGTGGCCACCGTGGACGAGAACGGGAAAGTCACCGCCGTGGCCCCCGGCACCGCCCGCATCACCGCCACTGCCGGCGATCTCACCGCCGCCTGCATCGTCCGCTGCCGCTGGGAGGAGAGCGCGCCGTCTACCGGCGGCTCCGGCTCCAGCAGCGCGGGCAGCAGCTCCGGCCCCGTCTCCGATCCCCCCGCGCCCGCCCAAGTGGACCTGTCCGCCTTCTATACCACTGTCACCAGCAATTACGAGTTTGGGATGCTCTCCCTGGCCGACGCCTCCCTGGCGGAGAACGTGTACCCCGGGCTGTTTGATGTGGACACCCAGCAGTGCCTGCCCTACATCAACCTGATGACCATGAACACCAGCGAGATCGTCCTGGTGGAGGTCACCGACAGCAGCGACGTGGATACGGTGAAGGGCATCCTCCAAAGCCGGGTGGACGCCCAGGTGGACGGGGGCGCCTGGTACCCCAGCGCCATCGAGGTCTGGCAGAACAGCTCCCGCATCGTCTCCAACGGCAACTATGTGATGCTGGTGGTCCACGAGAAGTGTGACGACATCGTCAACGACTTCAACGCCCTGTTTTAAGAGAACCTGGGAATAGGCGGCGGGCCTGATACCGGCCCGCCGCCGTTTTTCCCGATTTAACCAAGGAGGACGCCCCATGGTCTTTTCCACCCCGGTCTTTCTGTTTTACTTTCTGGTCTTGACCCTTCTGGTCTACTATCTGGTCCCCCGGAAGCTGCGCAACGTAGTGATCCTCATCGCCTCGCTGATCTTCTACTACTGGGGGGAGCAGACCTATGTGGTCATCATGTTCCTGTCCACCGCCATCGACTTCACCCACGGGATGCTGGTGGAGCACTTTAAAGGCAGGGGGCAGCTGAAGTACGCCAAAATGGCGGTGGCCTCCTCCATGTTCTTCAACCTGGCCCTGCTCCTGTTTTTCAAGTACTGGGACTTTTTGGCCACCTCCTTCCAGGCCATCGGTCTGTCCTTTATGCCGGTGCTGAACATCCACCTGCCCATCGGCATCTCCTTCTACACCTTCCAGACCATGAGCTACACCATCGACGTGTACCGGGGGGACACCCGAGCCCAGCGGAGCATCATCAACTTCGGCACCTTCGTCACCCTCTTCCCCCAGCTCATCGCCGGCCCCATCATCAAGTATAAGGACCTGGGGGACCAGATCGACCAGCGGGACACCTCGGTGGACAAGTTCGCCTCCGGCGTGCAGATGTTTATGGTGGGCCTGGGGAAAAAGATCCTCATCGCCAACAACGTGGGGATGCTGTGGGACAGCTACAAGGCCATGGCCGCCGGGGACCTGACGGTGGCGGGGGCTTGGCTGGGGGTGCTGGCCTTCATGTTCCAGATCTACTTCGACTTCTCCGGCTACTCCGACATGGCCGTGGGCCTGGGGCGGATGCTGGGCTTTGAGTTTCTGCCCAACTTCGACCACCCCTATATCTCCCGGAGCATCACTGAGTTCTGGCGGCGGTGGCACATCTCTTTGTCCACCTGGTTCCGGGAGTATCTGTATATCCCCCTGGGGGGCAACCGTTGCTCCAAGGGCCGCTGGATCTTCAACCTGTTTGTGGTGTGGGCGGCCACCGGCATCTGGCACGGGGCCAGCTGGAACTATGTGATCTGGGGGCTGTACTTCTTCGTCCTCCTGCTGGCGGAAAAGCTGTGGCTGGGCCGGCTGCTGGACAGGGCCCCAAGGCCGGTGCAGCACCTGTACACCCTGTTTTTCGTGCTGGTAAGCTGGGCCATCTTCGCCCTGGAGGATTTCGGGCAGCTGCGGGCCTATCTGAAGGTCATGTTCGGTCTGGGGGGCGTGCCCCTGGCCGACGGGGTGTTTGGCTACTATCTCACCAGCTACCTGCCCATTTTGTGCGTGGCGGCGGTGGCCTCCACCAACCTGGGGCGGAACCTATACCATAGGCTCAGCCCCCGGGCCGCCCAGGCGGCGTGTGCGGTGCTGGTGCTGGTGGGGCTGGCGGTGTGCACCGGCTATCTGGTGGACGGCACCTACAACCCTTTCCTGTACTTCCGCTTCTGATAAGGAGGATCGCCTATGAAACCCCACAAATATAACCTCTTCCTCACGGTCCTCTTCTGCCTGTTCATTGGCGGGATGCTGGTGGGCAGCCTGGTCCTGCCGGACAGGACCTTCTCCCCGGTGGAGAACCGCAACCTGGCCCAGGCCCCCTCGTTCTCCTGGGAGAGCGTCACCTCCGGTGAGTTTATGGCCGACGCGGAGGACTATGTGAACGACCAGATCCTCGGCCGGGACTTCTGGGTGGCTCTGAAGGCCTGGAGCGAGCGCCTCTCCGGCAAGCAGGAGAACAACGGGGTGTACTTCGCCAAGGAGAACACCCTCATCAGCCGCCTGGAGACCCCGGATCAGGAGACCCTGGACACCAACGCCGGCTATGTCAACGCCCTGGTGGACAACGTGGACGTGCCGGTGTACTTCGGCGTCATCCCCTCCTCCGCCGCCATCTGGTCCGACCGGCTGCCGGCGGGGGCCCCCACCGCCGACGAGAAGGCCATCATTGACGGCCTGTACGACACAGTCCAGACCCATGTGGTGGACCTGTACGGCGCCCTGGAGGCGCACAAGGGGGAGGAGCTCTACTACCGCACCGACCACCACTGGACCAGCCTGGGGGCCTACTACGGCTATGCCGCCCTGATGGACACCATGGGGCTGGAGGCGGTCCCCCTGGACGAGAGCGGGAAGGTCACCGTGTCCGAGGACTTCTACGGCACCCTGTACTCCACCTCCGGCGTGCGGTGGCTCCCCCCGGACCACATCGACCGGTATATTTCGGATAGAGGGGTGACGGTCACCGCCTACCCCAACGGCGCCCCGGAGCCGGGCAGCCTGTATGTGGACAGCTTTCTCAGCCAGAAGGACCAGTACTCCTCCTTTCTGGGGGGCAACAAGCCCCTGTGCGTCATTGAGACGGAGCACACCGAAGCGCCCAAGGTCCTGCTCATCCGGGACTCCTACTCCGACAGTCTGGCCCCCTTCCTCACCCAGAGCTTTTCGGAGATCCACCTGTTCGACCCCCGCTATAACCTCACCAGCGTGAAGGACTATGTGGAGCAAAACGCCATCGATGCGGTGGTGGTGCTCTACAGCATCTCCAACTTTACCGCCCAGGGCAGCAACCTGTTCGTCCTGGGACGGTGACCCGATCATAAAACGCCGGAGCCCAGGGCTCCGGCGTTTTCGGCCGTTTACGGCAGCAGGCCCCGGCTTTCGCCGGGGCCTGCTGCCTGTGTGTGTTGTATTGTAAAGGAGAGGGAGAAATGGGAGATATCAAGTTTCTTACTTGGTACGCTCTTATCCTACCGAATAAATAAGGCGAAACCGTGACAGCAATATGAATTTTCTGTAAATAGTCGCCGGTTTTCCCCCATTTTTCCTCCTTTCCCCGAAAGGCGCGGCGGGGAAGGCCGCTCTTGACGGAACCGGCGCGGCGGTGCCATAATAGAATAATATGAAATTTTCAGGGCCCCTTCCGGTCCTGTGAGGAGGAACCAAACCTTGATCCAAGCATTGATTCGCAGCTGGCTGGCCGGCCAAGACCCCTCCGCCCCGGCGGTGCGGCAGAAATGCGGCGCCCGGGCGGGGGTGGTGGGCATCGTGCTCAACGGCCTGCTGTGTCTGGGGAAGCTGGCCGCCGGGATGCTCACCGGCTCGGTGGCCATTGTGGCCGACGCCTTCAACAACCTGTCCGACGCGGCCTCGTCGGTGATCACCCTGATCGGCTTCCGCCTGGCGGGCCAGGCCGCGGACGAGGAGCACCCCTTCGGCCACGGGCGGATGGAGTATCTGGCAGGGCTGGTGGTGTCCCTGGCCATTTTGCTCATGGGCTTTGAGCTGGGTAAGACCTCGGTGGAGAAGCTGCTCCACCCGGAGGAGCTGTCCTTCTCCTGGCTGGCGGCGGGGATTCTGGCTGCGGCGGTGCTGGTGAAGCTGTGGATGTACCGCTTCAACCGCACCCTGGGCCGGGCCATCTCCTCCCAGGCGGTGGAGGCCACCGCCGCCGACAGCCTCTCCGACGCGGCGGCCACCGCCGTGGTCCTGGCCGCCACCCTCATCGGCCACTTCTTCCAGCTCCAGGTGGACGGCCTGGCGGGACTTCTGGTGGCGGCGTTCATCCTGAAAACCGGCTGGGAGGCCGCCAAGGATACCCTGGACCCCCTTCTGGGCCGGGCCATGGACCCGGAGCTGGCGGCGGACATCGACAAGCTGGTCCTCTCCCACCCCAACATCCTGGGCATCCACGACCTGGTGTACCACGACTACGGCCCCGGCCGGGCCATGATGTCCTTCCACGCGGAGGTGCCTGCCGACGCGGACCTGCTGGAGATGCATGACATCATCGACCACATCGAGCGGGAGCTGAAGGAGAAGCACCACATCGAGACGGTCATCCACATGGACCCGGTGGTCAACGATGAGCGCACCGCCGGGCTGCGCGCCCAGGTGGAGGAGCTGGCCCGTCAGATCGACCCGGTGCTGTCCATCCACGACCTGCGCATCACCGCCGGCCCCCGCCACACCAACGTGCTCTTCGACGTGATGGTGCCCTACGGCTTCCGCCTCACCGACAGCCAGGTGAAAAGCCAGCTGAGTCAGGGGGTCAGGGCCCTCTCGGAGAAGTACACCGCCGTCATCCAGGTGGACCACTCCTTCGTGGAGCAGCGGGAGAAGCCTTAAAGGCGGGATATTTACAAATTATTCACCCCAAATGGAGGAAAGACCGGTATAATACACCTTATCAGAAACTTGCATCAAAGGGGGTTTTCCACATGGCCCAGAAGGTACTGATCGTAGAGGACGACGGCAACATCGCAGAGCTGCTCCACCTCTACCTGGAGAAAGAGGGCTTTGAGACCAAGGTAGCCAAGGACGGCGGCAAGGGGGTGGAGTTTTTCCGCTCCTTCCAGCCGGACCTGGTGCTGCTGGACATTATGCTGCCCGTCATGGACGGGTGGACGGTGCTGAAAAAGATCCGGGAGGAGAGCAGCACCCCCGTCATCATGCTCACCGCCAAGGGGGAGACCGAGGACAAGGTCACCGGCCTGGAGGGGGGCGCGGACGACTACATCGTCAAGCCCTTCGAGATGAAGGAGGTCCTGGCCCGCATCCACGCGGTGCTCCGCCGCACCAGCCAGGAGGAGGAACAGGGGGAGAAGAAGCTGTCCTTTGACAAGCTGGTCATCAACCTGGACTCCTACGAGCTGCTGGTGGACGGGAAGCGGGTGGACACCCCGCCCAAGGAGCTGGAGCTGCTTTACCATCTGGCCGCCTCTCCCAACCGGGTGTTTACCCGCAACCAGCTGCTGGACGAGGTGTGGGGCTTCGACTACTTCGGCGACTCCCGCACGGTGGACGTACACATCAAGCGCCTGCGGGAGAAGCTGGAGGGCGTCAGCGACCAGTGGCGGCTGAAGACGGTGTGGGGCGTGGGCTATAAATTCGAGGTCTCCCCCGCCAACGGCGCCGGCTGACCAGGGAGAAAGGAGGAGTTCCCGTGAAAAGTCTATATAAGCGGGAGCTGACCATGATGGTGGGGATCGTGGCGCTGTCCTTCACCCTGCTGTCTACCGCGTTTATGCTCCTCTCCTACCGCTACATCATCTCTGAGACCCGGGACCGGCTGGAGAGAAACGCGGGGTATATCGCCTCCGCCACCAGCGACTATCTGCAAAACGTCAGCAGCATCAGCCTGCTGGACGGGATCAAGTGGACCCTGTACCAGAGCACCATGGAGACTGTCTCCGACGTGTCCGAGGCCTCCATCATCGTGGCCAACACCCAGGGGGAGATCCTCTACGCCACCGACGAGTCCATGTACAGCCAGCGCCTCCCCCAGGGGGTGGTGGACCAGATTTTGGAGAAGGGCAACTACACCGGCATGACCAATCTGGACGGCCTGTACGGGACCAACCGGTATATCGCCGGGCTTCCGGTCCAGACCCAGCTGCGTCCCTCCCTCACCGCCAACCTGGGGGTGGTGCTGGTGTCCGGGGATACCAGCGGTCTGTCGGAGATGTGGCGCTCCACCGCCACCATCTTCTTCTTTGCGGCGGTGGTGGTGCTGCTCATCGCGGTCATCGCCAGTTCCATCACCTCCGCCCACCAGACCCGCCCCCTCACCGAGATGGCGGAGGCCGCCCGGAAATTCGGCCGGGGGGAGTTCGACGTACGGGTAAACTATAAGGACCGGTGCGACGAGATCGGGGAGCTGGCCGAGGCCTTCAACTCCATGGCCAACTCCCTGGCCAAAGTGGAGAGCCAGCGCGCGGACTTTATCGCCAACGTCTCCCACGAGCTCAAGACCCCCATGACCACCATCGCCGGGTTTGCCGAGGGCATCCTGGACGGGACCATCCCCCCGGAGAAGGAGCGGGACGCCCTGAACGTGGTGGTGTCGGAGACCCGGCGGCTCTCCCGGCTGGTGCGGCGGATGCTGGACCTGTCCCGGCTCAACGCCCTGACGGAGACGGTCACCGCCCAGGAGCAGTTCGACATCACCGAGGTGCTCTCCCGGGTGCTGGTGAGTCTGGAGGGCCGGATCACCGGCCGGGGCCTGGACGTGGACGCCCAGTTCCCCGAGGACCCGGTGATGGTCTGGGGGGACCCGGACGGAGTGACCCAGGTGTGCTACAATCTGCTGGATAACGCGGCCAAGTTCGCCGCCCAGGGCACCGCCATCACCGTATCCATTACGAAAAAGGACGGGAAGGCCTACATCGCCGTGCGGAACCTGGGGGCCACCATCCCATCGGAGGAGCTTCCACTGCTGTTCGACCGGTTCCACAAGGCGGACTACTCCCGCAGCATCGACCGGGAGGGCGTGGGCCTGGGACTGTATATTGTCAAGACCATTCTGGGCAACCTGAAAGAGAACATCACCGTCACCAGCGAGGACGGGGTGACGCAGTTTACTTTCACGCTCACCTTAGCTTGATTTCAAAACCACTGTCCGGCCTGATGCCGGACCCATGGGGGCGACACTATGAGCCAACAACCAAACGATCTCTGGAAGGGCGGGCCCTGGGAGCAGCCCTCCCCCGTTTTTCCGGTCCCCCCTGCTGTGGTGGTCCCACCCCCCAGGCGCCCCCTGCTCCGGCCTAAGCGGCGCAGGCGGCGCTCCCTCTTCCCCTTCCTCACCCTGTTCGCCCTGGTGGTGTGCCTGATCGTGGGGACGGTGATCGCCCGCTACCTGCTGCCCCAGGAGGGGGACGGCCCCGCCTCCGGGCTGACGGTCACCGCCGGCGGGCGGGACCCCTTCGCCGCCCTGGAGCGGGCGGAGACCGGCACGGGGGTCACCGTCTCCATCTCTCCGGAGCAGGGGGAGGAGATGGCCCCCCCTGAAATCTATCAGAAATGCGTCCCCTCCATCGTCTCCCTCTGGGCGGAGGGGGACGAGACCTCCAGCACCGGCACCGGCATCATCATGAGCCAGGACGGCTATCTGCTCACCAACGCCCATGTGGTGGCGGGCAGCCATAGCGTCTATGTGGCCTTTCACGATGAGACCATACTGGAGGCCAAGCTGGTGGGGGCGGACGGGGAAGCGGACGTGGCGGTGCGGAAAGTGGACGCCCAGGGCCTTGCCCCCGCGGAGTTCGGCGACGCGGACCAGCTGGTGTGCGGGGAGATGGTGGTGGCCATCGGGGACCCCCTGGGCTACCGCACCTCCATCACCCAGGGGATCGTCTCCGCCCTGGACCGGGTGGTGAATGTGGACGGGGTGGACATGGAGGTCATCCAGACCAGCGCCCCCATCAACTTCGGCAACTCCGGCGGGGCTCTCATCAACGACCACGGCCAGGTGGTGGGCATCACCACCATGAAGATCGTCTCCCAGGACAACACGGTGGAGGGGCTGGGCTTCGCCATCCCCATGGACAACGTGAAGGAGACCGCCGACTGGCTCATCGCCGGACAGCCCGCCCTGGGCTTCACGGTGGACTCCCGGGACGGGACCCTCCGGGTCACCCAGGTGGAGCAAAACAGCAACGCCTACGCCGCCGGCCTGCGGCCGGAGGACCGGGTCACCGCCCTGAACGGGGAGCCGGTGGCCTCCATCCAGGAGCTGAAGCAGGCCAAAACCCGGATGGTCCCTGGGGACACGGCCACCCTCCAGGTGCGGCGGGGGGAGGAGACCCTCACCTTCACCTTTGTGGTACAGGCGGAGACGGACTTCCCCGGCCGTGAGCCATAATCCCAATCAAAAGAAAATCCCTCTGGTACGAAACACGTACCAGAGGGTTTTCTTGTCTCTCTTGTCTCTTCCGGGCCGCCCAGTGGGTCAGACGGGGCCCTGGCGGAAGCGCTCGATCATCTCGTGGGTGAGGGAGATGGCGGAGCCCCCCTCCGGCAGTTCCTCCCGGTCAAACCAGGTGCCCTCCCCCAGCTCGTCCTCCTGGAGGGTCACCGTCTCGTCCTCCGTGTCCAGGTCGCAGTAGAAGCCGGAGAGCAGGCTGCTGGAGAAGCTCCAGGGCTGGCTCTTGTAAAAGCGGATGTTCTTCACCGGCAGGCCCACCTCCTCCATGACCTCCCGGCGGACCGTGTCCTCCAGGGGCTCGCCGATCTCCGCAAAGCCGGCGATGAGGGCGTAGTTCCGGGTGGCCCCGGGGCGGGAGTACTTGGTGAGCAGCAGGCGGCTGCCGTGGGTCACCGCCACGATCACCGCCGGGGAGATGGTGGGGTAGACCAGATTGCCGCAGGAGGGGCAGCGCATGGCCCGCTCCACCCCGTCGGGCTGGGCGGGGGCCCCGCACCGGCCGCAGAACTGGTGGTCGTGGTACCAGCCGTGGAGCTGGCTGGCGGTGATGCAGGCAAAGGCCAGCCAGCCGGGCTGCATGTCCCGGAAGCCGCCGTTTTTCGCCGGCACGGACTGCTCCAAAACCGCCTGGGGCACCACATGGCACCAGTGGAAGGCCACGTCGTCAATGGCGAACAGGTAAGTCATGGGCAGCTGGTCCAGGCTAGCCAGGGCCTGCGCCTCCTCCCAGGTGAAGGGCAGGCCGGTGGCCCGGTTCAGGAGGGTGACGGTGTCCTGGTAGAAAAAGACCCGGTCCCCGGTTTTCGGCGGGCGGGGGTGGTAGGCGTTGTCATAGCGGTGGGGCGCGATGTCCTGAATCACAGGAGATCCCTTCTTTCGTCCAGTTTCGCCCTCTTATTATGGAGGGTTTTCCCGCCCCTGTCAACCTTCTTTGGCGGGATTCTCCTCCTCTCCCCGGAGCAGCCGGAAGATCTCCCGGTACTCCTCCGAAAACACGCTGCCCTTCCGCCACAGGAATGCGAACTCGTGGGAGAGGGCGCAGTCCGCCAGGGGGATCTCCCGCAGCCACCCCTCCTCCAGCTCCCGCCGGACCACCGGCTGGTAGAAAAAAGAGATCCCGGCCCCGGCGCACACCAGAGAGCGGATCAGGTTCAGGCTGCCCAGCTCGGTGAGGCGGGCGAAGCTGTGGATGCTCAGATTGCGCTCCTCCAGGGCCCGCTCCAGCACGTTCCGGGTGCCGGAGCCCGGCTCCCGCACCAGCAGCCGCTCCCCCAGCAGGTCCTCCAGCACCTGGACCGGGCGGGCGAAGGGATAATCCGGGGCGCAGACCGGGATGTACCGCTGGACGCAGTAGGTGAGGCTGTCGTACCCCTGTTTGTCAAAGTAGCCCTCCACAATGGCAAAGTCCAGCTCCCCCTGGTCCAGCAGGCCCAGCAGTTCCTGGGTGTTGGCGGTGACCACCCGCAGCCGGATCTCCGGCTCCTCCTTCAGCAGGCGGAGGATGGGGCCGGGCAGGACGTACTCCCCAATGGTGAGAGTGGCGCCGAAGCGCAGGCGGCGGCGCCCGTCCGCCTGGCGGATGGCCTCCCGCAGGCGGAGGGCGTCGTGGCGCATGGCGGCGGCGGTGCGGAACAGGAGTCGGCCGCTCTGGGTGAGCTGGAGCTGTTTCCCCTGATAGCGGAAGAGCTTGGTGCCGTACTGCTCCTCCAGGGCATGGATATGCTGGGACACGGCGGGCTGGGTGATATGGAGCTGCTCCGCCGCCCGGGTAAAGTTCATGGTCCGGCAGACGGTGAGAAAGGTCTCCACACGGAAATCCAACATCTGCTTCACCTCCCGGTCTTATTATAAGCTAACTTTATGGAAAAATAAAGAAGGATAATTTTACATGATGGAAGATTTCGGGTATAGTAGAGGCACCACAAGGAACTGAGATTTGAAAGGAGCGTTTTTCCATGACGCAGGTGAAAAAATTGGGGCCCGGTGTGGCCCTGTGTCTGGTGCTGGCGGTCCCCTGCTGGCTGCTGGGAAAGGCCTTCCCCATCGTGGGCGGCCCGGTGTTCGCCATTCTGGCGGGCATGATCGTGACGCTGTTCTACCGCAGCAAGGAGGGGACCCAGGCGGGGATCGCCTATACCTCCAAAAAGATCCTGCAGTACGCGGTGATCCTTCTGGGCTTCGGCCTGAACCTGTCTGAGATCGCCAAGGTGGGGGCCACCTCCCTGCCCATCATCGTCTCCACCATCTCCACCTCCCTCATCGTCTCCTTCCTCCTCTATAAACTGATGAAGATGCCCGCCAACATCTCCACCCTCATCGGGGTGGGCTCCTCCATCTGCGGCGGCTCCGCCATTGCCGCCACCGCCCCGGTCATCAGCGCCGACGACGAGGAGATCGCCCAGTCCATCTCGGTGATCTTTCTGTTCAACATCGTCGCCGCCCTGATCTTCCCCACCCTGGGCGGTTTCCTCGGCTTGTCCAACGAGGGCTTCGGCCTGTTTGCCGGCACGGCGGTGAACGACACCTCCTCCGTCACCGCCACCGCCTCCGCCTGGGACGGCCTGCACCCGGGGGCCAACACCCTGGACCAGGCCACCATCGTGAAGCTGACCCGCACTCTGGCCATCATCCCCATCACCCTGGTGCTGGCCGTGTGGCGCACCGCCAAGGCCAAGGCCTCCGGAAGCGGCCAGGCCAGCGCCTTCTCTCTGAAAAAGGTGTTCCCCTTCTTCATTCTCTTCTTCGTGCTGGCCTCCATCATCACCACCGCGGCCACCTCCGCCGGGGTCGACGCCACCGTGTTCCAGCCCTTTAAGGAGCTGTCCAAGTTCTTCATCATCATGGCCATGGCCGCCATCGGCCTGAACACCGACCTGGTGAAGCTCATCCGCACCGGCGGCAAGCCCATCTTCATGGGGCTGTGCTGCTGGATCGCCATCGCGGCGGTGAGCCTGGGGATGCAGCATGTGCTGGGGATCTGGTAACGCCGCCCGTCCCAACCGCCAAACGCCGCGGGAGCCGCTGGTCCTCCCGCGGCGCTATTTCGTCCCTGAAAATAGAAAATAAAAAAGGCGGAGGAGCAGAGCGGCAAACGCCGCCCCGCTCCTCCGCTTTGTAAAGGGAAAGGAAGGTATCAAGATTGATAGACTGCGCCGCCCTTCATCACAAAGGACACGCGCTGGAGCACAGACACGTCCTCCAGGGGGTCGCCCTCCACGGCGATCAGATCGGCCTGGAGGCCGGTCTGAATAGAGCCGGTCTTCTGGTCGATGCGGCACATCTTGGCCGCGTTGGAGGTCAGTCCCATCAGAGCCTCCCGAGGGGCAGCCCCCATCTGGCAGGCGAACTCCGCCTCCCGGTAGAGCAGGCCGTGGTTGGCGTCGGTGCCCAGGGCCCAGCGGATGTCCCTGTTCTGCACCACCTGGGCCATGCAGCTGCGGGAGTAGTCCCGCACACGGCGCAGGTTGGCGGCGGAGGAGGGGGAGATATAGGGCTCCCGGTCCGGGTCCAGCACGATGCCGGAGGTCAGGTCGATCCAGCCCTTGTGCTCCCGGGCCACCAGCTCCACCTGCTCGGGGGTGATGCTGTACACATGCTCGATCACGTCCACCCCGGCCTGCACGCAGTAGTCCAGGCCCTTGCCGCCGATGCAGTGGGCGGCCACGGGCAGGTTCATGGCGTGGGCCTCCTCCACCACGGTGCGGATCTCGTCATAGGAGAGGAAGCAAGGGATGAACTCGCCGGGGCCCACAGGGGCGCCGGGCGTGACGAAAATTTTCAGCACATCCACCCCCCGGAACATGTTCTGCCGGGCGGTGCGGCGGAATTCCTCCACCCCGGAGTGGGGCATGCCCACATAGCCGTGGCCGTGGCGGGCCTTCATACCGATGCCGCACACCAGCAGGTTGGGGCCGGTCACCTTGCCCTCCCGGATGAGGCGCTTAAGCTCCACGTCGATGTAGTTCCGGTCCCCCAGACAGCGGGCGGTGGTCACCCCGGACATCAAATCGTCCTTCAGACCCTTGAGGGCCAGCACCGTGTGGACGCACTCGCTCTCCTCCATCATCTCCAGATGGCCGGGGAGGCGGGCGTCCAGAGCCAGGTGGTTGTGGCACTCGATCATGCCGGGCATCAGAGTCACGTTCCCCAGCTCCCGGGTCTCACACCCCTGGCAGGGGGAGGTCTGGAACTCCTCCCGGGTCATGATCGCCTGGATGGTCCCGTCTTCCACCAGGACGCAGGCGTCCTCCATGGGCTCCAGCTGGGGGCCGGCAAGGACCTTTTGGGCAAAAATTCCTTCCATGCTTACTTCACCTCGGTGTCGGCAGCCTTGGCGGCCTTGGTCTTATTCTTGTGCTTGCGGTACATCTTGTACAGGGGGAAGGCGAAGGACACCACGGTAAACAGGGCCAGGGCCACGGTGAGGGGCCGGGTGAAGATCATGTACAGCTCGCCCTCATACAGGGTCTTGGTGACGCTCCAGGCCTTCTCCATGTTGCTGCCCAGCAACAGGGCCAGGGCGATGGGGGCGATGGGGAAATCGTTGCGGATCATGATATAGCCGATGACGCCGGCGCCGAACATGACCCACACGTCAAACATATTCCGGTTGGTGGAGTAGGTGCCCACCACAGCCAGCACCACGATGGAGGTGGCCAGGATGGCCTTGGGGATTTTCAGGATCATGCTGCCCGCCTTGCAGTAGATCATGCCCACAAAGTACATCAGCAGATTGATGACCGCAAAACCGATGATCATGGTGTACACGGTCTCGGCGTGCTCGGTGAACAGAGTGGGGCCGGGGCGCACGCCGTGGAGGATCATGGCGCTCAGGAACAGGGCGGCGGGGGCGCTGCCGGGGATGCCCAGCGTGAGCAGGGGGATGAGGGAGCCGCCGGTGGCGCCGTTGTTGCCGGACTCTGCGGCCACGATACCCTCGTCCGCGCCCTGGCCGAACTGCTCGGGGTGCTTAGAGGCCTTCTTGGCCTGGTTATAGGCCATAAAGGCGGCGATGTCGGGGCCGGCGGCGGGGACGATGCCCACGCCCACGCCGATGAGGGTGGAGCGGATGGCGTTATACAGGCTGGCCTTCAGCTCAGAGAGCTTCATCTTCATGGAGCCCACCTTGCCGGATTCGGCGATCTTGCCGAAGGGGTCCTCCAGCATCTTAAACACCTCGGGCAGAGAGAACAGTCCGATGAGCACGGAGGTGACGTTCAGGCCGCTGATGAGGGCGGAGAAGCCGTAGGTGAAGCGGGGGAAGCCCTCGATGGGGTCCTGGCCGAAGCAAGCCAGGATCAGGCTGACGATGGCCACCATCACGCCTTTATAGAGGTTGTCCTCGGAGAGCATGATGACCACGCTCAGGCCGAAGATGGTGATGAACATCTGCTCAGGCTGGCCCACCATCATGGCCACCTGGGCCAGCAGGCCGGAGCCCACCAGCAGGCACAGGGCGCTGACGAAGCCGCCGAACACAGAGGCCAATGTCACCAGATGCAGGGCCTTGCCCGCCTGTCCCTTCCGCACCAGGGCGTTGCCCTCCAGGGCAGTGGGGGCGGAGGCGGGGGTGCCGGGGATGCCCAGCAGCACCGCGGGGATAGAGCCGCCGTACACGCCGCCGCAGTACAGGCCGCTCAGGAGCAGCAGGGCGGAGCCGGGCTCCATGGAGTAGGTAAAGGGGACGAAGATGGCCACAGCCATGGTGGCGGAGAAGCCGGGCAGGGCGCCGAAGAGCACGCCGATGAACAGACCCGCCACGCAGATGAACAGGTTATAGGGGGTCATGACCGCAGTCAGGCCCATTAAGATCTCATTCATAGCACTCTCCCTTTCTTACAGTATCGCCACGTTGATGAGCCTGCCGAAGGGCATAACCACGATCAGGTACTGGGTGAACACCAGATAGATGACCACGGTCATGATCACGGCGATGGCCACCATGGCCACCTTGCTCTTCAGGCGCAGGTAGATGAGGGAGGCCAGGATGAACAGCACCGTATCCACGATATAGCCCAGCCAGTTCATCAGGAGCAGATAGGCCACGATCATCAGGCAGAAGGGGACGATGATCTTCATCTGACCGATGACGTTGGTCTCCACCGTCTCATCGGTCTTATAGCGCAGCACGCTCTTTACCAGCAAAATCACGCTCATCAGCGCCGCCACCGCGATGAGCACGGTGGGATAGGTGCGGGATATGTCGGGGATGTCCGGCAGCTGCACCGCAAGAGAGGCCAAGAATCCCAGCAGCACGATGCTGATGATGATGTCCGGCAAACTTTTTTTCACACACAGTCACTCCTTACTTGGAAAAGTCATCCCGCCGCGGGCCCAGCCGGGCCCGCGGTTTGGGAAAGGATGTAAGCTTAGAAGTCGGCCTGCTCCACATAGGAACGCACGGACTCGTGGTTCTCCATGAAGTAGTCCTGGAACTCATCGTAGCCGATGAAGCTGATGGTGGTGCCGGCCGTCTGGGCCCGCTCCAGAAGCTCGGGGTTCTGGCAGGCCTCACCCACGGCCTCGGCAAACTCCCGCAGATAGCTCTCCGGGGTACCGGCGGGGGCGACCACGCCCCGCCACATGGTGGAGTCAAAGCCGTCCAGGCCCTGCTCGGCCAGGGTGGGGATGTCGGGGCAGGAGGGGTTGCGCTCGGCGCTGGTGACCGCCACGGGCACCACGTTGCCCGCGTCGATCTGGGACATCGCCTCGGAGATGAAGGGGGTGGCCACGTCGCAATCGCCGCTGGCCACGTCGGTGATGGCGGTGGTGCCGCCGTCGTACACCACCCGGTGGTAGTTGGTGCCGGTGGCCTCTTCAAATTCCATCTTCAAAAAGTCCCAGTGGGTCCAGGCGCCGCCGATGCCCCAGCTGGTTTCGCCGGACGCTCCGGCGGCCTCCAGAGAGGCCAGGTCGGTGATGCCGGAGTCCTTGGAGGCCACGATGATGTGGGGGTCCTCCGCAAAGACGCACACGGGGGCAAAGCTGTCCACGGTGTATGTAATGCCCTCCAGCATCACGTCGCCGTTGGAGTCGGTGTTGGCCACATAGGCCAGGGTCAGGCCGTCAGGGTTGGAGGTGACCAGCTGCTGCAGTCCGATGGAGCCGCCGCCGCCGGCCACGTTGCTGATGACGATGGTGCAGCCCAGGATGTCCTCGGCGTAGTCGCACACCAGACGGACCGCCGTATCCGCGCCGCCGCCGGCAGCCCAGGGGACGATCATGGTGACGGTCTTGCCCGCGTAGAAGCTGCCGTCGCTGCTGACGTCGCCGCCGGTGGTGGCAGTGCCGTCGCCCAGACCGCCGCCGATGGTAATGGTGCACCCAGCCATGGTCAGGGTCAGCGCTGAGGCCAAAATGAGGGACAGTGCTTTTTTCATTTGGAATACCTTCTTTCCCATAGTTTTGTGCCCGGGCCCGCCTCTGGAGGGAGAGGGACGCCACAGGCATCTCCCGTCTCTTATTTCATGCAAAAAGTATGCCAGTTTTTCCCTTCCTGAATTTTTCCTGAGACATACATTAATTTTCTGTAAATTTGCAAAAAATTTATTTGTGCATCTTGTTTATATTTACAAGAAATATTCGGGCATTTTACAGGCAAAACAGCGGCACTCCTGTGAAACACGGAACACAATGAAACAAAACTTTGTCACATTTGTTCCAATGTTTCATAAAGATTTTTCCCATTTTCATCAAATTTCCGTTTAGATTCTTTTCCGGGACGGCAGGCAAAAACAGGAGGGGCCGCTTGAGCAGCCCCTCCCGTTCCCCTATTCCGCCGGACACTGCCGGCCGGTGTGGTCGATGGTGTAGTCCACGTTGTACTCCCCCTCCAGCAGCAGCTGGGAGATGGGCACGAAGGTGTACCCCTCCTGAATCAGCGTCTCCAAAATGGAGGGTAGCGCCTCCGGGGTATGGAGGGCCGCGTTGTGGAAGAGCACGATGGACCCCGGCCCCACCTTCTCCATCACCCGGCGGGTGATCTCCTGGGCGGAGAGGTCCTTCCAGTCCAGGCTGTCCACGTCCCACTGGATGGGCTCCATCCCAGCGGAGCGCACCGCCCGGATGGCGTTGTCGTCATAATCCCCGTAGGGCAGGCGCACCAGCGTGGGCCGCACCCCCGTCACCGCCTGGATCTTATCGTTGCAGGCGTTCAAGTCCGCGGTGATCTCCTGGGCGGAGAGCTGGGGGTAGTGGGCGTGGGTGTTGGAGTGGTTCATCACCTCGTGTCCCGCGTCGTGGAGGGCCTTTACTGACTCCGGATATTTGTCCACCCACTCCCCCACCACAAAGAAGGTGGCCTTCACCTGGTAGCGCCCCAAAATGTCGATGAGCTGCTGGGTGTCCTCGTTGCCCCAGGCCGCGTCGAAGCTGATAGAAATCAGCTTCTGATCCCGCTGGACGCAGTAGACGGGCAACTGCCGGGCGGCGGCGGACGCGTCCACTGCCGCGGGGTAGTTCACCACATAGAACATTAGACCGGCCAGCAGGCCGCATGCCGCCAATGAGAGGGTCCTGCGGCGGATGGAAAAGATCTTCATTGCTCCTCGCCTCCTGGGCTGGGCCGTAGGCCCGGTTTCCCTCTACCCTATGCCCCGCAGATGGCAGACAGAACAAAAGACTGGACCCCATCGAGGGTCCAGCCTTTTGCCGCGGCCGTTCAGCCGCCCAGGTAGGAGAAGTGCATATAGTCGTGGTAGCCGGAGGTATCATCGCTTCCGTAGGCCCAGGCGTCGCCGCCCCAGGACCAGCCGTGCTCCTGGAAGATGCGCACCACCGAAGACTCCGGCGAGATGGAGTAGGGGTTGCTCCCCGGCTCCCAGCAGCTGCCCACCAGTACCTGTCCGTTTCGGATCTGGTAATTCTCATTTGGGTTGATGTCAATGGCGGTGCCGCAGTTGTGCTCCCCGGTGGCGGAGTCCCCCCGCCAGGAGTAGCCGCCGATGGAGTTCATGGGGAACTGCTCCGGGTTGTTGTAGATCTCGGTAAAGATGTCCACCACCTCCTGGGCGATGGCGCTGTGGACGGTGAGGCTCATGGTGGAGGAGCGCTTGCTCCCGTTGGAGGACAGGGTCCACACCGGCACGGACACGGTGGCCATATGGGCCTGGGCCTCCTCCTGGCTGGCAAAGCGGGTCTGCTCCTGGTTGCCGTAGAGCAGCAGGAGCTTCCGGGAATTGGTGCCCTGGGCGTACAGCCAGAAGTCCTGAAGGTAGTACTCCTCCCAGGTAGCGGTCCCCGCCTCCACCCGCTCCACGAACTGGACCTGCTGGATCTCCAGGTCGCTCATGGGCTGGAGCCGGACCGTGTACGTCCGGCAGGCGGAGCTGACCTGGGTGGGATCGCCGGAGTCGTAGTACCGGTTATAGTCGCCCACATCCACATCCGCGGACAGGCTGTACAGGGAGGCCCCCACGGTGGTCTCCACCTGCCGCTCCGGGATGACCTGGGCGCCGCTCTCCTGGTCGATGTAGCGCACTGTGACGGTTACCGGCTCCCCCCGGAGGGCGCCGTCCACCTCCTCCAGCACCCGGACCACCAGGGTGGCCCCGTCGGCGCGCTGGAGGGTATCGGCATAGCCGAAGGAGCCGTCGTCCTTTCCGGCGATCACGCCGGCATCCGCCAGGGCGGACACCGCCTCCTGATGGAAGTCGTCCATCCTCCGCCAGTCGGTGAAGCGGGTGGGGTCCACCGTCTGGGGCTCGTTCCAATCCCAGCTCCAGCTCCAGGACCAGCTTCCCCCGTCCTCCTCTTCCTCCTCCGGCAGGGCCCGGGACAGGAGCACGGCGGCGTCCTGACGGGTGACCGGCTCCCCCAGGTCGTCCAGAGACAGGTCCAGCTGGTCCCGCTTCTGGATCAATCCCAGCTCCGAGAGGGCGGTATACCCCGCCTGGTCCCAGGGCAGGCCCCAATCCAGCTCTTCCTCGTACTCCTCCGGGGCAAAGGCCCGGGACATCATGGTAAGGAACTGCCCCCAGGTGAGGGTGCCCGACGGGTTCATATTCCCGCCGCCGGTGCCCTGGATGATCCCCAGGGCGTTGGCCTGGCACATGGTCTCATAGGCCCAGTGGCTCTCCGGCAGGTCCGGGTACTCCGACGCCCCGGCGGGAACGGCCAGGGTCAGGGACAGCGCTCCGGCGCAGGCCAGGGCCCCGGCTCTCTTGTGTAACTGCATACGCTCCTTCACTCCTTGTCTTTTGATCCATCACACACAGTTGCTTCTTGCGCAGGAAGATACTGGATTTAGTTTAACACGCTCTCCCCTATTTTTCAACAAAGCAGGACAACAGGAGCCAATTTTGGAGAAAATTTTTTCGCTCCCCATCCGGGCAAAAAAAGGAGACCCGCCTCTGTAAAGAGGCGGGCCTCCTGGTTCCTCAGCCGTCAGGAGAGACGCGGGGCATTAGTCCCAGTTCTCGTTCCCGTTGGTCTTGGTGTAGTCGTGGGCGTTGGTGGTCTCCATGATGGAGTAGTAGGCCCAGTTGGACTCGGTCACATCAGAGAAGGTATTCAGATCTCCGGTGTTCTCATCCACATAGTCCTGATCCGCCGCACGGCCCAGCATGTTGTTCACGATCACGGTAACCTCAGCGCGGGTGATCGCGTCGTTGGGACGGAACGCGCCGCTGGCGCCGGAGATCCAGCCGTAGCTGGTAGCCTGAGCCACATAGTCATAGAACCAGTCGTTGGCGGCCACATCGTTGAAGTCACACTCGAAGTCCTCGGGAGTATAGGCAAAGGCCAGAGCGATGACGCAGAACTCAGCGCGGGTGATGGGGGCATTGGGACGGAAGGTACCGTCGGAATAGCCGGACACCATACCCAGGGAGGCCAGCGCGTTCACCGCGTCGGCGTACCACGCATCGGCGGGCACGTCGGAGAAGCTGGCAGTGACAGGCACGTTCTTATCCAGCAGCAGAGCATAGAACATCTGCGCAACCTCGGCGCGGGTCATGTTCTTGGTGGGGCCGAAGGTGCCGTCGGGATAACCGGACATGTACTGCACATGGTCCTCGGTCTGGAGGTAGCGGTTGGTGCCGCTGGTGCTGGGATCAGCAGCCAGACGGGCGAACTCGACCTCGATCTCGTGGTCGTCGTCCACATCCTCGAAGGTGTACTCGTCCACAGCGCCGACGCTCTCGCCGTCCACCAGCACCTCGGAGATACGGTAGCCGTCATCCGCAGTGATGGTGAAGCGCTGGTCGCGGCCCTCGCGGACCTCCACATCCTCGTCGGGGGAGATGCTGCCGCCCTCGCCGCAGCTCACGGAGATGGTGTACCGGTCGCTGGTGGAGGAAGAACCGCTGCCGCCGCTGCTGCCGCCGCCAGTGCTGCGGCGATCCCAGTCGGCATACAGGGTGATGTCGCTGGTGACAGGAGTATCAAAGTCATACTCGTTCTCCAGATCCTCATCGGAGAACCAACCCGCGAAGCGATAGCCGCTTCTGGTGGGGTTCTCGGGCTCCACGGCCTTCTCGCCGTTCTTCACGGTCTGGGAGTCCACGTCGCTGCCGCCGTTGCTGTCGAAGGTGACAGTAAAGGTCTCGGTAGTGGGCTCCTCAGCAGCCAGCTTGACCTCCACGCGGACCGCGCCGTCCACGATGGACACAGCGCCGGTGGAAACCAGCTCATAGCCCTCGGGGATATTGGTCAGGTCGCTGGTGTTGATGGTGGTCGCGTCAGCAGCCACTTCCATGGTGAAGGACTCGCCGACCTGCTTGTCAGCCTCGGTGTCCCAATAGGTCACGGTGATGGTCACAGTCTCGGGATCGGGATCGGGCTCCTCGCTCACAGGACGAACCTCGACACGGGCCGCGCCGTCCTCGATGGACACGTCGCCGGTCCAAACCAGCTCGTAACCCTCGGGGATATTGGTCAGAGTGCTGGTGTTGATGTTGTTGGCGTCAGCAGCCACTTCCATGGTGAAGGACTCGCCGACCTGCTTGTCAGCCTCGGTGTCCCAATAGGTCACAGTGATGGTCACAGTCTCGGGATCGGCAATCTTCTCAACGGTGATGTCCTCCTGGCCACCCGCGGTGACGAAGAAGTCGCCGGACTCCATCATCTTGTACCCCTCGGGCACATACTCCTCCAGAATGCTCATGTTCTGGATGCCCTCGGGCAGGAAGTAGTCGCCGCCGGCGATGAACTCGCCGTCAACGGTCACGAAACGGATGTTCATGATGACATCCTCGCTGATCTTCTCAACGGTGATGTCCTCCTGGCCGCCCTCGGTGACGAAGAAGTCGCCACCCTCGACCATCTTGTACCCCTCGGGCACATACTCCTCCAGAATGCTCATGTTCTGGATGCCCTCGGGCAGGAAGTAGTCGCCACCGGCGATGAACTCGCCGTCAACAGTCACGAAACGGATGTTCATGATCACATCCTCGGTGATCTTCTCGACGGTAATATTCTCCTGACCGCCAGCGGTCACAAAGAAGTCACCGCTCTCGACCATCTGATACCCCTCGGGCACATACTGCTCCAGAATGCTCATGTTCTGGATGCCCTCGGGCAGGAAGTAGTCGCCGCCAGAGATGAACTCGCCGTCAGCGGTCACGAAACGGATGTTCATGATCACATCAGAGCCAGCCTCAACCTTTTCAATGTTGACAACCAGCGTGCCGCCGGCCTCAGCCATGAAGTCGCCGGAAACGGTCATCTGGTATCCAGCAGGCACATACTGCTCCAGTACGGAGTAGTTCTGCACACCAGCAGGAACGAAGTAATCGCCACCAGCGATCACCTCATCACCACACTTGAACTGGATGTTCATGATGACAGACTCCGGAGCGATCTTCTCGATCCGAACAGTCAGTTTGCCGCCTTCCTTGGCCATGAAGTCACCGGACACAGCCATCTGGTATCCCTCAGGCACATACTGCTCCAGCACGGAGTAGTTCTGCACACCAGCAGGGACAAAGTAGTCGCCGCCAGCAACAAAGGTACCATCAGCAGTCTCGAAGGAAATGTTCATGATCACGTCGGTATCCGCCATGATCTTCTCAACATTAACCTCCAGCTTGCCGCCGGCCTCAGCGGTGAAGTCACCAGAGACGGTCATCTTGTATCCAGCGGGCACATACTGCTCCAGCACGGAGTAGTTCTGGATGCCAGCAGGTACAAAGTAGTCGCCGCCGGCAACCACCTCATCCCCGTCCTTGAACTGGATGTTCATGATCACAGACTCGGGAGCGATCTTCTCGATCCGAACAGTCAACTTGCCGCCGGCCTCAGCATAGAAGTCGCCAGACACGGCCATCTTGTACCCCTCGGGCACATACTCCTCCAGCACGGAGTAGTTCTGCACGCCACCGGGCACAAAGAAGTCACCAGCCTTCACGATCGTGTTGTCGCAGATGAACTGGATGTTCATGATCACGTCGGTGCTGATCTTCTCAACGTTGACAACCAGCTTGCCGCCGGCCTCAGCCATGAAGTCGCCGGACGTGGTCATCTGGTATCCAGCAGGCACATACTGCTCCAGCACAGAGTAGTTCTGCACACCGGCGGGCACGAAGTAATCGCCACCAGCAATCACTTCATCGCCGTCCTTGAACTGGATGTTCATGGTCACGTCGGTGCTGATCTTCTCAATGTTAACAACCAGCTTGCCACCGGCCTCAGCCATGAAGTCGCCGGACGTGGTCATCTGGTACCCCTCGGGCACATACTGCTCCAGCACGGAGTAGTTCTGCACACCGGCGGGCACGGTGTAGTCGCCACCGGCAACCACCTCATCCCCGTCCTTGAACTGGATGTTCATGGTCACAGTGGTGCTGATCTTCTCAACGTTGACGACCAGCTTTTCGCCGGCCCCAGCATAGAAGTCGCCGGTCGTAGTCACCTTGTACCCCTCGGGCACAAGCCCAAGCTGCTCCAGCACGGAGTAGTTCTGCACGCCAGCAGGGACAAAGTAGTCGCCGCCAGCAATCACCACATCCCCGTCCTTGAACTGGATATTCATAGTGACCATCGCCGCCGGAGCGGTAGCTACATTTCCGGTCTCAATACCCGTTTCAGTCTGGGGTGCCGCCAACGCAGAGGCCGGCAGCAGTGTCAGCGTCATACACAAGGACATGACCGCCGACATGAAACGTCTATTCATGCTTTCTTTTTCCTCCTTATACAGATTTGAATTGGTTTGCCCCAAGGCTTGGGGGCATGGCGTCGTACATCAGACGGCACTCACCCCCTTACCAGAATTCCAGCTGATGGAAGGCGTTTCCGCCGCCATCCGCCAGAGATGGGCCTGCTCCACCGGCAGGTCGTATGGGGGTTGGGTGCTGCCCGCTGTCCGCCGCCTCCGCTTCAAACTGCAAAGGTTCCAGCTGACCTCGGGGAGCCAATCGTCCGCTGCCGCCGCTTGCCGCTGGCGGTAACGGTGGTCCTGCCCGGCGCGGTCCTCCCTTGTGTGTTGGACCAGGGGCCGTATCCGGCCCCCGCGCGCCAGGCGCGAACGCGCGATTCCTTCCGCAAGACGTCCGGAAGGTGGAGCATTTGAGCGGCTCCATTCCCGATGGACAGAACCGCTCGTTTTCGCCTCCAGGCCATCCAAGGTCAGTTTCCACTTTGGAGGTCCTGCACGAGGCGGAAACGTCAGAACGTATTTCCGCCGAATTTCCAGCCTCATTTTCATCACTCCATCCCCCCTTTTTCCCATATATGGCAAAATAGGCGTTTTGCAACGCACATGCAAAACGCTAAAATTTTCCTATCGACTCAGGCCTAGTATATCACGCCATATTTTTCTTTTCAAGGCATTTCGCAAATTTTGGATGTATATTTTTGGGCAACTCTCCCCGGTTTTCAGACTAAACTGACAGCATACCTTTTCTGATCTGCACAACTGGCGGGCATTCTGGGCCCGGCCATGTTTTTCAGAACTTTTTCAGGAAATTCCTCCCGCCCGCGTTTCCCCTTTGGACGGCAAAAACCGGCCCGCCTCCCAAAGGAAGCGGGCCGGTTTTCATTTGCCAGGGGCCAAAACGAACCAGGAATTACTTCCAGCTCTCGTCGCCGTTGTTGTTCTTGGTGTAGTCGTGGCTGTTGGTGGTCTCCATGATGGAGTAGTAAGCCCAGTAGGACTCTCTCACATCGGGGAAGGTGTTCAGATCGTCCACATGCTCATCCACATAGTCCTCATCGGCCGCGCGGCCCAGCATGTTGTTCACGATTACGGACACCTCAGCGCGGGTGATCGCGTCGTTAGGACGGAACGCACCGTCGCTGCCGGAGATCCAGGCATAACTGGTGGCCTGCGCCACATAGTCATAGAACCAATCAGCCGTGCGCACATCGCTGAAGTCACACTCGAAGTCCTCAGGGGTGTAAGCAAATGCCAGCGCGATGACACAGAACTCAGCGCGGGTGATGGAGGCGTTGGGACGGAAGGTTCCGTCGGGATAGCCGTCCACCATACCCAGGGAAGCCAGGGTGTTCACCGCATCGGCGTACCAAGCGTCCGCAGGCACGTCGGAGAAGCTGGTGGTGATGGTCACGTCCTTGTCCAGAAGCAGCGCATAGAACATCTGCGCCACCTCGGCACGGGTCATGTTCCGGCCAGGACCAAAGGTACCGTCGGGATAGCCGACCATGTACAGCCGGTGATCCTCGGTCTCCAGCCACTGGCTGGTGCCGCTGCTGCTGGGGGAGGAGGCGCGGCGGGAGAACACGACCTCAATGGTGTGATCCTCGTCCACATCCTCGAAGGTGTACTCAGTCTCGCGACCGATGCTCTCGCCGTCCACCAGGACATCGTTGATCCGGTAGCCGCTGTTCGCTTCGATCTCGAAGGTCTGATCGTCGCCTTCCTCAACCTCAACCTCATTGTCGCTGCCGCCGTCGGGGGTGATGGTGCCGCCATTGCCGCAAATTACGGTAATCACATACTTCTCACCGGTGGGAGTATCACCACCGCCGCCACCGCCGCCGGTGTTCTTCTTGGTCCACTTAGCATACAGGGTGATGTCACTGGTTACAGGAGTGCTGAAGTCATACTCAGAGGTCAGCGCCTCGTCAGTGAACCAACCCTTGAAGTTGTAGCCGTCCTTGGTAGGATCGGCAGGTTCCGTAGCGGTCTCGCCGGACTTCACTTCCTGGGCGGGAACCTCGCTGCCGCCGTTGGTGTTGAAGGTGACCGTAAAGGTCTCCTCAACAGGGGGATTCACGGGCTCGTCGGCCACGATAACCGCCATGATAGTCATGGTGCCATCGGCGGTGACCATGTCCTCCACACCCGCCAGCTGGTTGGTCTCAGGCTCCCACTCATAGGTGTCAAGGCCATCGCCCTGCCAGCCAGTCAGCTTATAGCCGTCAGCCACATCCAGCTCGGGGAACGTCACCAGATAAGTGTCATTCTCCACGTCGTAAACCGCTTCGATGGTCACATTCTTCACCGCGCCGCCGTCGACCATATAGTCGCCGCCGATCTCATTGCCGATGTAGAAGTAGACCACATAGCCCTCCACAGGGGGCTCCACAGGCTGGTCAACCACAATGTTCGCCGTGATGGACAGGTATCCGCCCTCCGCGTCTTCCACGTAGTTGCCGTTGAGCTTAAAGGTCTCGGTCTCCGCATCCCAGTACTCGCCGGTCTCGCCGTTCACGGTCCAACCAGCCAGCTTGTAGCCCTCCTTCACAGTCAGGCCCAGGATGCCAAGCTCGTTCTCCCGGTCTTTCCAGGAGTACAGCTCCGTGCGG
>CALWWF010000133.1 GCA_944385165.1 uncultured Oscillospiraceae bacterium
TTCCGGGCCACCTTTTTCATCACGTCCATGGTGATCTGGTTGTGGTCGCAGGCGGTGTTGGCGTCGGTGTAGATGGGGGCCATCTCGTGCTGGCAGGGGGCCACCTCGTTGTGCTTGGTCTTGGACAGCACCCCCAGCTTCCACAGCTCCCGGTCCAGGTCCTGCATGTAGGCAGCCACCCGGGGGCGGATGGCTCCGAAGTAGTGGTCCTCCAGCTCCTGGCCCTTGGGGGCGGGTGCGCCGAAGAGGGTCCGCCCGCACAGGCGTAAATCCATGCGCTTGGCGAAGTCCTTCTCGTCAATGAGGAAGTACTCCTGCTCCGGGCCCACCTGGGCGGTGACCTGTTTGGTCTTGGTGTCTCCAAACAGGCGCAGGATGCGCACCGCCTGGCGGCTCACCTCGTCCATGGAGCGCAGCAGGGGGGTCTTCTTATCCAGCACCTCGCCGGAGTAGGAGCAGAAGATGGTGGGGATGTACAGGGTATTGTCCCGCAGGAAGGCGAAGGAGGTGGGGTCCCAGGCGGTGTAGCCCCGGGCCTCGAAGGTGGCCCGCAGGCCGCCGGAGGGGAAGGAGGAGGCGTCCGGCTCGCCCCGGACCAGCTCCTTGCCGGAGAACTCCAGGAGGACCTTGCCGCCGGAGACGGGGGTGATAAAGCTGTCGTGCTTCTCGGCGGTGTAGCCGGTCATGGGCTGGAACCAGTGGGTGTAGTGGGTGGCCCCCCGCTCGGTGGCCCAGCGCTTCATGGCCTCGGCGATGTCGTTGGCGATGGACAGGTCCAGGGAGGTGTGGTCCTCAATGCACTTCTTCCAGGCGCTGAAGGAGTTGGAGGAGAGGTAGCGCTGCATGGCATCCTCGTTGAAGACCATGCTTCCAAACAGTTCCGGCAATTCCAGGGCTTTCGTTTCCATAGGGCATACTCCTTTCATCTGATCCCGTTTGTGGGGGGAATTGGTAATCTTAAACGCCGCTGGCCCCATAGTTGGCCAGCACACGGGCGGAGGGGTCGTCTACGTCGCAGCCCTCCCACTCCCGGTTGGGCATCCAGAAGTCCTTGACCATGTGGGCCTGGCCGGGGTAGGACTGCTCGAACAGTTCCCGGTACAGCAGACTCTCCTTGGTAAAGGGGGTGGCAAACTGGTATTTGGAGCTGCGCTGGCGAAACTCCTGGTCGGTATATTGGCTCTCGGCGTACTCCTTCAGGTCGTCCACCATGGAGTGGCCCACCGCGTCGGAGAAGGCCGCCTTCTCCCGCCACAGGATGTCCTCGGGCAGAAGGTGGTCCCCCTCAAAGGCCCGGCGGAGCAGGTACTTGCCCTTGCCGTAGGTGTTCACCTTCAGGGCCGGGTCCACGCTCATCACGTACTTGACAAAATCCAGGTCGCCGAAGGGGACCCGGGCCTCGATGGAGTGGACGCTGATGCACCGGTCGGCCCGGAGCACGTCATACATATAGAGCTCATCCACCCGCTTCTTGGCCTCCGCCTGGAAGGCGGCGGGGGAGGGGGCGAAGTCGGTGTATTTATATCCGAAGAGCTCGTCGGAGATCTCCCCGGTGAGGAGCACCCGCACATCGGTCTGCTCATGGATGGCCTTGCACACCAGGTACATCCCGATGCTGGCCCGGATGGTGGTGATGTCGTAGGTGCCCAGGGCGGCCACCACCTCAGGCAGGGCGCGGAGCACGTCGTCTTTGGAGATGATCACCTCGGTGTGGTCGCTGCCGATGAAATCGGCCACCTCCCGGGCGTATTTCAGGTCGATGGCGTCCACATCCATGCCGATGGCGAAGGTGCGGATCTTCTTGCCCAGGATCTTCGCCGCGATGGCGCACACCAGGCTGGAGTCCAACCCGCCGGAGAGGAGGAAGCCCAGAGGGGCGTCCGCGTCCAGCCGCTTCTCCACCCCAGCGATGAGCTTCTCCCGGATGGTCCTGCACACCGTGTCCACATCGTCCTTCCGGTACAGGTCCACGGTGGTCAGGTCCGCGTAGCGGACGAACTTGCCGTCGGCGTAGTAGTGGCCCGGGGGGAAGGGAAAAATCTCTTTGCACAGCCCCACCAGGTTTTTCGCCTCGCTGGCGAACACCATGCCGCCGTCGTAGTCATAGCCGTAAAACAGGGGGCGGATGCCGATGGGGTCCCGGGCCGCCACCAGGGAATCGGTCTTGCTGTCATAGAGGATCAGGGCAAACTCCGCGTCCAGCATGGAGAACATCTCCAGGCCGTACTCCCGGTACAGGGGGAGGAGCAGCTCGCAGTCGCTGCCGCTGCGGAAGGTATAGCCCTTCCCCTCCAGCTCCTCTTTCAGGGGCCGCCAGCCGTACAGCTCGCCGTTGCACACCACCATATCCCCGTCCAGGGAGAAGGGCTGCATCCCGCTCTCATCCAGGCCCATGATGGCCAGACGGTGGAAGCACAGCCACCCCGACGGGGTCTCCGCGATGGCGGACATATCCGGCCCGCGGGAGAGGGTGCGGTCGAAGTAAGGAGCAATTTCCTCTCGGGTTCTGGATTTTTTGGTAAATCCCATGATCGCGCACATAAAAAAGACACCTCCGGATGAATTTTGCAGCTGGTATCCCCCTTTGGACCTGCGTTTCGTTTCTCGATTGGAAAAACAGGATACGAGTCCTTCGGGTTAGGACGAATGCTGCGCTCCGCGGTGCCACCTAACTTGCCCCCCTGGGGGGACCACTTTTCCGGCTCTGACAAGCCTTTGCGGGGTAACGGCCGCCTCCGGCTCCCATACTGGCGCGATGCGCGTTCTGTTCGCGGCTCAGGAGTGTTCTTCCCCCAGTCTCCTGCGCGGGGCTTCCACCTGTCCCCCGCTCTCTGCGGCCGAGCCTCTGGGCTACTTTTCTCCCTCAGTGCCTTTCTTCGGTATCTTTGGCATCAACCTTGCAAAAATGCAAAAGGACGCTGCGGCTTCTTTGCCACAGCGTCCTTGCTGTTGATGGCGCTATTATAAGCGCCGCTTTTTCCAATGTCAAGGGAAAATTCCAAAAAAGTTTTTGATTTTCTTCCCTTTAGAGGCTTCCACAAAAAGAACCAGAATTGTTTCGCCCCGTTTTGGCGGTTGTGAAGATTTTGTAGCTTTTGTACTTCACGTTATCTTCACATTCCTCTTTATTCCAATTCCTGCCGCTTCATACGCCCCAGCTCCTCGCGGGCCTTCTCCTCCCGCCAGTTTTTCAGCCAGATCCACCCCAGGGACAGGGCGGGAATATTAAACACAAAGAGGAATCCGCCCACGGTAGACACAGTCAGCGGGTGGTTCGGGTCAGGGAAATACTCCACCGTCACCTCCTCCGGCGGGGGCTCATAGGAGGAGGGGGCGCCGGCAGGCGTGGTGTAACTGGTATGGGTGATCAGAGGCGGGCCCTCGTAATGAAGCATCACAACCGACATGGTCACCGTCAGGAACAGCCCATACAGCAGGGCAATCCCCGGCAAAATCAGCCCCAGCCACCCGGGCTTTCTCCGGCACAGCCGCTTCTGGACGGCCATCACCGCCAGCAGGGGCAGGACCACAAAAATCAGGATAATGGGGGAAAAGATCAAAAGCAGCGGGAACATCGCCGCACCCTCCTTTCTGCACTCCCCTTTTCCAACTGTTCATCACTCTAAGTCCTGGATGTTCATTTTCTTCATCTCATCGTGAAAATCCCGGCGGTTTTTGTAGTAGAGCCAGATGCCTACCAGCACCACCGTGGGAATGTTGCACACCAGGAACAGCACGCCTACCGTGGCCGCCGCCTCCCACGTTGCTCTGTCCTGGTTCTCCCCGGCGCTGGGGTCCGGGTACTGCTCCAACACGTTGCCCTCCCCGTCGTAGACGGTGGTCACGCCGTTTTCCGTCTCCTGGCGCTCCACCACCTGGCCGTTCTCCTCCAGGACCAAGGTGCCGCCGCCCCCGTCCACAACCCGGCCAAAGGCGGCATAGCTGAACACCATCAGGAAGCTGAACAACAGGCTCAGCACCGGAAGGATCAGCCCCAGCCAGCGGTTTCTCCGCTTGCACAGCCACACCTGGAGGGCAATGATCAAAGCCACCGGCAGCAAAACAGATAAGATCACAACC
>CALWWF010000134.1 GCA_944385165.1 uncultured Oscillospiraceae bacterium
TGCTGATGGGGGAGCCCAGGGCGGCGATGAGGCTGGAGGCGCTCTGGCCGATGTAGGCCCGGGCGGCGTCGGCGGTGGGGGTCACCGTCTGGGGCTCAGGTTCGGGCTCCGGCTCAGGAGCGGGTTCCGGCTCCGGTTCAGCGGCGGGCTCGGGAGCGACCGTCACCGCAGGTTCCTCTGCCTGGACGGCGGGCTGCTGGGTCTGGGGGGGAGCGCTGACGGAGGCGCCGGTCTCTTCCTGGGCGTCCGCCTCCTCTTCCACTGATACGTCCCCGGAACTGCTGTCCCCAGTGGCGGAGGAGTCCTCCGGGGCAGCCGCCGGCACATCCCCGGCGGAGGAGCTGTCCTCCTCCTGGGACACATCCTCCTGGGAGGCGGACACGGACGCCTCCCCGCTCCCGCCGGAAGCAGAGGCCGTGTCTCCGCCGCAGGCGGTAAGGCCGCCCAGCAGGGTGGCCGCCAGTAAAAGGGCAATGGTTCTCTTTTTCATGTTACATCCTGGTCCTTTCTAAATCTGTCGTTTTGCGTCACTGGGCAGCTCTGGTCATACAGAGGCGGCCGTCAGATTGATACAAGATCTCCGCCGGAAGCTGGGCGTATTCCCCGGGGACATACAGGGTGAAGGGAGTTCCCTCCCCCTCCTCTCCCACGGGACAGGCCTCGTAGAGTGCCTCCCCCAACTGGACGTAGATTGGGGAATCCTCGTCCACTTCTCCGATTAGGCGGCCCTCCAGACGCACATATCCATCCAGCAGACCGTCCTCGGTCACAGTGTACTGGGCGGAAGCCTCCCCCTGGGGCGGCACGCCGGTCAACACCCGCTCCGGGGCCGGGAAGATGGGGGCCTGGGTGGCCCACCAGTCCAGATTGCGCTCCACGATCTCAATGAGCACCGTGTCCGCCCCGGTCTGGTCCAGCAGGGACATGGTATAGGGCATCGCCCGGGAAAAGGCGGCCTGGCCGTAGGCGTCCGCCAGGAAGGTGTGGAGCAGATTGCCGAAGGAGTCCCGGAGCATGAGCAGGTTTCCGCTCCGGTCCGGGTTCTCCGTCTGGATGAACTGGTCCTCCGGGCTGCGGATGGGCCGGACGTAGGAGAAGGAAAATGCCCGGTCGTATTCCGCATCCGTCTCCGTCAGGGTACCGGTGGGGTAGACCATCTCATACAGGTCCCCCAGGTGGGGCTCCCCCGCGTGGAAGGCTCCGTCAAAAAAGGGCTCCTGGTCCGTTTTGTTCAGCGCCGCGATCACGGTGTCGTGGGCCAATGCCGCTCCCCGCACGTTCCAGTGGGAGTCGGTGATGTAGTAGAGCACTTGCTCCTGTTCCCGGAAGGGGGTGAACAGGTCGATATAGGGCACCCCCTGCTCCTCCAGATAGGGGACCAGGCGGTCCACATCGTCCTCCCCCTCCAAGGACTCGCCCACATGGGGCAGGTACTCCGGATAGAGGGAGGCCTTGTTGGGGGCCACGGTCACATAGAGCTCCGCCCCGCGGTTGGCGGCGTACTCCTGGAGCAGGGCCAGGGTGCGGGACGCTCCAAAGAGCTGCTGCTCACTTAAGGGGTCCGTGTGCAGGTAGTCGGCCAGAGTTTCCCGGTAGAAGAGCCAGTCCTCCTCCCCCAGGATCACGTCCTCCTGGTTGGAGACGTGGAACACCGCCCCGTCCAGAACGGCCTGGGCGGTGATCATCTCCTGCCGGAAGGCAAAGTGGTCGGCCACATAGTCGGTGACCTCGTCCAGCACCTGGGTGTTGAAGCTGCCGTCCTCCAAAAAGAGCCGGGGCGGCTGGGCTAAGGTCTGGTTGGCCGCCGCCTCCCCCGGGGGCAGCAGGAGCATCCCCACCGACGGTGCCAGGCAGACGGCAAGAAAGGCGGCCAGAGCCAGGTTCGCTTTCGTTCTCGTTTTCATGCTCCGCCCCCCTTAAAACTGAAAATAGATGAAGGGGTTAAAGGTGGCCCCCGCCAGGGTGAGCACGCTCACCCCAAACAGGGCGCTGTACCCCAGAGCGCCGGCGGCGCTGCCCGCCCACTGGGGGCCCCCCCGCTCCTGGAGCTTCTGCCAGGCCCGCTGGGGAATGCCGAAGGCAAAAAGCAGGGCGGCTGCCAGAAGAAAGACGGTCTTGGCGTCCAAAAGGGCGATGAGCGCCAGAGTGTTGGCCGCTTCCAGGGAGAAGCCGGTGAACATAGCCGAAAACATCACCCCTGCGTCGGCGATGGTATCCGCCCGGAACAGGGTGAAGCCCAGAATGACCACCAGCATGGTGTACACATGGCCCAGCGGGGACTCCCGCAGCCGCTTGGGGATCAGCCCGATCCCCTCCAGGGTGGAGAACAGGCCGTGCCACAGCCCCCACAGCACAAAGGTCCAGTTTGCCCCGTGCCACAGGCCCGTGGCAAAAAAGACGATCAGTTTATTGAGATTGGTGCGCCCTCTCCCCTTCCGGTTCCCGCCCAGGGGGATGTACAGATAGTCCCGGAACCAGGAGCTGAGAGAGATGTGCCACCGCCGCCAGAACTCCTTGATGGACCTAGCTGTATAGGGCAGGTTGAAGTTCTCTAAAAACTGGAATCCAAACATCCGTCCCAGACCGATGGCCATGTCGCTGTACCCGCTGAAATCGAAGTAGATCTGGAGGGTATAGCACACCGCCCCCAGCCAGGCCAGGCGGAAGTCCAGCTCCGGCGCGGACATGGCGAACACCGCATCCGCCACCTCCCCGGCGGTGTTGGCCAGAAGCATCTTCTTGGCAAAGCCGGTAATGAACCGGCGCAGGCCGGACAGGGTCAGCTCCGGGGTCAGAGCGCGGTCTCGGATCTGATGGGCCACGTCGTGGTAGATGACGATGGGGCCGGCGATGAGCTGAGGGAAAAAGGAGATGTACAGCAGCAGGGTACCCGGGTTTTTGGTCCCCCACTCCGGGTGGCGGTATACGTCGATGACGTAACTCATCCCCTGGAAGGTGTAAAAGGAAATGCCGATGGGCAGCACAATGCCCGGCAGGTCCAGCCCGGCCCCGGCGAGGCTGTTGATGGTGCCCAGCACAAAATCCAAATATTTGAACGTCCCCAGCAGCAGCAGATTGGCCGCCGACGCCAGTCCGGCGGCCAACCTGCGGTGGGGCTCCCCGGATTGGAGCCACAGTCCGAACAGAAAGTTGATCAGCACGCTGATGAGCAGCAGCACCAGATAGGGCAGCTGGCCGAAGGAGAAAAACACCAAACTGGCCAGGGTGAGCCAGGCGTTGCGCAGGGGCAGCCCCGGCAGCAGCCGGTAGACCAGATAGGTGACCGGCAGAAAAACGAACAGAAAAATAGGTGAACTAAAAACCATAGACGTACAGCATCCTCACACAATGATTTACCGGATGTAGGTGAAACGCGCCCGGCTGGGCAGCATCATAAACAGGTTATAGCCCGTACGCCCATAGTCGTGGAGATAGCGCCACTCCAGCTGGGGGTCGAACATATAGACGGTTCCATCCAGATTGATCTCCACCCAGCCGTGGGGGCTGGCGCTCCGGCCCAATCCGCCCACCACCGTATAGGCCGGCAGGCCCAGCTCCCGGGCCAGCAGGCAGAAGGTGGCGGAGAAGCTGTAGCAGTTGCCCCGGCCCAGGTTCAAAAATTCCTCGGCGTAGGCCGGCTCCCAGCCGGTCTGTCCCTTGGATACCAGGGGCCGGCGAAGATATGTAAAGTTGTCCCGCACATAGTTATAAAGGGCCCGCAGCTTTTGGTCCCGGGTCATGGAGTCGTTGGTATAGGTCTCTACAATATCGTTGAGCTTCTGGTCCAGGGTGGCCGAGCCGGTGGTGTACCGGCCGCTGTCGTCGTAGGTAAAGCCGTCCACGGTGGTGGAACGCAGGAAGGTCCCGTTCTGTACCCGGTAGAGCCGCCCGTTCAGGCGGTAATACCCGTCGGCAAAGGCAGTGGGCTCCACCTGTGCCTGGCTCCAGACCTCGTTGCCCAGCACCAAGGTATAGTCGTGGGAGACGGTAGCCTCCATAATGGCGGCGTATGCCCAGTGCTCTGCGGGCACATCGGGGAAGATGCGCAGGCTGGTGTTCCCGGCAATGGCTCCGGTGTCTGGGGTCCGGCTGAGCAGCTGGTTGAACACCACCGCCGCCTCCGCCCGGGAGAGGGACCCCTCCGGGTGGAAGGAACCGTCGGGATAGCCGCTGAACAGCCCGTAGGCCGCCGCGGCTCCAATGGCCTCATAGGCCGGATCGCTCTCGGGCACGTCGGTAAAGGTGACGGCCGTCTCCGCCGCCGGCAGGAAGCGGCTGACGATCAGGGCAAAGGAACCCCGGGTAATGGGCGCGTCCGGCTGAAATTCCGACCCCGCCGGCCGGTCCAGCACCCCAAGGGCCCCCATGGCCTCAATGGCCTGGGTGTACCACATCCCCTCCTCCACATCGGAGAAGGAGATCCGGCCCGCCGGCGTCTCCGCCAGCAGTCCATAGAGTACCTGGACCGCTTCCGCCCGGGCCATGCTCCGCTCGGGGTAGAACATCCCGTCGCTGGAGCCGTCCATATATTTGCTGTGGTCCTGGGTGTCCAGGGGAATCGTCTGATAGGCGGTAAAGGTCTGGTCCTCCCAGATCTCTACCTGTCCCGGGTCTACCACCCGTCCGTCGCTCCCGCACCAGCCCAGATATTCCTCCGTCAGCTCCGGGACCTCTTGGGGAGTCTCACCGGTCTCTACCTTCTCGGTCCAGGACCGCTCTCCCACCTGATAGGTCACCCGGCACTCCCCCGCGGCGTATACCGCGTACAGGGTCACATTTCCCTGGGGAGAAAACGAGCCGCCCGGGCGGTACTGGGGCGCGGCAGCGCTGGGCTCCTCCGCCCACCCTACAAAGCTCCATTTCTCCCGGCCATAAGCCACGGACAGGTCCGCCTCCGGCAAAATCATCGTGCCGCCCGGCTGAACAAACTGCGTCTCCGGCGTTCCGCCAGACCCGCCGTTGGCGTTAAATTGGACCCAGATCCGCCCATCCTCCTGGACGGCGGCCACATCCTGGGCCTCTGGAAGCTCCGCCGCCAAGACGGGCAGCGCTCCCCACAGTAGCAGAGACATGGCTGCGGCGGCCCATATTCGCGCATGTTTCATTCTCACCCTCGCTCCTCCCCGGGGACTTTTGTCCCCATCTCTTCAAACACACAAACACACACCTTCCGAATTTTTCTGTCGAAGCAGGAAGAAATCTGGAAGTAACTGCTATAAATTATACACGGATTCCCAGGTTTGTCAATTTCCTTTGTTTATCTCCTCTGAAAAGTAAATGAACTTTACATATAATGTTTTACTTGATTTCCTGCCAGATCACGATTTTTCTCGGCTCCTCGGCATAAAAAGGGGGCGCCCGCCGTCTGAGACGGCGGGCGCCCGGAATAGGCATCACCTAAACTGGGTTTTTATTCCCGCACACTGGGAATCAGCAGCATCCGCCCGGAGGGCAGGGGCCCTTCCTCCAGTTCGTTGGCCTGGAGGATCTGCTGGGTGGTGGTGCCATAGCGCTTGGCCAGCTCCCAAAGCCCCTCCCCCGGTTCCGTGCGGCGGAGAACCACCGACGGCTGGCTGCCCTCTCCGTGGGTCCTTGGCTCCCCCAGCGCGGCGGCGGACACCGCCGTCACCTTCCGCTCTTCCAGCACCAGACACTGGAATTCCACGGCAAAGCGCACTTCCACCCCTCCAGCGGCGGGGGCGGCAAACACCTCCCCCGGGGTGACCATCCGGCAGCGGCACAGGGCTCCGGCGGGGGCCTCCAGGCGGCAGGCCACTGGCAGAGAGGTTTGGAAGACCTGAGGCGCTTCATTCTCATCCAGATAGAGGATGCCCACTCTGGCCTCTCCCTCCAGGGCCAGCTGCTCCCCTTCCCGGCTGCGGCGCACCTCCCCCAGAGCGACCCAGCTGTCCACCACGCTTCGTGGAACAGTCCCCGTCTCAAACAGCTCCCGCACGTTCTGGGCCCGGCTGGACAGCTCCAAAAGCTGCCACAGGGACTGCTCCTCCCGCTCTGTCTGGGTCTGGAAGGCGGTGCTGTACAGATCTTGCAGGATGGTCACTGGCCGGCGGCTCCAGATCTGGGCCTGGGCCAGCAGGTCTATGGTCAGCTCCAACGTCCGGCCGTCCTCCCCAGCTGGCTCCCAGGACAGCTGGGTGAGCTCCACTGTCATGCGGCACTCCCCGCTCTCCCCCATGCCGGGGATCTCCATCACCTGAGAGAAGGGCATGGATTCATGGAAGGCGGTCAATCCGCCCCCCGCCTCCTGCATCAGAAGCTGGAGCTCCACCGTCCCTTTGAAGATCAGCTTGTTCCCGATCAGCTTACGCTCGCCGCACAAAGGCACGGCCCGGCAGCACAGCACCTGGGTGCTCTCCCCCGGTGAGCCATTGAGCCGGACTTGATCAGAAAATGTAAATGGTTTCTCCTGTACAGATGAAAGCTGATAGGTCTCCCCCTCCAGCTTGTTTTCCTGCACCCCGTGCTCCTCCGGCTCCAGCACCCCCTGGCAGATCACCTGCTCCCGAGACTGAAGGGCAGTCAAGTCTACCACCAGGTCCGCCCGCAGCAGCACCTTTCGTGGATTCAAGGCCCGAGCCTCCGCCCCCCGCAGGCGCACACAGGCCTGTACCGTTCCCTGCTGGGTGAGGCCGGGGACCTCCATCTGCGCGGAAAACGGCAAAGCTGCCTCCAGCTTCCGCAGGCCACCCCCGTCCTCCGGCTGATACAGGACCACCGCACGAACGCTTCCGCTGGCCTCCGCCGCCCCCTCCCGGGCCTGTTTTCCGTTAAGCGTCGCCTGCCCGCACACCGCCACGATGCGCAGGATGTCCGGACAGGCGTCCGGTACAATGGTCTCCAGCGTCTCCTCCTGGCAGACGGAAGCCTCCGCCAGCACCTCGTAGCCATGGATGACGTCCCGGTCAAATTCCAGTTCCATGCAGTTCCTCTCCCTTTTCCATCTGTGTCCGCCTCCGCGGCTTGGCTTTGGGACACTATATGTACCTGGGAGAGTAATTATGCCGGACGAGTCAGCCCTTCAGGCCAAACAGCCTGCGCAAAAGCCCCCGCAGGCACTTGGGGGACCGTACCACCACGATACCCATACCAACGCGCGCCTCCCCTCACTGAGATTGTACTTTAGTATATGGCGAAACGGCGTCAGAGGTGACAGCGCCCTACTTTTCTTGAAAGAAAAGTAGGCAAAAGAACTTTTTGCGAAGCTTCGCTTCGCCTCTGTGGAGACTGTCTGGGTTCAGAAGGAAAGATAGTGCGAAAGATCGCCCCGCAGGACACATCGGAGCGCAACCGCCGCATAGCGGCGGCTCTTAGCGCGGAGAGAAACCATCAGGTTTTTCTGAAGGTGAATTGGCCGAAGGCCAAGAGAAGCCGGCCTGGGCCGTTCACGTGCAATCAATCCACGTTTCGCAGCGAAGCGAGAAACGCGGTGCAAAAGAACTTTCTGCGAAGCTTCGTTTCGCCTCTTTTTTAGAAAGCGGCTTCTCCCTAACCGCGCTCAGGTAAAAAAATTCCCGGCCTTTGCCGGGAATTTTGCTTGGACGCGCCATTCGGCGCGGCTCGCTATCCGCTCGCAGAGGCCGCGCTGGACGGCTTTCAGCCGCCCAGCTTCGCAATGGCCGCCTTTGCGGCCATTTGCTCGGCCTCTTTTTTACTGTGTCCCTTTCCGGCGCCTACGGTGGCGCCGTTCAGGTCCACTTCCACGAAGAAACGCTTGTCGTGGTCGGGGCCCTCCTCTCCGGTGAGGCGGTATTTCAGCACCTGGCCGCTCTCCCGCTGGACCAGCTCCTGAAGAGCGGTCTTATAGTCCCGGGTGCTGTTCAGCCCCTCCACCTCCCGGCAGAGGATATACCGCTGAATGATTTTCCGGGCCGAGCCGATGCCGCCGTCCAGATACACCGCCGCCAGCACCGCTTCCACCGCGTCGGCCTGGATGGAGGGGCGGTGGCGTCCGCCGCCGGCCTCCTCCCCCTTGCCCAGACGCAGGTACTCGCCCAGCTGCAGCTCCGCGGCCACTTCCACCAGGCTCTCTTCGCACACCAGGGCCGCCCGGGTCCGGGTCAACTCCCCTTCGGGAAGGTCGGGGTGGTTGCGGTACAGGTGGTCGGCCACCACCATCCCCAAAATGGAGTCCCCTAAAAACTCCAGCCGCTCGTTGCTCTGGAGCTTACCCCGGCTCTCGTTGGCACAGGAGCTGTGGGTCAGGGCATTCTCCAGCAGAGCTGGGTTCTGGAAGGTGTATCCCAGCTTTTCCTCTAACGTTGTCATCTGCTTCTCTCCCCCTGGACGATAGGCCGCCGGACAAGCAAAACTCCGCCGGCGGCGGAGTTTTGAGTATATGTCCAAATGTTAGCCCAATCAGTCGATTTTGCTCTGCAAAAAGTGGACCAGGTCCCCCACTGTCTTGATGGAGGCAGTGTCCTCTTCGGTCAGCTCGCCCACGTCGAATTCTTCCTCCAGCGCCATGGACAGGTCCACCAGATCCACAGAATCCGCATTCAAGTCATCTTCAAAGGAGGTATCCATGGTAATGGAATCCGCATCCACATTGAACTGCTCGGCGATCAGTGCGCATACCTTTTCAAAAATCATAGCTGACTGCTCCTTTAGCTGTGCGCCCGGCACGTTTTTTTCTTTTCTAACTATATGCAGAATCCCCTGCCCTGTCAATAGCGAATTGGGAATTTCTCCATTAAGACTGCTCCATGTGCTTGCCGCCCTCCAGCTCGGTGGGTTCCAGGCGCATCACGTCGATGTTGGCGGCGATGTTCTCAATGATCCCGGAGGATACAAACTGGCTGGCCTGGCGGACGGCGTTCTTGATGGCCACGGCGTCAGAGGAGCCGTGGGCCTTGATCACCGGCTTGGAGATACCCAGCAGGGCGGTGCCTCCCACCTCGCTGGAGCTCATAACCTTTTTCAGGTTTTTGAGCCCGTCGGCCACCAGCACGGCGGCCAGCTTGGTAAACAGGTTTTTCAGGAACATTTTTTTCAGTTCCTTGGCCAGATACAGCCCGGTGCCCTCCATGGTTTTCAGGAAGATGTTTCCGGAGTAGCCGTCGGCCACGATCACATCCACCGCGCCCTCTACGGCCTCCCGGGCCTCGATGTTGCCCGCGAAGTTGATGCGGCCCTCCTCCCCGGCGCGCTTCAGCAAGGGGTATACCGTGGTCTGGAGTTCTGTCCCCTTAGAGGGCTCCACCCCGATGTTCAGAAGGCCCACCTTGGGCTCCGGACGGCCCAGCACATGCTCGGCGTAGTAAGAGCCCATGTAGGCAAACTGGATGAGGTACTCCGGCGGGCACTTCACATTGGCCCCCGCGTCAATGAGCACCGCGCCGCCGCCCCCCGTAGGCACCACCGGGGCCAGCGCCGCCCGGCGAATGCCTCGGATGCGCTTAATGAGCAGGGTGGCCGCCCCCAGCAGTGCGCCGGTGGAGCCGGCGGACACAAACGCGTCCCCCTCTCCGGCCTTCAGCAGGTTCAGCCCCACGGTAAGGGAGGAGTCCTTCTTCTCTCGGAAGGCGGTGGATGGGTTGTCGCAGATCTCCACCACTTCCGAGGCGTGGGCGATCTCCACCCCGGCGGGCAGTTCCCGGATGCCGTTGTCCTCCAGAACCTTCAAAATGGCCTCTCCCCGGCCCACCAGCGTGATCTCCACCCCGTACTCCTTATGGGCCTGGATGGCCCCCATGACCGGGGCCTGGGGCGCGTTGTCGCCGCCCATGGCGTCCATAATGATCTTCATGTCAAGTTCCTTCTTTCTTCGGTGGTATCAAAGTCCTGGGCTCGTCAATCAAACCTAGGAGGTAATCCGCTGAAACGTTATAATGTTTGCATATTTCCGCCAGCCGGTCAAAAGAGGTTACTTTCCGGCCATTCTCAATGTCGCTGATCGTTGCTTGGGTGGCTCCAATCGCTTCTGCCAATTCTTTTTGCTGTTCCCCGTGGGCTTTTCGCAGTTTTTTCACACGAATCGAGAAAATTTCTTTGTACAGCATGGAGTCCCCCCTTGACAGATATATCTAATAGCATTATCTTATCACTAAAAGCATTAAATTGAGGTGGTGTCAATATGCTTCCAGAACTTCAAGAACTCTATTATTATGAGACGGAACACGCCCGTTTAGATTTCGATTCTGACCCGGAGTATCAGGAAAAAATGGCCCTCGCCCTCTCTGAACTTCATACTACGGAGCTCTCCCCCGCCCTGTTTCCCTTCTGAATACTGCAAACCAAATCAGCTTTATACATGGCTTCAAGCTTGGGCTTTCTTTGATGCGGTGGGCATTGGATGGGTAATATGCAATGAGTGTTTCGCCGCTGCGGCGGCGAATTCCTTTGCCCATGGCGGCAAAGGAACCAAAGCGCCACCGGGGACGGCTCAGAGAAGCGCCGAAACGGCGCTTCTATTCGCCTTTCCCCGGACCCCTATTTTACGGGGGCCGCCAATGCGGATGCGTTGGCAGTCATCGCAAAGGCGCGGGTAGCTCAGCTGATTGGTTTCTCCTCGTCTTTCGCTGCCGCTCATTGGGTGGTAATCGTAACGTAGGCACTCCCCTTTTGGAGAGCGCCTTTGTGTGGGCGGGGCTCAATTGCGGCTCAGGGACCGGCCGGCCGCCGCTCCTGGCCTGCGTGCAGATTCTTGAAACTCCGTAGGGGAGGCCCTTGGGCCTCCCGCCAAGGCTTCCCCTACAAGGGGGAAGCTGTCAGCCGCAAGGCTGACTGATGAGGGTGCGTATCCGGTTCCCGCGCCCTTCTTCAGAACGCACCCTCATCCGCCTCGCATTCGCTCGGCACCTTCCCCCTACAAGGGAGAAGGCTTTGCGGGCGGGTCTTGGACCCGCCCCTACGAAATCCCTAGAGCTGTTTCCACTTCGCCGTAGGGGCCGGTCCCAGACCGGCCCGCCAGGATTTGCACCGGGAGCGTTGGCTCGGAAACGGCAGGCGCAGAGGTGAAACCGCAGCAAGTCCAAATTTTGCAAACCCAGGGCCCCAGTGGGCCCGGAAGGAAACGCAGGCAAGCACTCCTAATTTTGCGCGCCGGAAATGACGCATAGCCTTTCAGGAGGGCGTCCCCCGTAATGGGGGCCGGGGAAAGCGGTCCTATGGACCTAGGCGGAGTGAAACGGAGCCGTAGTCCATCGGCCGCGTCCCCGGCGGCGTTTTGCCTACTTTGCCGCCGCGGGCAAAGTAGGTCGCCGCCCGTGGGCGGCGAAACTCCCCTGGAATTAAGAGAGATCCAACTTCCCCAGCGCCTCCAAGGCCCGCTTGGACAGCTCCGCATTCTTGTTCCGCTTACCCTTCACCCGATAGCCCAGAGGCGGAATTAACCCAAAGTTTACATTCATCGGTTGAAAGTGTACCACAGAAGGGTCGCTGATGTAAAGAGCCAACGCGCCCATGGCGGTCTCCCGGGGAAAATCAATGGGGGGCTTCCCCTCCAGCTCCCGAGCCAGCTCCATGGCGGCCAGGCACCCGGAGGCGGTGGACTCCACATACCCTTCCACCCCGGTGATCTGCCCGGCGAAGCGGACCCGCGGTTCGCTGCGCACCCGGTAGTACCGGTCCAGCAGTCGGGGGGAATCCAGGAAGGTGTTCCGGTGCATCACCCCGTAGCGCACATACTCCGCGTGCTTCAGGGCGGGGATCATAGAGAACACCCGCTTCTGCTCTGGCCATTTCAGGTGGGTCTGGAAGCCCACGATGTTATAGATGGTGCCCTGGGCGTTGTCCCGGCGGAGCTGGACCACGGCGAAGGGCTCCCGGCCGGTCTTGGGGTCCTTGAGCCCTACCGGCTTTAGTGGGCCGTAGCACAGGGTATCCCGCCCCCGCCGGGCCATGACCTCCACGGGCATACAGCCCTCGAATACCCCGGCGTCCTCAAAGCCGTGGACCTCCGCCTCCTGGGCAGTGATCAGCTCCTGCCAGAAGGCCTGGTACTCCTCCTCGGTCATCGGACAGTTGATGTAGTCCGGGGTGCCCCGGTCATACCGGGAGGCAAACCAGGCGCTGTCCATGTCCACGCTCTCAAAGGTGACCAGGGGGGCCGCCGCATCAAAGAAGTGGAGGTAGCTGTTCTGGGGGTAGCGCTTGGCGATGGCCTGGGCCAGCGGGTCGGAGGTCAGGGGGCCGGAGGCCACGATCACCTGCCCCTCCTCTGGGATGTCCGTGACCTCCCCCTCCACCACGGTGATGTTGGGGTGGCTGCGGATCTTTTGGGTGATGGCCCCGGAGAAGGCGTGCCGGTCCACCGCCAGAGCGCCGCCAGCTTCCACCCGGTGTGCGTCGGCGCAGGCCATGATGAGGGATGCGCACCGGCGCAGCTCCTCCTTCAAAAGGCCCACCGCGTTCTCCAGCTGGTCGGAGCGCAGGGAGTTGGAGCACACCAGCTCCCCAAAATCCTCGCTGTGGTGGGCGGGGGTCATTTTCTGGGGCTTCATCTCCCGCAGCTCCACGGGGATGCCCCGCTGGGCCAGCTGCCAGGCCGCCTCGCTGCCCGCCAGCCCGGCGCCGATCACGATCACAGGTTCCATAACTTCCTCCGCTTCTTTGCGTGCAAGGTTTGAAAAGTAGATTTCCTTTGCAGAATTTCCATAGAACGGACCAGGGTCCGCTCCGTCTATGCTTCTTCGCCGTCCGCTTTTTTTGCCGCGGTTTTCTTGGCGGCTGTGGTCTTTTTTGTGGTGGTCTTCTTGGCCGCCGCTTTCTTGGTCCCGGCAGACTTTGAGGCCGTCTTCTTCTCCGCGCTCTTCTTGGACGCGGCCGTCTTTTTGGCAGCGGAGGTCTTTGCCCCGGCCTTTTTGGCGGTTTTCGCCTCCTCCGCCTGGGCGGCTGCGGTCTCCTCCCCGGAGGCGGCGCTGTCCTCGGTTTTTTTCCGCCAGCCGCCTCGCTTCTCCTCGGGGGTGAAGTTGGAGCAATCCGGATTGATGCAGAAGGGCTTTTTAAATCCCCGGCCGGACTTTTTGAACATGGTCCAGCCGCACACGGGGCAGTTGTCCTTCACCGGCACGTCCCAGGTCATAAAGTCGCACTTCTTGGCCTCGTCCTTGCTGCTGACATTCTCACAGCAGTAGTAGGTGTACTGCTTGCCGGTCTTCTTGCTCTTGCCGGTGCGCTTGAACAGCCGGCCCCCGCACTTGGGGCACTTGCCGGGCATCTCCACCACCAGAGGCATGGTGAAGTCGCACTCGGGCCAGCCGGGGCAGGCCAGGAACC
>CALWWF010000135.1 GCA_944385165.1 uncultured Oscillospiraceae bacterium
CGGGGCGTTTTCTGTTTGTCAGAGGCGAAACGAAGTTTCGCAGAAAGTTCTTTTGGTTCCTTTTCTTTCAAGAAAAGGAACTTCTTTTGCACCGCGTTTCTCCGCTTCGCTGCGAAACGTGGATTGATTGCACATGAAAGGAAACCCTGACGGTTTCCTTTCACACTATCTTTCCCTCCGAAACCTGAAAGGTCTTACAAATGCGAAACGCAGTTTCGCACAAAGTTCTTTTGCCTACTTTTCTTTCAAGAAAAGTAGGGCAAGAAAAGTAGGGCAGGAAAAGTAGGGGGAGGCTTATTTGCGCTTGGAGCGGTTGATGGCGGAGAGGATGGCGCGGAGGGGAGCCAGGTTGATGTTGTGGGACAGGCCTACGCCCCAGTACTTCTTGCCGTCCCGCTGATCCTGGAGGAGGATATAGGCCACGCCCTGGGAGTCAGAGCCGTTGGTGATGGCGTGGGACTTATAGTCCAGGAAGGTGTAGTGGTCCATGCGCTCCCCCTGGATGGCGTGGAAGAAGGCGTCGATGGGGCCGTTGCCCTCGCCGGACACGTCGAAGATGGTGTCGGTGTGCTGGAGGGTACCCTGGAAGGAAACGTGGGAGTGGCCCTCCTCGTCGATGGTCTCGGTAAAAGCGTGCTTGAGCAGCTTATAGGGCTCCTTGGCCTCGATATACTCCTGGTGGAAGAGCTCGTTGATGCGTTCCGGGGAAATCTCGGTGCCCACTGTGTCGGTCTCCACCTGGACGATGTGGCCGAACTCCGGCTGCATGGCCTTGGGGAGATCAAAGCCGAAGTTGTACTCCATGATATAGGCGGCGCCGCCCTTGCCGGACTGGGAGTTGATGCGGATGATGGGCTCGTACTCCCGGCCCACGTCGGCGGGGTCGATGGGCAGATAGGGGATCTCCCAGTAGTTGGAGCCGGACTCCTTCATGTACTGGGTGCCCTTGTTGATGGCGTCCTGGTGGCTGCCGGAGAAGGCGGTGAACACCAGCTTGCCGGCATAGGGCTGCCGGTCCCCCACAGGCATCTTGGTGCACCGCTCATACATCTCCTTGATCTTGTTGATATTGGAGAAGTCCAGCTGGGGGTCCACTCCCTGGGTGTACATGTTCATGGCCAGAGTGACCAGGTCCACATTGCCGGTGCGCTCGCCGTTGCCGAAGAGGGTGGCCTCCACCCGCTCCGCCCCGGCCAGCAGGCCCATCTCCGCGGTGGCCACGCCGGTGCCCCGGTCGTTGTGGGGGTGCAGAGAGATGATGGCGCTGTCACGAGAGGGGAGCTTGCGGATAAAGTACTCCAGCATGTCGGCAAACTGGTTGGGCATGCAGTTCTCCACGGTGGTGGGCAGGTTCAGGATAACCTTGTTCTCCGGGGTGGCGTGGAGGTGCTCCAGCACCGCCTGGCAGATCTCCACGGCGTAGTCCATCTCGGTGCCCATGAAGGACTCGGGGGAGTACTCATAGCGCAGGTTCATCCCCTCCTGGATCATGGGCTGAGACATCTCATAGATCAGGTCGGCGGCGTCGGTGGCGATCTTGGTGATGCCGTCGGTGTCCATGCGGAAGACCACCTTCCGCTGAAGGGTGGAGGTGGAGTTATAGAAGTGGAGGATCACGTTCTTCGCGCCCTTGATGGCCTCGAAAGTCTTTTTGATCAGGTGCTCCCGGGCCTGGACCAGCACCTGGATGGTCACGTCGTCGGGGATGTGATGGCCCTCGATCAGCTCCCGGCAGATCTCATACTCCGTCTCACTGGCAGAGGGGAAGCCGATCTCGATCTCCTTCACGCCGATGTCGATGAGGGTATGGAAATATTCCAGCTTCTCCTGCAAGTTCATGGGGTCCACCAGAGCCTGGTTGCCGTCCCGCAGGTCCACCGAGCACCAGACGGGGGCCTTGGTGATGACCTTGTCGGGCCAGGTGCGGTTTTCGATCTTCTGGGGCTGGAAGGGGATATACTTTTTGTAGCTTGGATACATAGTGGGATTCCTCCTGGATGATAAGTCCCGCGGTTGGGCGCGGGCCGGATGCGCGGGGGCACGAAAAAACGCCCCCGACTTTTTCAAGTCAGGGGCGTGAAAAATTGACACGCGGTACCACCCTGGTTCAGCCGCCGGTCGCCCGAACGGCCCTCAAAGCCTCCAACAAGGCCGCGGTCCATAACGGGACCAACCGTTCCGCCCTACTAAACGCCGCAACGGTTCAGGCAGACTGCTCAGGGACCAGTTATCCACAGGGGGGCCGCACGCCGGTTTGCACCACCCACCGGCTCTCTGAAGAGGGCGTACCCTGTCTTTTTTCCCGTCTTCGCATTTGCTGTTCTTCATTGTAGCCAAGACGGGAACGTTTGTCAAGGGCGATTTTCCGGGAGTTCACCGCGCCGCTGGGGGGAGGAGACGATGTGCACGTCCATCTGGGGGTAGGGCATGGACACGCCCCGGCGCTGGAAAGCGGGGAGGACCGCCTCCAAAAGACGGTAATAGGTGTCCCAGTAGTCCGCCGTCGTGGTCCAGGCCCGGATTAGGTAGTTGACCCCGCTCTCCCCATAGCTGCACAGGCGGATCTCCGGGGCGGGGTCGGTCAGGATCGTGGGAAACTGATCCACCGCGTCCTGGAGGGCGGCCTTCACCGTTTCAATGGGGTCGCCGTAAGAGGCGCTGAAGGTCAGTTCCATGCGCCGCTTGCCCAGGCGGGTGTAGTTGATGATGGTGGCGGAGGAGAGCTGGCTGTTGGGGATATAGATCTCCTTGTTCTCCACGGTGATGAGGGTGCTGTAGGACAGGCCGATCATGGACACGGTGCCAGTCACCGAGCCGATCTCCACATAGTCCCCGGTGGAGAAGGGCTTGGACACCAGCAGTACGATCCCCCCCGCCAGGTTGGACAGGGAGTTTTGCAGGGCCAGGGAGACGGCCAGGCCGGCCACACTCAGCAGGGCGATGATGGAGGTCAGTTCCACCCCCAGGGAGCCCAGCAGCACCAGGGCCAGCAGCAGCCACAGCACAATGGACACGGCGGAGCGGAGATAGCGGTGGATGGGGTCCAGAGCGGTGTTTCGGGACAAAATGCGCTCCACCGCCCGCTGGACCAGCTTGATGACCACCACCCCGATGATCAGCACCAGCACCGCTCGGAGCACATGGTCCAGGGAGAGGGAGGTAAACTGGAACCCGCCGGCCACCTGGCTGAGGATCTCGTCTAACGTCATAGTAGGGCCTCCTTTTTGGGAAAGTCAAACAGGCGCGCCGGAGCGCTTCTGGCTCCTGCGCGCCTGTCCAGATTTAAGAGGGATTTTCTTGGGTGTACCTCCGCACATGCTCTTTGAGACATTCAAAGGTCTCGGCGCTGATGTCGTGCTCGATGCGGCAGGCGTCGGCGGCGGCCACCTCCGGGGTGACCCCCAGGCGGACGAGCCACTCGCTTAAAAAGCGGTGGCGCTCATACACCCGCTGGGCGTTGGCCTCCCCCTGGGGGGTGAGCTCTAGCCGGCCGTCCGGCTCTACTGTCAAATACCCGTTGCTTTTCAAAATTGAAACTGCCCGGCTCACCGAGGGCTTGGAGAAGCCCAGGTGCTGAGCCACGTCAATGGAGCGCACATGCCCCTTTTGCTGGCGCAGCACCAGGATCGCCTCCAGATAGTCCTCGCCGGATTCATGCAGCACCATTGGTCGTACGCTCCTTTGCTGAAAATGATACGTTGCCCGCTTAGTATACCACGCCCGCAGAAAATTTTCAATGAAAAGAAGAATCACTGGGAAAGATGCGCCTTCCGGTGGAGAAAGGAAAACTTGGTCTCTGAGCACAGCACCGCGATAAAAATCAGTCCGAACCCTGCCAGCAGCCGGGGCGTGGCCGGGTCCCCGTAAAACAGCACGGAGAAGAGTACGCCGAACACCGACTCTAACGAGAGGATTACGGAGGCGGAGGCGGGCTCCGACCATACCTGCCCCACGTTCTGGCACAGCAAAGCCACGGTGGTGGCCATGACGCACAGATAGGCCAGGGGCCAGAGTACGCCGGGCTGGGAGAAGATTTCTCCGGGAAATGGCTGGAACAGCAGCCCGCACCCCCAGGAGAGGAGGGCGGTGACGGCAAACTGGATGGTGGTGAGCAAGTAAATATCCTTGCCAGGGGAGAGCTTGTTCACCGCGATGATGTGCAGGGCATAAAACAGGGCGCTGAACAGGCTCAGGCCGTCCCCCCAGGTAACGGACAGATCTCCGGATAAAGAGACCAGCCCCACCCCGGTGATGCACAGAAAGGCGGCCAACAGGTTGTACCGGTCCGGCCGCCGTCGGAACACCTTCCAGGCCAGGAAGGGGACCAGAACACAGTAGGTGGCGGTGAGGAAGGCGTTTTTGGAGGGGGTGGTGCCGGTGAGGCCGAAGGTCTGGGTGGTGTAGGCAAAAAACAGGAACACCCCGAAGATCCCGCCCCGCCACAGGTAATCCGGCGTGAAGCGGAGCCGCCACTTTTTCAGGCACAGCAGCCCCAGCAGCACCGCCCCGGTGGTGAACCGGAAGGCCAGCAGCCAGAAGGGGGGCACCGCGTCCAGAGTGTTTTTCATGATGAAAAAGGAGGTGCCCCAAATAAACGCGGCCAGGAATAAAAGCGGCTTGGCCAGGCGGCGCATCACCGTCTCATTCATGTGTGTTTCAGCTCCCATCGTTTGCATCCAAACTGGAATCATGGTAAGATAAGCGGGACAAGCGCCTGGAGAGGAGGGATCTTTTGTGGAGATCCTGCCAAAAGAATTTTATGACCGGGACACGCGGACGGTGGCCCGGGAACTGCTGGGGTGTATTCTGGTACGGGTGCTGGACGGCGGGGCGCGCCTGGCCGTGCGCATCACCGAGACGGAGGCCTACATCGGCCGGATGGACAAGGCCTGCCACGCCTACCAGTATAAGCGCACCCCACGGACGGAAACCCTGTTTGCCGCCCCGGGCATCTCCTACATCTATCTGATCTACGGTATGTACCACTGCCTCAACTTCATCACCGAGCGGGCGGGAGAGCCCTGCGGCGTGCTCATCCGGGGGGCGGTCCCCGTTCAAAACAGGGATATTATAGCAGAGAACCGCTTCGGCTGCAAGGCATCGGAACTGTCCGCCTACCAGCGCAGGCACTTCCTGGACGGGCCCGGGAAACTATGTAAAGGGCTTGCACTTACCAGAAAGGAGAATGGGCTGGACCTGACGAAGCCGCCCTTGTATGTGTGCAGGGGGACTTCTCCCCGGCCGGAGGAGGTCCAGGTGGGGAAGCGCATCGGCGTGGACTACGCCCAGGAGGCCGCCGACTTCCCCTGGCGATTCTGGTTTGCGGCGGAGACGCCGGAGGAGGACGAAGATGATCTTTTTTGACCTGGACGGGACATTGCTGGACTCCAACGGGGTCTGGCTGGACATCGACGTGGCATTTCTGGGGCGGCACGGGATCTCCCCGGTGCCGGAGGACTACACCTGGTATGTGACCCGCCACGGCGCCCCCGACGCCGCCCGGTACACCCGGGAGCGGTTTGGGCTGAGAGAGACGGAGGAGGAAATCCTGGCGGCCTGGCGGGATATGGCCCAGGAGGCCTACGCCGCCCAGCTGGAGCTGAAGCCCGGGGTACGAGAGCTGCTGGAGCGGTGCCGCCGGGCGGGAGTGCCCATGGCGGTGCTCACCTCCTGCATCCCGGAGCTGTGCCGGGCCGCTCTGGACCGCCACGGTCTGACCGGATGGTTTCAGGGGGTGGTGTACAGCCAGGAGACAGGGCTGGAGAAAGGAAACGCGGCCCTGTACCGGAAGACGGCGGAGGACTGGGGCCTTCCCGGCCACGCCTGTGTGCTGTTTGAGGATGCCCCGGCCTACTGCGCCGCCGCCCGGGGGGCGGGGTGGACAGTGGTGGGGGTGGCGGACCCCCTGTACGCCGGACGGGAGGCGGAGATGCAGCAGCTGTGTCAGGGCTGGGTAGAGGATTTCCGCCGCCTGCCGGAGAGGGTGGAGGCCCTCCTGTTTGAATGAAGGGCGAGCTATTTCAATGTAGACAGCAAAAGAGCCGGGAAACCAGAGCGGTTTCCCGGCCCACGTCCGTTTCGGGAGGAGAAAAAGGGTTCAGGACCCGTCCGGCCTGGCCAATCCGTGCAGAAACCCGTCCATCTGGGGGGAGAGGACCTCGCCCCCTATCACGGTATTGTGGGAGATCATCAGGTTGGCCTGGACCCCCGTCTCGCCGGTGGGGTAGTTGGTGATCTCATAGGTGTACCGCTTGACCCGCTTGCCGGCGTACCGCTCCAGGTCAAACCCCTGGCCGGCCTGAAGGGCCAGATAGTCGTCGTAGCTCTCGTCCATCTCCTCCGGGATGAGCAGCTCCTCCGTGGCCAGCGGCTCCTCCTTCACCTGCCAGCCGTAGCCCTCCAGAAAGGCCACCCGGTCCTCGTTGGTCTTCACGCCTTTGGGGCTGGGGAGGGCCGGGGCGGAGGCGGCCTGGGCCACACCGTCCCCCAGGTTTAGCACCAGCGCGGCGCAGCACAGCAGAGCGGCGGCGGCCACGCTGAAGGCCAGCTTCCTTCTGGGCAGCCTTGCGGTCACGATCAACACAGCGCATTTCTCCTTCCCGTCCTGGTTCTTACCCCATTCTTATGCGCCGGGGACGGGGGCTATTCCAGAGCCCGTGGACGCCCACGTAAAAAAGTGTTGAATTTAACCGAACCTTTTGGTACAATAGACCAACATGTGAAAAACGACGTGAGACGATAGGTTGTCCGATGGGAGGTGGACGGGATGGGCCAGGAACGGCTGGACAAACTGCTCGCCTCCACGGGGTACTGGTCCCGGCGGGAGGTGAAGGAACTGGTCCGCCAGGGGCGGGTGCTGGCGGACGGGACGCCGGTGCGCCGCCCGGAGGACAAGTACGACCCGGATGCGGTCCGCCTGACGGTGGACGGCCAGGAGGTGGACTGCGCCCCCTTCGTCTATCTGATGCTCCACAAGCCGTCAGGGCTGCTGTCCGCCACCGAGGACCGCCGGCAGAGGACGGTGCTGGACCTGCTCCCGGAGCACCTGCGCCGCCGGGGGCTGTTCCCGGTGGGGCGGCTGGATAAGGACACCGAGGGACTGTTGCTCCTCACCGACGACGGCCCCCTGGGCCATGCGCTGCTCTCCCCCAAAAACCATGTGGATAAGGTATACTTCGCCCGGGTGGACGGGGTGCTGGACCGGTCAGACGTAGAGGCCCTGGCGGAGGGGATGGCGCTCTCGGACGGACTGCGCTGCCTGCCCGCCGGGCTGGAGATTTTGGAGGACGGCCATAGCGGCCTGGTGACCCTGCGGGAGGGGAAGTATCACCAGGTGAAGCGGATGCTGGCCGCCCGGGGGAAGCCGGTGCTCTATTTAAAGCGGCTGTCCATGGGGCCGCTGCGCTTGGACCCGGCCTTAGCTCTGGGGGAGTGGAGGCCGCTCACCCGGGAGGAAATGGACGCTCTGCGGATGGAGCGATAAAATTTCACGAAGGATTTGGGCGTTTTACACAAAAAAATTCCAAAACCCTCTTGCCAAACCGGGGGGAAAGCCATTATAATGACTGTAGTGTTTTTGATGAGATTTACTTGGGAGGGATCCATGTGTCCAGCAGGATATTTCAGGGAGTGGTACTCCAAATGAAAGATAGCATCGACCGCACGGTGGGTGTGATCGATGCAGACGGAATCGTGGTGGCGTGCAGTGAACTGACCTGCATTGGCGAGCATTGGTCCGGAGCGGTGACCGCAGTCAATGCCGCGGACCATGCCGCCGCCCATTTCGAGGGAAAAACCTTTAAGCCCCTGGCGGGCTGGGGGGCCCAGTTCGACTACGCCGCGTTTATCCAGGGCGAGGACGAGATGGCCGCCTCCCTGTGCGCCATGGCTGTGGTGGCCTTTAACGGCGCCAAGGCCTATTATGAGGAAAAGCATGATAAGGCCACCTTTGTGAAGAATATCATTTCGGATAATATCCTTCTGGGGGATATTTATACCCAGGCCAAGGAGCTCCACTTTGTCTCCGAGGCCCCTCGGGCGGCCTTCCTGGTGCGCCAGCTGGGCCCGGCTGAGGTGAGCACCATCGACGTGATTCAGGACCTGTTCCCGGACAAGCAGACCGACTTCGTCATCTCCATCAACGAGACCGACGTGGCCCTCATCAAGCAGCTGCCCGAGGGGGCGGACGCCAGGGAGCTGCAGCGCATCGCCAAGCAGATCGTCACCGCCGTCACCCAGGAGCTGGGGGTCAAGGTGGTCATCGGCATCGGCACCGTGGTCAACCACATCCGGGACCTGGCCCGGGCCTATAAAGAGGCGGGCGTGGCCATCGACGTGGGCAAGGTGTTCGACACGGAAAAGACGGTCATCAACTATGAGAACCTGGGCATCGGCCGGCTGATTTATCAGCTGCCCACCATTCTATGCCAGATGTTCCTCCAGGAAGTGTTTAAGAAGAACCCCATCGACGCCCTGGATCAGGAGACGCTGCTGACCATCAACAAGTTTTTTGAGAACAACCTGAACGTGTCCGAGACGGCCCGGAAGCTCTTCGTCCACCGGAATACCCTGGTGTACCGGCTGGAGAAGATCAAGAAGCTCACCGGACTGGACCTGCGGGAGTTCGACGACGCCATCACCTTCAAGGTGGCGCTGATGGTCAAGAAATACCTGATTTCCCGGGGAAAGGATTCCTAACAACCAAACAGAGAGCGGAGAGGCGCCTCTGTCTGCCGCGCGGCGGACAGAGGCGCTTTTTGCCGCCGGAGGGCCGGGGAGAAAAGGTGACATAAAACCGAAAATTCCCATTGACAAAGCCAGGTTACGGGTGTAACCTAGATGACGAAGGTTTTCCTGGGAAATCATTCCCCATCCAAGGCGGCCCGGCCGCCTTGCCCAGAAAGACATGGAACAATTTGGCAGGCGGGTGAGGATAACCATATATGATTCGGTTTATTGACGTTTATAAGGAGTACGACAACGGGACCAAGGCCCTGAAGGGCATCAATCTGCGCATTGACGACGGGGAGTTCGTCTTTCTGGTGGGCCCCTCCGGCTCCGGCAAGTCCACTATTATTAAGCTCATTACCGGCGAGATCGCCCTGACCCAGGGGAAGCTGATGGTCAACGGCTACAGCATGAGCAACATCAGCCCCCGGCAGGTGCCGCTCATGCGCCGCACCCTGGGCATCATCTTTCAGGACTTTCGGCTCATCGACAAAAAGACGGTGTATGAGAACCTGTCCTTCGCCATGCGGGCCATCGGGGCCTCCCCCCGGGACGTGAAGCGGCGCATCCCCTATGTATTGCAGCTGGTGGGCCTGGAGAAGAAGGCGGACCGGTATCCCGGCCAGCTCTCCGGCGGTGAGCAGCAGCGTGTGGCCATTGCCCGGGCCCTGGTGAACAACCCCAATATGATCATTGCCGACGAGCCCACAGGCAACCTGGACCCCAGCCGCTCTCTGGAGATCATGATGCTCCTGGAGCGGATCAACGACCTGGGCACCACAGTGCTGGTGGTCACCCACGAGAAGAACCTGGTCAACCGCTTCACCAAGCGGGTGGTGGCCATCCAGGATGGCCGCATCATCAACGACGAGACAGGCGGGTATTACAATGGCGCGAAGATTTGACTTTAAATACTATTGCAGCGAGGGATTTCACTCTATTTTCACCCACGGCTTTATGTCCTTCGCCGCCGTGTGCATGATCGTGGCCTGCCTGCTGATCATGGGTTCCTTCTCCCTGGTGGCGGTGAACCTGGACCATATGCTGGGGGACCTGGAGGCGGAGAACGAGTTTCTGGCCTATGTGGATGAAAGTTATACGGAGGAGCAGGCCCAGGCCCTTCAGAGCCAGATTGAGGCGGTGCCCAACGTGTCCCAGGTGACCTTCGTCACCCGGGCGGAGGCCATGGACGATTTCCGGGCCGGCCGGGAGGACAACGAACTGCTGGAGAGCCTGCCGGACTCGGTGCTCCGGGACCGGTTCCGCATCCATGTGGTGGACATCGAGCAGCTCCAGGCCACCTCGGAGGCGGTGGAGGAGATCACCGGCATCGCCTATGTGAACGCCGCCTACGACATCGCCCAGGGTTTTGTCATGGTGCGCAACATTGCCACCGGCGTGGCGGTGGTGCTGGTGGGCATTCTGGCGGTAGTGTCCCTGTTCATTATCGCCAACACCATTAAGCTGGCCACCTTCTACCGCCGGGAGGAGATCGCTATCATGAAGATGTGCGGCGCCACCAACGCCTTCATCCGGTGGCCTTTTGTGGTGGAGGGTATGATTCTGGGGCTCACCGGCGCCCTGGTGGCCTTTTTTGTCCAGTGGGGGGTCTATGAGCTGGTGGCCAAGGCGGTCATCCAGTCCAACGGCCTGTCCTTACTTACCATCCTGCCCTTCGGGTCCCTGGCACTGCAGTTTTTGCTGGTATTCATCGTGGCGGGGCTGCTCATCGGCGTGGTGGGCTCGGTGCTGGCCATTCGGAAGTTTTTACAGGTTTAGGACGCGGGTTTCGTGGGAAAGGAGCACAATACATGAGACCAAAGAAGCAGCGAATCGTGATGGGGATTCTCGCCATTGTCATGGTAGTGGCCCTGGTATTGCCCATGCTGGGCAGCGTTTGGATGCGGTGAGGTGCCCGGCATGAGACAGTGGTGGAACGAGCAAGGGAAGAAATGGGCGCTGCGGTTGTGCGGACTGGCGCTGGCCTTGGCGGTGGCGGTCCCCATGCTGCCGGAGGCGGTAGTGGTCCCCGCCTCCGCCGTCACCCAGGCGGAGATCGATGCCATGCGGGAGGAGGCCAACGGCCTGAAGCAGCAGCAGGAGGAGATCCAGGCCAAGCTGGACGCCCTGGCCGGGGACCAGGCCGACGCCATGGAGCGCAAGACCCTCCTGGAGCAGCAGATCAACGCCACCCAGGCGGAGATCAACAGCATCTCCGCCCAGATCTCCAAATACGACCAGCTCATCAGCGAAAAGCAGGTGGAGCTGGCCCAGGCGGAGGAGGAGGAACAGCAGCAGTACGACCTGTTCTGCGAGCGGGTGCGGTACATGGAGGAGCAGGGGGAGGTCTCCTACTGGTCCATCCTGTTCTCCTCCGCGGACTTCTCTGACCTTCTGGACAACGCCATGATGGTGGAAGAGATCATGGACTATGACAACGAGATCATGGACCAGCTTATTGCCATCCGGGAGCAGATCGAGCAGGACAAGGCGGAGCTGGAGACCGCCCGCCAGGAGCAGCAGTCCGCCAAGGAGGAGCAGGAGGCCGCCCAGGCCAACCTGGAGGCCCAGCAGGCGGAGGTAGACGCCCTCCTCAGCCAGCTCAGCCAGCAGGAGCAGGACCTGGAGGCCGAGGAGGCCAAGCTCCAGGCCGCCGCCAACGCCGCCGACGCGGAGATCGCCGCCGCCGAGCGGGAGCTGGCCGCCGCCATCAGCGGCGTGGTCAGCGAGTCGGGATTCATGTGGCCTCTGCCGGGGTACTACAACCTGTCCTCCCTGTTTGCCGGGCGTATCCATCCTATCACCGGCCAGCCCCAGCACCACACGGGCATCGACATCCCCGCCCCCAGCGGCACCAGCATTCTGGCCGCCAAGAGCGGGGTGGTGACCACCTCCACCTACAACAGCTCCTACGGCAACTATGTGGTTATCAGCCACAGCGACGGGACCTCTACCCTGTACGCCCACATGAGCCGCCGGGGCTGCTCCAAAGGGGACGTGGTGTCCCAGGGCCAGACCATCGGCTATATAGGCACCACCGGTTCCTCCACCGGAAACCACCTGCACCTGGAGGTCCGGGTGAACGGCGTGCGTCAGGATCCCACCCGGTATTTCAGCGTGGGCCTGTACATGAGCGGCGCGCGGGTCAATTAAATCAACTCTCTCAAGCGGGAAGGACCGGGAAAACGGCCCTTCCCGCTGCGCTTCAAGGTTTGGGGAGAAAGCCGGCGAATGTTTCCCACGCCCTGAGCATATCCTCCCAACCGGGAGGGATGCGCCGTGCTGGGAGAGATCGTATATCACCCCCGAGGGGACGGGCGGCCCCGGCGGACGGAGCGGTACGGCCTGCCGCTGCTGGCGGTTCCCATCCGGCCGGGGGGCTGGAGGGAGAGGGGGAGGCTCCGCTCCGCCGCCTGGCGGCTGGCCCGGCAGGGGGTAGGGCGGGTGTTGGTCCCGCCGGAGTTTGCCCACTGGCCCCTGCTGGAGGGGCGGGGGCTGCGCCCGGTGGACCCGCTCCCGTTCCTGCGCCGCTGCGCCGGGGAGCTGGTTTTGGCCGCCATGGTCCGGGAGGGGGTCCCGCCCCAGCAGGGGACGGCGGCCCTGCGGGGCCGGAGGGTGGATTGGGATATGGTCCGGGCGGCGGAATTCCTGTGCCCCCGGGTGCGGGAGCTGGCCGTGTCGGCACAGCAGGGCGGGGAGGAGTTGGCCGCCTGGCTGCGCCGGGAGTACGGGATGCCAGTGCGCCCGGACGGGGCGGGGGTGACCGCCGCAGTCCGCTTCGATCCCAAGGCCCCGTCTGGCAGTGGGCGGGAACTGATGTTGTTTGGGGAGAGCCCTGATTTGACTGGGGTCCGCCCTCGTGCCGCGGGCCTGGAGGAGAAGGACCAGGAGGACCTCGCCCTGCTGGCCGCCCTGTGGGAGACGGGGCGGCTGGAGGGGTGGGGGTTAGAATTTACTTGACAGTTTGGTGGAAAATCACTATACTAATACATACTGTGTTAGTATGCCCGTTTCTATCAAAGTGGTATTGTTAAGAGGGACCGGAAGCGGATGCTTCCGGCTTCCCTTTGGAAAGGTGTGCGAGGCTTTATGGCGAAAGAATTTAAATTGACTCCGGAGCGGCTCAAGGAGCTCCAGGATGAGCTGACTTATCTGAAGACGGTCCGGGAGAAGGAAGTGGCGGAGCTGATCAAAGAGGCCCGCTCCTTCGGCGATCTGAGTGAGAACAGCGAGTACGACGAGGCCAAGACCGAGCAGGGCAAGCTCTACTCCCGCATTGCGGAGGTAGAGAATATCCTGTCCAACTATGTGGTCATTGAGGAGAGTGAGGATGACGGCGGGGCCTACATCCGCCTGGGCTCCACGGTCACGGTGCTGGACAAGGAGTTCAACGAGGAGGAGACCTATAAGATCGTGGGCTCCCAGGAGGCCGACCCCATGAACGGCGTCATCTCCGAGGACTCCCCCTTCGGCAAGGCCCTGCTGGGCAAAAACGCCGGCGACGATGTGACGGTGGACGCCCCTGCCGGCCCTGTGGAGTATAAGATTTTAAAGGTGGAGCGCTGAGGCGTTTCATTGAGCTGATTGGTTTGAGTTTGAACCGGCGAAGGCCGGAAACAGAAGATAGGAGTGGTCAGTTTGGCCGAGAAGAAAAAGAACGACGTACCCCAGGAGGAGAATCTGTCCCAGCTGGTGAAGGTCCGCCGGGAGAAGCTCCGTGAGCTCCAGGAGAGTGGGAACGATCCTTTCCAGATCACCAAGTATGTGGTGGACAATGACAGCGCCAATATCAAGGCGAATTTTGACGCCCTAGAGGGCAGCGAGGTCTCCATCGCCGGACGGCTCATGTCCAAGCGGGGCATGGGTAAGGTGTCCTTCTGTGACTTACAGGACAAGTCCGGCCGCATCCAGCTCTACGCCCGGAAGGACGAGATGGACGAGGCGGAGTATAACCGCTTTAAGAAGTACGACATCGGCGACATCGTAGGCGTGAAGGGCGTGGTGTTCCGCACCCAGCGGGGAGAGATGTCCGTGCGGGTGGAGAAGGTCACCCTCCTGAGCAAGTCCCTGCTGCCCCTGCCGGAGAAGTTCCACGGCCTGACCAACACGGAGCTGCGCTACCGCCAGCGGTATGTGGACCTGATCGTCAATCCGGAGGTGAAGCGGACCTTTGTGCTCCGCTCCAAGTTCGTCAAGCACGTCCGGGACTTCCTGGATAGCCGGGGATACATGGAGGTGGAGACCCCCGTTCTGAATACCATCTCCGGCGGCGCCACCGCCCGGCCCTTCATCACCCACCACAACACCTTGGACATCGACATGTACCTGCGCATCGCCACCGAGCTGCCCCTGAAGCGGCTGATCGTGGGCGGCATGGACCGGGTGTATGAGATCGGCCGTATTTTCCGCAACGAGGGTATGGACCCCAAGCATAACCCGGAGTTCACCACCGTGGAACTGTACGAGGCCTACGCCGACTTTAACGACATGATGGACCTGTTTGAGGAGCTGCTGTCCTCCGCCGCCCAGAAGCTGCTGGGCACCTATCAGCTGGAGTGGCAGGGGGAGCAGATCGACCTGACCCCCGGCTGGCCCCGCCTGCCCATGCACGAGGCGGTGAAGCAGTACACCGGCCTGGACTT
>CALWWF010000136.1 GCA_944385165.1 uncultured Oscillospiraceae bacterium
TGGATTCGAACCAGTGGCCTACAGAGTCGGAGTCTGTCACTCTATCCAACTGAGCTACGGGCGCATATTCACTTGCAGGGGATTTGCGGTTGCGGGGAAACAGTGGTCAAATAGTAGTCAACGGCGGTGATTTCTTTTTTGCTTTCCAACCGCGATCCCAGTGACCACAGGGCTTTGCGCCGCCTCTCAACTGAACGAGCCTGAAACGTCGGAGTCTGTTACTCTATCCAACTGAGCTACGGGCGCATATTTCCTGTTTGAAACAGCTTAATTAGTATACCAATTTTTTTCCGTTTTGTAAAGCATTTCTTTGAAAAAATTTTTGAAAAAAGATTGTTAAAAAAATTGACAAGTACCCGCTTTTGGTCTAAACTTAATTATTGAGAATGATTTAACAAAACAGCTAGGAGTGATTCATATGAAAAAGGAAAATATCTCCGACGCCGTGATACGGCGCCTGCCCAGATATTACCGGCAGCTGACCGATCTCTGCAACCGCGGCGTGGTGCGGATCTCCTCCCACTCCCTGGGGCAGGAGATGAATATCACCGCCTCCCAGATCCGGCAGGACTTCAGTTGCTTCGGTGAGTTTGGCCAGCAGGGGTACGGTTATAACGTGGAAGAGCTGAAGGCCGAGATCGGCCACATCCTGGGGGTGGACAACGACCACCACCTGATTATGATCGGCGTGGGCAACCTGGGTCATGCGCTGCTGCAGAACTTCCCGTTCTCCCAGAGCGGCTTCACCGTGGACGCGGCCTTTGATGTCTCCCTCACTGTGGTGGGCACGGTGGTCAACCATGTGCCGGTCTACGCCATGTCCGAGCTGGACCACTTTCTCCAGGAACACGCTGTGGACGTGGTGGTGCTGACCATTCCCCAGTCTGTGGCCCAGGACACCGCCAACCACCTGATCAATCTGGGTGTGAAGGGCTTCTGGAACTTCACCAACATCGAATTGAGCAGCCAGCTGCCGGATGTTCAGTTCGAGAACATCCACTTTGCAGACAGTCTGCTGACCCTCAGCTACCGCATTGCCAACCGGTGACACCGGCCTGAAAGGGAAACTCTATGAAAAGGAAGACCAAGACCGCGCTGATTACGGTTTGCCTCCTGCTGACGGCAGCCGTCGTATCCGCCTTTGCTGCGGCGGGCGGCACCTCTGACCCCCTGGCCTCCCTCTCCTATCTCACCGGCACCTTTACCGACGCCGTGGACCGGCAGGTGGAGGAGAAGCTGGATGCCTCTGACCAGGCGATCCGCACCGGGGCGGCCGGCACTGCGGGCGGTGCCGTGTCCACCTGGACGGAGACACGGCTGAAGGAGGGCGATGTCCTGACCGGCTCCACCGGCACTGGTGTGCTGGTACTGGCCGGCAGCGGCCGCGTGACCTTTACCGGAGGCGCCGTGGTGGACGTCACCACGGGGACCACGGTTTCCAGCGGCGCCAGCCTGTCCGTCAACCACCGCTATCTGGTGGCGGAGGACACGACTGCCGCATTTACAGTTACATCCAAAACAGCGGTGGTGGATTACCAGGGCCCCTATGGCTTCCGCTATTCCGGGACCACGGACTACAACGCCATGGCCGCCGCCCTCAAGACCATGCACCTGTTCCAGGGCAGCTTCACCGGCTATGGACAGGGCTATGATCTGGAGGTGGCTCCCACCCGTATGCAGGCCCTGATCATGTTTATCCGGGTCCTGGGCGAGGAAGATGAGGCGCTGGCCTATACCGGCACCTGCCCCTTCAAAGACGTGGCGGTCGGCAGCCAGAGCGCAAAATACGCGGGCTACGCCTATAGCAAAGGCTATACCAACGGCTACTCCGCCGACACCTTCCGGCCCAGCCAGACGGTGACGGCCAGCCAGTTTGTGGAATTCATCCTCCGGGCGCTGGGCTACAGCTCCGTGGAGACCTCCAATCTCTCCCAGACCCTGTCCAAAGCGCTGGACAACGGCGTGATCACTCAGGGCGAACTGGCGACCCTGCAGAGCGGCTCCTTCCTCCGGGCCGATCTGGTGTATGTCTCCTATTACGCCCTGGATGCCGTGGTGGCGGGCAGCGGCAGCACCCTGCGGGAGACACTGCTGGACAAGGGGATCTTTACCGCCGGCGAGGCGCGTCAGGCTGCGGCCATGGTCACCAGCCAGCGGAAATAAAATCGGAACCCCTTCCGGGACGCAGCATACTATGGATTGAGGCCGGTTCGGCCGGCCTACGACTTCATAGGAGGTTCCGGTATGTGCAATAACGGCTTTGGCGGTGGCAACTGCTGCTGGATCATCATCCTGCTGATCATCATTTGGTGCTGCTGCGGCAATGGCAGCTGGGGCGGCAGCGGCTGCGGCTGTGGCTGCAACAACAACTGCGGCTGCAATCCCAATCCCTGCTGCTGAGCTTTCATAAGAGAACAGGCGCCCCGGGCCAACTGGCCCGGGGCGCCTTCTTTCGTTTACTTCCCTCTTTTATGGCTGGACGTCTGCCACGCCTCCGTGTGTCAAGGGAGCAGGCCCAGGTGTTCCAGCAGGATCTTGCAGCCCAGAAGCACCAGGATGGCCCCACCCGCGGCCTCTGCCCAGCGATGGAGCCGTCCGCCGCAGAAGGCGCCGATGGCCACGCCCGCCAGAGAGATACCGAAGGTGGTGCAGCCGATGATGGTGATAGCCGGGAGGATCTGAACCTCCAAAAAGGCAAAGGTGACGCCAACAGCCAGCGCGTCGATGCTGGTGGCCACCGCCATCAGAAAGAGCTGCCGGTAGTCCAGCACCACACCGGCGGCACAGGCGGTCTCTTCCTCCTGGCCGAAAAAGGACTCCCACAGCATCTTGCCGCCGATCACCGCCAGCAGGACAAATGCCAGCCAGTGGTCGATCTGCTGGATGTACCCGGCAAACTGGGCTCCCAGCAGCCAGCCGGCAAAGGGCATCAAGGCCTGAAAGCCCCCGAAGAACAGCGCAATGACCAGGGCAAACCGCAGATTCAGCCTGGGCATACAGAGTCCCTGGCACACAGCCACCGCAAAGGCGTCCATGGAGAGGCCCACGCCGATCAAAAACAATTCCAAAAATCCCATAGATGGGCGCTCCTTTACAGTATCACCGGCACCGGACGGTGGATGGCAATGGAATCCGGCGCTACCACGCAGTCGTAAGCCCGGATATGAACCCCGGCAGCCGCAGCCTCCCGCAGCGCCGCGCCAAAGGCCGGATGGGTAATGTCATTGGGGGAAAAATGGTCGACACCGCACATCTGGATGACGAAAAATAAAGTGGCTTCCGTCCCCTCCCGGACTGCCCGTTCCAATTCCCGGATATGCTTGACGCCGCGCTCTGTGGGGGCGTCCGGAAAGCGGACTACGCCGTTCTCCTCCAGGGTGACGCCCTTCACTTCCACCAGATGCAGGCCGGAGAGCGTCGTCAGGGCGAAATCCAGGCGGGAGTCCCCATATCGGTACTCCGGCTGGATCGACTGCACATCCGGCAGAAAGCCGCCCTGCGCCGCCCACTCCTGAAAGACGTGGTTGGGGGCCTGGGCATCCATATTGATCAGGAGGCCTCCCTTCTCCACCGCAATCAGGTCATACGCCGTCTTGCGTGCCGGATTGGTCGCCTTTTCCAGATAGACCACGGCCCCCGGCACCAGCAGCTCCCGGCAGCGTCCCGTGTTTTTGACATGGCAGACCTGCAAGCCGTCTGCGGTCTCCACGTGGGCGATGAACCGGTTGGGCCGCCGGAGAAAATGCCCCTTCACTACCTCATGATATTGCAAGTCATCGCCTCCTACGCAAAGAAAAAGGCCACATCAAAAGATGTGGCCTTTCGGTGTTGGCGCTACCTATCTTCCCGGGCCGTCGCCAGCCAAGTATTGTCAGCAGGAACGAGCTTAACTGCCGTGTTCGGAATGGGAACGGGTG
>CALWWF010000137.1 GCA_944385165.1 uncultured Oscillospiraceae bacterium
GGACTGCTCCAGGGACTGGGACAGGGCGGCCAGGGTCTTGGCCTGGCCCTCCAGGGCCTTGTCCAAGGCGGCCTGCTGCTGCGCCCGCCACTCGTCCCGGGCCTGGGACTCCCACTGGAGGCGGCGCTCCCGCTCCCCGTCCAGCTGGTGGCGCAGCTGGTCCAGGCTGCGCTCTTGGGCGGCGATCAGCTCCCGCAGGGCGTCGGTCTCCCGGCGACCCTGGTCCACCGCGTCCAAGATCCGGGCCACTTCCCGGTTGAACGCGTGGACCGGGGGCGGAAGAATGCGTTTGAGTAGATCCTTGAAGCTCACGAGGACTCCTTTCTCATGGGGCCGCGTCATGCCGCGCGGCGGCCTTTGATGGCTTTGTATAACCGCAATATGGCGGAAAAAACCGGATACGGCGCATACTTGGCCAAGCGGTACTTGGCGAAAACCGTCCGGTTGGAAAAATAACTTCGGGGGTACCGGTCAAAGTGCTGTTCCGGGAGCCAGCTCTCCCGCAGGATGCGGTAATACCGCCGCTGGACCGCCCGGTCCCCGATGCTGCACACATGCCAGACCAGGAACTCCATGGCCCAGTTGAGGAAGCTGCGCCGGTAGACCTCCATCAGCCCCCGCTCCTCCAGGCACCCCTCCACCAGCTTCAACGCCTGGTACGAGGCCTCCGGCGTCTTCGACCGGGAGTTGGACACCGACCCAAGCCGGTTCACCCGGTGGTGGATGAGCACCCGGTCCAAAATGGCGATGCGCCCGGCGCAGAACACGCTGGGGTAGACGAACACCAGGTCCTGGGACACCGCCAGGTCGGGATACCGGAACTTCTCCCTTACAACATACTCCCGCCGGTACAGCTTGTCCCAGGGCCAGCCGTAGGTGAACTGGAACACCGCCCCGGCGGCCTCTTCCGGGGAAAACACCGCCCCGGGGAGCAGCTCGGTTTTCAGCATCCAGCCCCCGCCGTAGGCCTGCCCGCTGTGGGTGTCAAACTCGTCGGAGCGGCATACGGTCACGTCCGCGCCGGTCTCCTCCGCCCGGGCCGCCATGGCCGCCAGAAAGTCCGCCTCGAACCAGTCGTCCGAGTCCAGGAAGATGAGGTACTCCCCCGCAGCCAGCTCCATCCCCCGGTTCCGAGCCGCCCCGGGGCCGGCGTTGGCCTGCCGCACCACCCGGAAGCGGGGGTCCCGCCGGGCGTACTCCTCCAAAATGGCCGGAGAAGCGTCGGTGGAGCCGTCGTCCACGCAGATGACTTCCAGGTCGGCGAGGGTCTGCCCCGCCACGCTGTCCAGACATTGCCGCAGGTGGGCCTCTATGTTGTAAACCGGGATGACCACCGAAACCTGCGGCATCTACCCGCGCCCCTTTCTCAATCCCTTGACCACGCTGCGCCGCCGGCTCCCCGGGGGGAGCACCGCGTTCAGCAGCCGCTGCCGCCGGTAGTCCTCCGGGGGCAGGAAGTGTACCCGGGGCAGCTCCAGCATCTTCACGCCCCCCTCCCGGCGCAGCCAGGCCGCGTAGATCCCCAGCAGCCGCTCCGCCAGATAGCCGTCCACCCGCCGCTCCTGGGGGGAGTAGCCGGAGGTGTCCGAGCGGGCGTCAAACTCCGCCAGCAGGGGGAACAGCCAGGCGCAGTAGTCGTGAAAAACCTCTTTGCCCATGATGAAAATGTTGCCGAAATAGCATAGGCTCCCGCTTAGGTACTCCTCCGCCGCCCCGGCAAACTCCGGGCGGCGCTCCAGGAGGATTTTATGCGCCAGCTCCAAATCCTCCCCGTGGTGGAAGGGCGCCTGGGCGTAGTGCTTCCACACCGGAAGGCGCATGTCCTCCCCCTTGGGCAGGATCACGTCGTAGTGAGAGATCAATTCCCCGAAGCCTCCGTAGCCCAGCCGGTCCAGGACCTCCCGGGTGGGGGCGCGCTCCAGCCGGTAGGGGAGTTTCGCCCCAGGGTCCGGGTAGAGATACCGCCGGTAGTGGAACAGGCCGTAGTAGTCCGCCTGGGCGTTCTTCCAGGCCCAGTACTGGGCCGTCAGCTCGCAGTAGGAGCGGTTTTTCCCGGAGAGGTTGTCCGCTCCCTGGTCGTCCTGCAAAAAGCCGGGGAACCGCTCCTGGGAGAGGGCCGCCCCCACCTGGATGGGGACGAGAAGAGGGTGCTCCGGCACAAAGCTGGGCTGGTGACAGCACACATACAGCTGGATCTTTGCCAAATCAGCACCCCCGGTCCCACATGGAAAACCATTTTCTTCGGCTTGGCTTCCTTCGTCCGTCCCCGCGACCTGACAATATGCTGGCAGCATCGGAAAATCGGTTAAAGTTTGTCCAAAACAACGATATTTTAACACAGATTCCCCCCATCTGCAAGGCCGAATAGGGAGAATCTGTAAGCCTTCCCGCCTGCCCTGTCGGAAACTTGGCCCAGGACGCAAAACGCGCCCCGCAGCTTCCCATCCGGGAGCTGCGGGGCGCGGGAGATTGCGGGATTTGTCTCAGGCCGGTTTACTTCTCGATGCCCCGGCGCTTCATCCACTCGGGCAGGGGCTTGCCGTTGTAGCGGCAGCCGGGATAGCGGCAGTTGGCGCAGTTGCCCTTGTTGCCGGGGATGGCGGGCTCGCCCTTGATGTACTTCTCCAAAAAGTCCACCATGGCCTCGATGTCGGCCTTCTCGCCGTCCACCGCCCAGTAGTGGGCCCCCTCGTTGCCGCCGATGCCGCTGGCGCACACCACCTTGGCGTCGCAGTGGAACATCATCTTAATGGCCTCCACCTCGGTGACGACGTCCGCGCTGGACAGGCAGTACATGCCGGGGTCGGCGCCCATGGAGATGTCGATGTGGTTGGCGCCGCCCAGGGCCCGGCTGGCCGCCGGCACGGAGGGCACCAGCTTGTCATAGCCCACAGGGCAGACCCACTTCAGGCCCTTGCTGGTCATGTAGCCGATGAAGTTGGGAATGGTACCGCCGTTGAAGCCGCTGGTGATGACGCCCACATGGCCCTCCAGGTCGAAGGCGTTGGCGCCCTTGATGATGATGGTGTCGGCGTGGTAGTCCTGAAGGGCCTCGTCGATCTTCTTGTCCACGGGCTGACCCTTATAGAACACGTTGGGGAAGCTCTTGCGACTCTCCGGCTCGGTGACGCACAGCAGGCCCTCGCAGCTCAGGCCCACGGTGCAGCGGCCGGGCTCGATGGACATATCGTTCAGCAGCTCCTGGGCGATGAAGGCGTTGGTGGTGCCGCCGGCCAGCAGCACATAGGCGTCCTTCCACGCCTTCTGGAACTCTGGCATCTGGATGACCGCCTTGGCGATCAGGCGGCGGGCCTCCGCAGGGGTCAAAACAAAGGTTGCTTTCATGGTGATTTTCCTCCTCACGACCGTATTGTCTTACTGTTTCTCCGGGTGCTTTTTCAGGTCCACCACCGGGTTGACCAGGGGCTCCATGGCAAAGCCGTCGGGGCCCACGATGCGGCACTCGGCCACGTCCCCGTCCTGGATGTGGAAAGCCCGGGGGGTGCCGGTGGCCAGCACGTCGCCGGCGTACCAGCCCTGGATGCTGCTGTGGAGTGACACCAGGCGGTCCGGCCGGTGGGTCATGTGGTCCACGGTGTTCTTGGCGTGGATCTCCCCGTTGTGGACGGACTGGACCTCCAGCTTGAGCACGTCGGGCACCTCGTCAGGGGTGACCAGCTGAGGGCCGAAGGAGAAGAAGGTGGGGAAGTTCTTGACGATGCACAGATAGCGGGGGTTGCCCTTTACATAGTCGTTGCCCTTCAGGATGGACTCCTCGGTCATGTCCAGGATGGTGGTGTAGCCCACGATGGCGCTCTGCCAGTCCTCCACAGGCACGTCCCGGCAGTCCCGGCCCATGATGATGCCCAGCTCCGCCTCGGCGGTGGTCTTCTGGGCCTCCTTCAGGGTGGGGAGCTTGATCTCATCCCCGTAGCCCACCAGGGTGTCCGCCATCTTGAAGAAGCTGCCGGGGAAGCCCTGGGGCGCGGCGTCGCCGATGTCCCCGGCGTGCTCGGCGTAGTTCAGGCCGATGCCGAAGATCCGCTTGGGGTTGCGGTACAGGGGGGCGTAGGACACCTGATCCCACTCCACCAGACCGGGGATGGTCTCCAGCTCCTCCTTGCCGCCCTCGTTGTACCACTTGGTGAGACCGGGCACCTGCTGGGCACAGATGAGCTCGTACATCTCCTCTCTCCAGGCGGTGCCCTTGGCGGCGTTCAGGGCCGCGATGGGCAGCACGCCCTTCTCCATGACGATACCGGCGGCTTCGGTACCCTTCCAATGAATCGTTGCAAGACGCATAACGTAACTTCTCCTTTCCTGCGCCGCGGTACGGCGCGCCCTTCTCTGTTTGTTATCTTACCACGGCCGGGGCGGCGGGGCAATCTCCGCCCCGGCATTTCTTGTCTGAAAAAAGGGATCAGCCCTTGGTCAGGCGCTCCACCGCCTCTTTCAGCTTGGCGCAGCCCTCCACGATGTTCTCATAGCTGTTGGCGAAGGACATGCGCAGGTACCCCTCTCCGCCGGGGCCGAACACGTCGCCGGGGACCAGGGCGATCTTGGCCTCCTCCAGCAGGTACTGGGCCAGCTCGGCGGAGGATTTGCCCAGCTTCTTGCAGTTGATGAAGATGTAGAACGCGCCCTTGGGGCACAGGCAGCTGATGCCGTCGATCTCGTTGATGGCCTTCACGGCGTAGTCCCGGCGGCGCTGGTACTCCTTCACCATCTCCTTCACCTCGTCCCCCTCCTGGGTGAGGGCGGCGGTGGCGGCGGCCTGGACAAAGCTGGGGGCGCAGGTGGTGTTGTGCTGGTGGAACTTGTTCATCACCGTGATGTACTCCTCCGGGGCGGCCACATAGCCCAGCCGCCAGCCGTCCATGGCGTAGGCCTTGGACATGCCGTTCATGGTGAAGGTGCGCTCCTTCATGCCGGGCAGGGAGGCGATGCTCACATGCTTACACCCGTCGTACACCAGGCGCTCATAGATCTCGTCGGCGATGACCATCAGATCATTGGCTTTGACGATCTCCGCCAGCTCCTCCAGTACGCTCTCCTCCAGCACACCGCCGGTGGGGTTGTTGGGGGTGACGATGACGATGGCCCGGGTCTTGGGGGTGATCTTGGCGCGGATCTCATCGAAATCCATCTGATAGCCGTTCTCCTCCTTCAGGCTGTAGGTGACGGCCTTGGCCCCCAGCAGGTTGGGCACGTTGATGTAGTTGAGCCACACCGGGTCGGGGACCAGGATCTCGTCCCCCTCGTCCAGGAGGGTGGCCAAAACGGCGAACACCGCCTCGGACAGGCCAACGGTGACCAGCACCTCGGTGGCCTTATAGTCGATGTGGTTCTCCCGCTTGAGCTTATCGGCGATGGCCTGACGCAGCTCCATGGTTCCGAAGTTGGAGGTGTAGTGGACCTTGCCCTCGGCCAGGGCCTCTTTGGCGGCCTTCTTGATGTACTCGGGGGTGTCGAAATCCGGGCGGCCGATCTCGAAGTGGAGCACCCGCTCCCCCGCCCGCTCCATGGCCAGAGCTTTTTCATTTACCTTTCGGATGCCGGAGGGGGCCATCCGGTCCATCCGGGCTGCAATGTGATATTCCATGTGGTTCCGCATCCTTTCCTTTTGATTCCTATGTAAGGTCAGCGACCGGTTTTCAGACGCTTGGAAGGGGGCTGCGCTTACCCGGAGGTAAGCGCCTTGCCGCCTGTCCGGCTTTCTGGTATAATTTTATCCAAAGGGGCGCAGTTTGTAAAATTCGTAACGCTTTAACAGCCCATAAGTATTTGCGTATAGGGGGGATTCCCATGCTGAATTATAAGGAGTACATCTACGCCATCTACCAGGAGCGCAGCTTCTCCAAGGCGGCCCAAAAGCTGTACGTCTCCCAGCCCTGGCTGAGCTCCGTGGTGAAGAAGGTGGAGCAGGAGATCAAGACCCCCCTCTTTGACCGGAGCACCAACCCCATCTCCCTGACCCCCGCCGGGGAGTACTACATCCAGCAGGTGGAGAAGGTCATGGCCATCGAGGAGGATATGCGCGCCCACTTCGCCTCCCTGAGCCAGCCGGGGACCCAACTGCACATCGGCAGCTCCATGTTCTTCTGTACCTATGTGCTCCCCCGCCTGTTCCAGGAGTTCCGGGCACAGAACCCCCAGATCACCCTCACCCTCACCGAGGGGGGCGCCGCCGCCATGTCTGAGCGGCTTCTGGAGCGGAAGCTGGACTTCTTCCTGGAGGCAGAGCCCCTCCAGGACGCGAAGATCCAGTCGGTGGCCTGGTCCACCGAGGAGATCGTCCTGGCCGTCCCCGCCCGCTTCCCCATCAACCGGGAGCTGGCGGAGTACTGCTACTCCTTTGACGAGCTGCTCAAGCGGGACGAGCCCGGCTGCAAAAAGCCCCCGGTCCCCCTCCAGGCCTTCCAGGACGAGCCCTTCCTCCTGCTGCAAAAGGGCAACGACATCTATGAACGCAGCATGGAGCTGTGCCGGAACGCGGGCTTCGCCCCGAAGACCTCGGTGTTCCTCACCCAGATGATGACCGCCTACTACCTGGTGTGTGAAGGACAGGGAGTCTCCTTCCTGCGTTCCACCATCCCCGAGTACGTCACCCCAACCGACAGCGTGGTGTTCTACCAGCTGGACGACCCCATCGCCCTGCGCCCTATCTACCTCTCCTATTTAAAGCGGCACACCAGCCCGGTCCAGCAGAAACTCATTGATTTTATGTGGAGCCACAGCCTGCTGGAGGACAGCCCCGCCGAGCGCTGACCGCAGCCGGCCCCCTATAACTAATTGAATATAACCCTATTTCCATTTGCGAATTAGACAAGAGCCCCCTTGCCCATTATAATAGGGTCATCTCAAAAATGAAAGTTCAAAGAGCAGAACTTTCGTTTTCGAGCCGGTTTTGTGAGAACGAGTAAGGAGGCTTTTGTTATGTCAACGTACTATTTCCTTCCCACCCGGAATGTCTTTGGAATGGGCGCTTCCAAGGAGGCCGGCGATCTGATGAAGAGTCTGGGCGGCCATAAGACCATGATCGTCACCGACGCCTTCCTGGCCCAAAGCGGCATGGCCGCCCAGATCCAGGAGATCCTGGCCCAGGCCGGGGTGGAGTCCATCGTCTTCCCCGGGGCCGAGCCCAACCCCACCGACAAAAACGTAGAGGCCGGCGTGGCCGTGTTCCGGGAGAACGGCTGCGACTCCATCCTCTCCCTGGGCGGCGGCTCCTCCCACGACTGTGCCAAGGGCATCGGCATGGTGGCCGCCAACGGCGGGTCCATCCACGACTATGAGGGGATCGACAGATCCAACCGTCCCCTCATGCCCCTGATGGCAGTGAACACCACCGCGGGCACCGCCTCGGAGATCACCCGGTTCTGCATCATCACCGACACCAGCCGGAAGGTGAAGATGGCCATTGTGGACTGGCGGGTCACCCCCCAGATCGCCATCAACGACCCGGAGCTGATGCGGGGGATGTCCCCGTCCCTCACTGCCGCCACCGGCATGGACGCCCTGACCCACGCCATCGAGGCCTATGTGTCCACCAACGCCAATCCCCTCACCGACGCGGCGGCCACCATGGCCATCCAGATGATCTCCCACTATCTGCCCAAGGCCGTGGCCAACGGCGGCTACATGAAGGCCCGGGACAAGATGGCCTACGCCCAGTATCTGGCGGGCATCGCCTTCAATAACGCCTCTCTGGGCTACGTCCACGCCATGGCCCACCAGCTGGGGGGCTATTACAACCTGCCCCACGGGGTGTGCAACGCCATTCTGCTGCCCTATGTGATGAAGTTCAACCTCATCGGCAACATGACCCGCTTTAAGGAGATCGCCATCGCCATGGGGGTGCGGGGAGAGAGCATGTCCTGCTCCGCCGCCGCCGAGGAGGGCATCGCCGCCGTCAAGCGCATGAGCCAGCGCCTGGGCATCCCCGCCAACCTGAAGATGCTGGGCGTGAAGCCCGAGGACTTCGCCGTCATGGCCGAGAACGCCATGAAGGACGTGTGCAGCCTCACCAACCCCCGCACCGCCACCAAGGAGCAGGTCATCGAGATCTACCGCCAGGCCTACGAGGGCGAATAATTTTCTATCCTTCCCTTAATTTCTTCTCATTTCACTTCCCATATTCACCAAAAGCAGCGGGCCTTGCAGGAGGGTCCGCTGCTTTTGAAAAACACGCCCCTGGCATCAGAACCATTTCAGAAAAGGAGAATCCCTATGAGCAAACGTATTTTGATCTTAAACGGCAGCCCCCGGAAAAACGGCAACACCGCCGCCCTCATCCGCTCCTTCACGGAAGGAGCCCAGGCGGCGGGAAACACCGTCACGGAGTTTTTCCTCAATGCCATGGACATCCACGGGTGCAAAGGCTGCTTCGGCGGCGGCAAGGACCCGGACCACCCCTGCGTCCAGCGGGACGGCATGGAACAGATCTACCCGGTCTACCGGGAAGCGGACATCGTGGTGCTGGCCTCCCCGTTGTACTACTGGACCATCAGCGGCCAGCTGAAAACCGCCTTTGACCGGCTGTTCGCCGTGGCGGAGTGCGACCCCGATCTGCGAAACCCCAAAAAGGAGACGGTGCTTTTGATGGCCGCGGAGGGCTATGGGTTCGAGGAGACCCTCTTCTGGTACGACCACCTGGAGAGGCACCTGGGCTGGAAGAGCCTGGGCAAGGTGCTGTGCGGCGGCGTGATGGAGGTTGGGGACATCTCCGGCCGGCCGGAGCTCCATGAGGCCTATGAGCTGGGACGCTCCCTCTCTTAAACATAAAACCTGGACGCAAAAGGGCGGCCCCGGAATCTCCGGGGCCGCCCTTTGTTATGATGTGTTTTTGCGGCGCGCCGCCGCGCGTCAGTCATCCCGCTCATAGTCCAGGATGGCCCCGTCGGCGGCAGCGATGGTGTACTCGTACTCCCAGCCGCCGGCCTTGAACTCCACCTCGTACTCCAGGCGGCCGTCGTCCCAGTCCCGCTGTACCTCCAGCTCATAGACCTGGTCCTGGGAGACCCCCGCGTGGCTGAGGGCTATATTCAGTGCGGCCTGCTCCCCGATGTCGCCGCCGCTTCCGGCTGTGCCTCCGGCGCTCTGGCCGGAGGAGCCGCTCCCCCCGCTCGTGCTTTCCCCTCCGCTGGGGGCGCCGGACTGGGCGGGCCAGCCCCCCTCCCGGGAGGCCTTCACGATGTCTCCCGTGCTGGCGTCCACGTCGTACTCATACTCCGCCCCCCCTGCGTAAAACTCCAGCTCATAGACCATCCGCCCGTCCTCATAGTCGAAGTCCACCTCGCCCATGGTCACCTGATCTCCGGTCAGGCCCGCGTGGGCGAAGGCGGCGCTCTGGGCGGCCTCCACGCCAATGTAGGCGCTGTCGCTGGCCTGACCGGAGGACTGGATGGGCGCAGTCACAACCACGGCGGTGCTATCTCCGCTTCCAATGACGCCAATCTCATCCGGGTCCGCAGGCTCAAAAGACACCAGTGAGGTATAGAGCAGGTTCAGGTCGTTGATGGACAGCCCCACCAGCTCCTCAAAGGTGTGCAGGCTGTTTCCGTTGTCCACGATGGTCTGGATGAGGGCGGCCTTTCCGGCGGTGATGCCGTAGGTGTCGGAGAGCTCCTGAAGCTGCTGGCTGTTCTGAATGGTCTGGGACAGGATGGCCCCGTTGACCTGGGCGCTGGCCAGGATCGCGTCCGCCTGCTCCGTCAGCTCCTGTTGGAGCCGCGCCCCCCGCTGGGCGTCGCCGTCCTCCACGGTGATGAGGATGGAGTTGGCCAGCTCATCCACATAGCCGTTTTGCAGCAGGGAGCCCACAATGGCGTTCATGGCCACGTCCACCCCGGCCCCAGTCAGGTCCATCTCCCCTAAAATGTCCTCCCCGTCCTCGTTCACCGGGACGGCGGAGAGGACCTTCTCCTTGGCGTTCACATTCAGGGTGACGCTGGGGTTCACGTCCAGGGAGACCACCGAGGCCACCGTGTTGTTCACCACATACCAGCTCCCGCCCCCTCCGGCCAGGGCCAGCACCAGGCAGGCCGCCGCCGCGGCGGGGAGCCAGCGCCGCGCCTTCTTCCGCCGGACTGTCTCCAGAGGGAGGGGGGCCGGAGAATTCCCGCTCCGGGGGGCGCAGCGGGCCAGCACACCCTCTAGATCGTCGGGGGCCGCGTGGTCCAAAGCCGTGCGCAGCCGGGCTTCCACTTCGTGTTCGGTCATGTGGCGTCCCCTCCTTCCAGGGTCTGTTTCAGCTTGGCCAGGGCCCGGCGGTATTTGGAGAGCACCGTGGACAGGGGCATCTCCAGCAATTGGGCGATCTCCCGGTGCTTGAGCCCCGCGGAGGCGTGGAGCATCACCACCTGCCGCTCCTCGTCGGACAGCTTGCTTAAAGCGGCGGCGAGGACGGTGCGGTCCTCGGCGGTCACGTCGTGGGAGTCGATGGCAAAGGACTCCCAGTCCTCCGGGGACAGGTCCCGGGTGCGGGAGCGCTCCCGCAGCTTCATCAGGGCCAGGTTCCGGGTGATGGCCAGCAGCCAGGCCATGGGGGTCCCCTGGGGGCGGTACTGCTCCGCCTTCTCCCAGGCCCGCACAAAGGTGTCCTGGGTCACGTCCTCCGCGTCGTGGCCGTGACGCAGGATGGACAGGGCCAGTCCGTACACCGTCGTCCGGGTGCGGCGGTACAGCTGCCCCAGCGCCTCCTGATCCCCGGCGGCCAGACCCGCCATCAGCGGCTCCAGGTCCTCCGGCTGGAGGGCGCCATATTGGGTTTGCAGCGCGGCAAGCACAGTCAACATGTTCTTGTTACTCCTGTCATCTGTAAAATGCGGGAAGGGGCCGTTTTATTGCATCCACAGAGAATTTTTTTGCTGGCAGCGGAAGAAATTCTGTATCCTATTTATTTATTATAGAAGGTTCCCAGGGTTTTGCCAAGGGGTTCTTGCGCCTGGCGGGCGGGTGTGGTATGGTAAGGGTACCACTTTTAAAACAAGGAGGGGACAGAATGGAAGCCAATCAGACGGTGTGCGGCCGCTTCGCCCCCAGCCCCAGCGGGCGGATGCACCTGGGCAATCTGTGGTCCGCCCTGCTCGCCTGGCTGGCGGCCCGGAGCCAGGGGGGACGGATGGTCCTCCGCCTGGAGGACCTGGACCCGGACCGGTGCACCCAGGCCTGGTGCGACCAGGTGATGGAGGACCTGGAGTGGCTGGGCCTTACCTGGGACAATGAGCCGGTGTACCAGAGCAAGCGAACGGAGGCGTATCACGCGGCCTTCGCCGCCCTGGAGGGGCGGGGACTCATCTACCCCTGCTACTGCACCCGGGCCGAGCGCCTGGCCGCCTCCGCCCCCCACCGCTCCGACGGAGCCGTGGTCTACGACGGCCGCTGCCGCCGCCTCACCCCCCAGGAGCGGGAGGAGCTCTCCCAAACCCGCCGCCCCGCCTGGCGGGTGACGGTCCCGGAGGCGGACGTCTCCTTTGTAGACCGCATTCAGGGCCCCTTCTCCCAAAATCTGGCCCGGGAGTGCGGGGACTTTATCCTCCGCCGCTCCGACGGGGTGTACGCCTATCAGCTGGCGGTGGTGGTGGATGACGCCTTCATGGGCGTCACCCAGGTGGTGCGGGGGAGCGACCTGCTCTCCTCCACCCCCCGGCAGTTGTGGCTCCAGGACCAGCTGAGCCTCCCCCACCCGGAGTACGGCCACGTCCCCCTGCTCCTCTCCCCCGACGGGCGGCGGCTGGCCAAGCGGGACCGGGAACAGGAGCTGGGGACGCTTCAGAGCCGGTACTCCGCCCCGGAGCTGGTGGGCCTTCTGGCCTGCTGGGCGGGGCTCATCCCGGAGCCCGCCCCCGTCACGCCGGAGGAGCTGCTCCCTCTCTTCTCCTGGGACAAGCTCCCGCAGGCGGACCGGACTGCCCCACTGTAGAGCCCTTTTTCGTCAACTTTCACAAATCGTCAGAAACCGAAAAAAAGCTCTGGTCAAACCCTCCGCCGTTGGGTATAATGGACCCCGTTTGAAAGCCCCGCGTCCCGTCCCACGGCCCGCAGGGCTTTCTTCCGCCTCGTGCATTTGACCCGGCGGCGGAAACTTGTGAGAAAGGAAGCTGTGACCCATGATCAACGACATTGTCGGAGCCATCAGCAATTTCATGTACACCTATCTGCTGATCATCCTCCTGATTGCCGGAGGGCTGTACTTCACCTTCCGCACCCGGCTGATTCAATTCCGCATGTTCCTGGAATCCCTTCGAGTGGTGGGGGAGCGGCCGGAGCGGGCCGGCTCCATCTCCTCCTTCCAGGCCCTGATGGTATCCACCGCCTCCCGGGTGGGGACGGGCAACATCATCGGCGTGTCCTCCGCCATCTGCATCGGCGGATACGGCGCGGTGTTCTGGATGTGGCTCATCGCCATCATCGGCGGGGCCACCGCCTTTATCGAGTCCACCCTGGCCCAGATCTATAAGCGCCGCAACCCGGAGACCGGGGAGAGCTACGGCGGTCCCGCCTACTACATCGAGGCCGCCCTCCACAGCCGCCCCCTGGCCGTCCTGTTCGCGCTAAGTCTCATCGCCACCTACGCCGGCGGCTTCAACATGCTGTGCTCCTTCAACCTCCAGTCCACCTTCTCCGCCTACGGCTTCTACCAGGAGGGGGTCACCCCCTGGATCATCGGCGGCATCACCGCCCTGCTCACCGGCTTCTGTGTCATGGGCGGCGGCAAGCGGATCATTGCCTTTGCCTCCACCCTGGTGCCCTTTATGGGCGGGCTGTATGTGCTGGTGGCCGTTATCGTGGTGGTGCTGAACCTGGAGCTGCTGCCCCATGTGTTTGTGCGCATCTTCCAGGATGCCTTTGATTTCCAGGCCATCTTCGGCGCCTTTACCGGCTCCGCCATCATGCAGGGCGTCAAGCGGGGCCTGTTCTCCAACGAGGCGGGCGTGGGCTCCGCCCCCAACGCCGCCGCCTCCGCCAATGTGAGCCACCCGGTGAAGCAGGGTCTGGTGCAGATGCTCTCCGTCTTCCTGGACACCCTGCTCATCTGCTCCGCCACCGCCCTGATGCTCCTGTGCTCCGGGGTGGAGCCCGACGCGGCACTGGACGGCGCGCCCTATGTGCAGGCCGCCCTGTCCGCCTCCTTTGGGCAGCTGGGCCCCATCTTCATCACCGTGGCCATGGTGCTCTTTGCCTTCACCACCCTGATCGGCAACCTGTACTATGTGGACAACGCCCTGGCCTACCTGCTGAAAAAAGTGCCCTCCAAGCAGTTTATGACGGTGTTCCGCATCGTGGCCGTGCTGCTCATCTTTGTGGGCGCCGGCCTGAGCATCAATCTGGTGTGGAATCTGGCCGATGTGCTCATGGGCATCATGGTGATGATCAACATCCCGGTGATCATCATTCTCTCAGGCCCGGCTCTGGCCGCCCTGAAGGACTACACCGCCCAGCGCAGGCGGGGCCGCAATCCGGTCTTTAAGGCCGCCAGTATCCAATTGAAGGAAAAGACCGACTATTGGAACTAAATCTTATCTGGATATGGCAGACGCGCCGCCTCCCAGCCGGGAGGCGGCGCGTCTGCTTATGCTCAATTCCTTCTCAACCGTTTTGCTTGCTTTACAGGATGGACAAGCCGTAGCTGTTCACCAGGGCGTCGATCTTCTTTCCCGCCTTGCACATGGCGCACTCCTCCGGCGCATAGGTCTCATAGTTGGGAATGTCCGCGGGGACGAACAGGCTGTACACCGGCCAGCCGTCCAGCTCCTCCATGGAGCTGAACACTGCGGCGATGCCCTGCACCTTGCCGCCGTAGTACTCCACGCACTCAGACACCCGGCGTCCGCTCTTGCCGGAGTTGATGGTGGAGATCAGGATCAGGATGTTCTGCCCGGCGATCATGGGAATCAGGTTGTCCCGGAAGATCATCAGGCCGCTGGAGTCATACTCCGGGGTGACGATGTTGATGTTCTTGGAACCGTTCACTGCAAACAGGGTGTTTTTGGCCAGGTGGCGGGCCAGGAAAGTGCCGATCACCTCGCTGCCGTCCAGACAGACGATGGTATCCACTCCTTTCTCATAGGCGTAGCGCTGGGCCAGGGTCATTGCCGCCTCCCGTGCCATCGTGTGCTCGTGCTTCATGCGGGTGATGTCGATGTAGTGGCTGTTGTGGGAATGCCGGGTCGCAAAATGCCCCCCGATCAGGGATACCTCTAACCTGGGATTCAGTCTGGAATGGATGATGGTGGTTTTCATGGCTCTGCCTCCCTTTTGTTATAAAGTACAAGGTTCCGCACATTCATTATACGATGCTTTGTGAAAAAAAGCAATAGCGATTGTAAAAGAACTCGAGCCTCTTGCCGCAAGCTTCATTTCCTGTTATCATGGAAAAAACGAAACCACACGAAAGAGGGATTCCCGTGCACATTCCCGCCTGCGAGACCCGCCAGCTGGAGCTGACGCCCTTTGTCCAGGCTCTGGAGGCGGCCAACCGCCCCTCCCCGAACTACGACGTATCCAAGTGGCTCTACGTCCCCAACGTCTATTCCGAGTACCGTTACATCTTGGGCACCCGGGGGGAGCGCCCCCTGATCTGCATCGGCATCAACCCCTCCACCGCCGCCCCAGACGCCCTGGACAACACCTTGAAATCCGTGGAGCGGGTGGCCCTCTTCAACGGGTTTGACAGCTTCCTCATGTTCAACGTCTACGCCCAGCGGGCTACCAACCCGGACGACATGGAGCAGACCTATAACCCCCAGCTCCACCAGGAGAACCTGAAAGCCTTCGACTACGCCCTCTCCCTGGACCGCAGCGGCGCCCCCGCCGTCTGGGCGGCCTGGGGGACCATCATCGAAAAGCGCCCCTACCTCCCCGGCTGTGTCCGGGACATGATCCAGGTAGGGAAGGCCCGAGGCGCGGCGTGGTACTCTGCGGGGAAGCGCTCGAAAAAGGGGCACCCCCACCACCCCCTGTATCTCTCAAAAACCAGCGTTCTGGAGCCCTTCGACGTGGAGGGGTATCTGGACGCCCTATGAAAAAGAAGGAGGAATACCCTATGATTCTGACGACAACCCCCTCGGTGGATGGAAAGACCATTTTGGAGTACAAGGGCATCGTTTTCGGCGAGGTCATCTCCGGCGTCAACGTGATTCGGGATTTCACCGCCGGCCTGAGCAACTTCTTCGGCGGACGGTCCGGGACCTATGAGGACGAACTGGTCCGCGCCCGGGAGGCCGCCCTCCAGGAGATGGGCGAGCGGGCCCAGAACCTGGGAGCCAACGCGGTGGTGGGGGTAGACATCGACTATGAGATCTTAGGCGCCAACAACGGCATGCTCATGGTCACCGTCAGCGGCACCGCCGTTGTGGTGGGCTGATGCTCCCTCATAGGGAATCGCTCTCCACACCAGAAACAAAAGACTGCCCTCCCGAAAACAAGCAGAGGACCGCCCTTGGGGGCGGTCCTCTGCTTGTTCATATTTTCACTCAGTTCTGTTGGGCATTTGGCCCTAAGAGGCGGTCTGGGCCCCTATTACACTCCGCCGCCGGCAAACAGGGCGCTGGCCTGGACCATGATGGCGGCCAGCTCGGCCCGGGTGGCGGAGCCCTGGGGATTCAGGGTCCCGGCGTCGGTACCGGCAATGAGACCGCTGTCCACGGCCCAAATCACGGCCTGCTGGGCCCAGTCGGAGACCTGAGCGAAGTCGGAGAACGCCTGGGCCTGGGCGCCGCTGGCGGCGGTGTCATAGCCCTGGGCCTTGGCATACTGGTACAGCATGGTCACCGCCTGCTCCCGGGTCAGGGAACCGTTGGGAGAGAAGGTGGAGGTGCTGGTACCGGCGGCCACGCCGTTGAGGCGGGCCCAGTACACCCCGTCGCTGTACCAGGACTGGGCGTCCACGTCGGCGAAGGGATAGCCCAGATTCTCGTCCGCCAGGTCGGGGGTGCCGGCCATGCGGTACAGGATAGTGACCAGCATCCCCCGGGTGGTGGTGGCCGCGGGGGAGAAGGTGGTGGCGCTGGTGCCGGCCATCAGCCCCTGCTGGGAGACGGAGGCCACAGCCCCGGCGTACCAGGCGCTGGCGGGTACATCGGCAAAGCCGGTGGAGGTGTTCCCGCCGTCCATCACGGCGGCCCAGGCGGCGTTAGAGATGAAGTTGAACTCGTCCCGCTGGTGGACCTTGTTGGTGAGGGTGTTGGCAAAGAGGACCACATCCAGGGAAGCGCCGCCGGCCCCGGCCCCCTCATAGGAGATGGCCTGGATGGAGTCGTCCAGGAAGTCGGCGTAGTGGTCACCGGTGCTGGGCAGGAAGCCCTCCAGCAGCTCCTTGGAGCCGTCCAGCCGCACCAGCACCTGGGCGCCGTCGGGGATGGCGGCGAAGTAGCCCGCGCCGTAGCCGTAGAGCACGTCGTCCCCCTCGGCCACATAGCTGGCGGTGATGGGGCTGTCGGTGGGGTAGGTCACATAGGCCAGGGCGTCCATGGCGGCGTCGCCGGCGGTCTCATAGACCAGGGTCCCGTCGGCAAACAGGTCCACGGCGGAGCTCATGGCGTCGGAGCCGTAGCCGATGTAGGGGGTGCCGGCCTGGACGGCGGCCAGGGCCTGGTCGTCCAGGGCGGCCGCGCCGATGATCAGGTCGGCCTGGGCGGCGCTATCAGTGACGGTGAAGCCCAGCAGCTCCATGGCCTGGCGGTCGTAGTTGTACTCGTAGGCGCCGCTGACCAGGGTGGACTTGACAAAGCCGGAGGTGTTGTCAGAGGGCTTGCCGGAGATGTAGATCACTGGGGCCTTGGGGATGGGGCTGGCGGCGGGGGCGTCGGAAACGCCGACGCCGGTGATGAGGAAGTCGTCCGCCACGCTCTGCCAGTCGGCGTAGGAGATGAGGTAGCTGCCCTCGTACTGGCCCTGGGTGATGAGGGAGACGGACTTGCCGCCCTGGAGCAGCTGGTTCACCGCGGCGGTGGAGGCCTCGGAGGAATTCATCAGCACCACCTGCTGTCCCGTCACGCCGGAGAAGGCGGAGGAGACGGTCCAGTCGTCGGACACAGAGCAGGCGGCGGCGATGGTCTCATAGGCGGCGGGCTCGGCGCAGGTGATCATGTCGAAGCCGCGGGTGTAGTTGAAGGCAGTGATGCCCTCGGAGTAGAGGACGGGCCACTCGGTGATGACAGTGCCGTCATAGAGCACGCCGTTGGCCACGCTGCGCTTGGCCTGGTACATGGAGACCACGGCGGTGCCGGCGGGGTACTCCACGCCGCCGTAGGTAAAGGCGGTATCGGCCACCATCACGTCCACGCCGTTGCGCACCAGGTAGGTGAGCATCTCACCGGCGGCCTGGAGGTTGGACTGGTTCTCTCCGTCCAGGGGGATGATGTAGCACTCGGGGTAGAAGTTGCCGTTCTGGCCCGCGCCGTCGTACTCGGGGCGGAAGAGATCGGCCTCAGCCCCCTCCACGTCGTACTGGTCGGTGAACCACTGGCCCACCAGGTCATAGTCGTCGGAGTTGGCATTGGTAACGCCCCGCTCAAAGATCTTGGTCTGGTTGAGCAGATAGCTCTCCTTGTTCTCGGCGATGTAGTTGGACTGTCCCAGGGCGCCGTAGGCCACCAGGTCCACCGCGTCGTCGTTGTGGCTGGGCAGTTCCACCGTATAGGCTACGGTACCGTGGAGCATGGAGTACTGGGGGGTATAGCTGGTGGACATATCGTCCCAGGGGTCCAGCCACTGGGTCTGATACTCCCCGTTTCCGGTGGTCTCGCCGGTGTAGGACAGGTAGTCCCGCTGGGGGATGGAGTAGCTGTTGAAGGTGTCGTTGTTGGCCACCGCCGCGATGCCCAGGGCCTCGCCGCCGGCCATCAGATGCTCGGCCAGCAGGTCGTACTCAAAGTTGGGCTCGTGGGGGGGATCACAGGGCTCGCATTGGAACTCCTGGTGCTGGCCGTGGAACTCGGTGAAGCTGACGGGGTTCCACTGGGCGATCAGGCTGGTCATGTTCTGGGTCTCCGCCTGGGTCTGGAAGGAGTTGTCCCGGTTCAGGTCGAAACCGCCGGAGGAGGTACGGGTGAGGTAAGTACGGCCCTCCACGTTCTCCTCGGGGACGATGATGAAGAACACATCGCTGAGCAGCTCGTCCATGTCCACGGTGACGGTCTCTACGTCGTAGTACTCCTCCAGGTCCAGCTTGTAGGAGGTGGTCCAGGGGGAGACAGTGCCGGGCTCGTCGGTGGCCTTCAGGAAGCCCAGGTAGGTGGCGTCGTCCGCCACCAGGTCGGGGACGGCGATGCTGCCCTCCACGCCGGCGGGCCCCATCTGCTCGGCCAGCTTGGCCTCGCCCTCGGCGGTAAAGCCGGTGAGGTTCTGGTACTCCATGCTGCCGCTGTCGCTGGCCGCAGCCTCCACCAGCATCCAGGCAAACTTCAGCACGCCGTCGGGGGCGGCCACCTCGTTGGAGTGGATGTTGGAGTAGAGCACAGGCACCTGATAGTCCCCCAGAGTGCCGTTTTCGATCTTCTGGACCAGGGAGGCGGGGTCGCTCTCCGCCTCATCCTTGATCTCCTGCCACTTGTCCAGAACGCTCTCGTCCTTGGCAATGATCAGGTAGGGCATATCCAGGCCGTCCAGGCCGTTGTCCCCCTGGCTGGAGCCCATAGAGAACTTTTCCACATACAGGTCGGTGTTCTCCGCGGCGAAGGAGACGATCTCGTCGATGTTCTCGTAGATCTCCTTCATGGTGTTGAAGTCGTCATAGGGGGTGATCTTGATTCCCTCCACAGCGCCCAGCACCGTGCCGTCCTCCTGGGTGGCGGTCAGGTCATACCAGCCGCACAGGTCCAGATAGGTACCGCCGTTGGTCTGGTAGCCCCGCAGGTTGTTGGGCAGGTCGGCGAACAGGTCATAGTAGTAGTTGTTGCGGAAGGTCACCTGTAAATAGACCTGGCCGTCCTGGGTAACGGCCTGGGTGTCCACGTCGGTGAACAGGTTCCCCTCCCCATCCCGCAGCGTCCAGTCCTCCAGGGGGCCGCCCTGGGTGTGGTTGGGGTACAGCTCCGGGTCCACATAGCCGGACGCCTCCTCATAGTCCAGGGACCACACCACCGTCTCGGCGGCGGCCTGGGCCTCCTCCTGGGTCATGTCCACGGGGAGCATGGCCTGGAAGGTGCGGGACTCGCACAGGCTGATGTAGTTCTCCCCACCGTCGCCTGAGGTGTTCTCAAAGGCAGGGGCAGGGGCGGAGGTGTCCTCCGCGGCCGCCGCCGGGACGGTGCACAGGGACAGGGCCAGCGCACATGCCGTCACCAGCGACAGGGGTTTGCGAAGGGAGATGTGTTGTTTCATACTTCTCACCATTCTCGATCCTTTCTCTCTGAGGATGAATAATATTCGCACACATCGAATATTATTTAAGATATTACCACTATTGACCCGGCAGGTCAAGAATAAAAATACATAAAATCAAAGAGGCGTCCCTGGCTTTTTCAATCCGGGCGCCTTCCTCAAAGATAAGATCGGGATATGCAGGCCGCTGAACCGGAAAATCGACATCGGAAATCGCAAAGAGGAAGCCCATACTTTATCAAAAAAGTACGGGCTTCCTCTGCTTCCTTCGGGGAAATTTATGTCCCCATTGGAATCACATTTTCTTCTTTTCCACGCGGCCGGTCAACTCCGCCCTCAGATCCTTCCGCAGCTGGAGCGCCCGGGCAACGTGGTAATTGACCACCACGTCTTCCGTAGTCCACTGGGTTTTGGGGGACGCCTCTGCGATCTTCGCCCCCAAAACCCGAAGGGCCTGCCGGTTCTCCTGGTTCAGACAGCCCTGCCGTTCCATATTCCGCAGGGTCTCCAGCTCGATCAGCAGCTCGTGGGCAATGTCCTCACAGGAGCGCAGAGTCTGGAGCTCCCGCTGCTGTCTCCGCCGCCGGAACAGCCGCTGCTCGGCAAACAGGGCCAGCTGGCCCTCCAGCGCATTGATCTTCCGGCTGAGCTCCGCCGCCTCCGGCAAATGCTCGTCCCCGTCAAACATATCCTCCAGGAACCGGATCAGGTCGGAATCCAGTCCTGCCAAGGTACGGCGGATCTTTCGGCTGTTGTCGTACGGGAAGACCAACGTATTGGTCAGCATTCCTATACCCAGTCCGATTGCTGTATCCCAAAGCCGGGCAATGGCGTAGGAAATCGCCTCTACCCCCGGCGTAAGGCAGATATTGACCAAAATCAGGCAGGGCAGAATCGGCAGCAGTGTGGTGCGGGAATACTGATACAGCCACAAAATCAGAATAATTCCGATCCCCACCGCGGCCATACCTGGGATCTGAAGCCCCATCAAAAGGATAGACAGAGCCGCCCCCAGCAAAACGCTGCAAATTTGGGTCACACAGGCCAGCGCCGAGGCCCGAAACGTGGGTCCCACCGCCGACATGGCTCCAATAGTGGCGAAGACCACCTTTGCCTGACTGGCCCCATAGGGCTGCACGATCAGCAGCGATAAGATCACCGCCACCGCCGTCTTGATCGTCCGCATTCCAACCGGAATTTTCCATGCCCGCAGCCACTCTTCCACCATTTTGCGCCCCTCCTCTTCTTGATGGGGTAGAAGCAAAAAGACGGACAGTGTTACCTGTCCGTCCTCATTGTGTTGGCGCTACCTATCTTTCCGGCCCGTCTCCAGGCAAGTATTTTCGGCAGAAGCGAGCTTAACTTCCGTGTTCGGAATGGGAACGGGTGGACCC
>CALWWF010000138.1 GCA_944385165.1 uncultured Oscillospiraceae bacterium
AGCTCCTGCACCGCCCGGGCGATCTTATAGTGCCGCTCCCCCACCACGTCGGGCTCCAGGATGCGGGAGGTGGACTCCAGGGGGTCCACGGCGGGGTAGATGCCCTGCTCCACGATCTTCCGGGAGAGCACCGTAGTGGCGTCCAGGTGGGTGAAGGTGGTGGCCGGGGCGGGGTCGGTCAGGTCGTCGGCGGGGACGTACACCGCCTGCACCGAGGTGATGGCCCCGCTCTTGGTGGAGGTGATGCGCTCCTGAAGGGCGCCCATCTCGTTGGCCAGGGTGGGCTGATAGCCCACGGCGGAGGGCATCCGGCCCATGAGGGCGGAGACCTCGCTGCCGGCCTGGACATAGCGGAAGATGTTGTCGATGAACAGCAGCACGTCCTGGTGCTCCTGGTCCCGGAAGTACTCGGCCATGGTCAGCCCAGTGAGGGCCACCCGCATCCGGGCCCCGGGGGACTCGTTCATCTGGCCGAACACCAGGGCGGTCTTGTTGATGACCCCGGACTCGGTCATCTCCCGCCACAGGTCGCTGCCCTCCCGGGTGCGCTCCCCCACGCCGGTGAAGATGGAGTAGCCCCCGTGCTGGGTGGCGATGTTGTGGATGAGCTCCTGGATGAGCACCGTCTTGCCCACGCCGGCGCCGCCGAACAGGCCGATCTTGCCGCCCCGGGCGTAGGGGGCCAGCAGGTCGATGACCTTGATGCCCGTCTCAAACAGGTCCACCACCGGGCGCTGGTCGGCAAAGCTGGGGGGCTGGCGGTGGATGGCCCAGCGCTCCTGGGTCTGGACCTCCCCCTTGCCGTCGATGGGGTCCCCCAGCACGTTGAACATCCTGCCCAGCACCCCCTCCCCCACGGGGACGGAGATGGGGCCGCCCATGCTGGTGACCTCCAGCCCGCGGCCGATGCCCTCGCTGGGGGAGAGCATGAAACAGCGGACCGTGTCCCGGCCCACATGCTGGGCCACCTCCATGACCCGGCGGCGGCCGTCCGCCTCCAGATACAGGGCGTCCTGGATGGAGGGCAGCTCCCCCTGGGGGAACTGCACGTCAATGACGGGGCCCTGTACCTGGGCCACCGTTCCTTTAGATACCTTCGACATCGTTACACACCTTTCCTCAGGACCGGGCGTTCTGGGCCCCGCCGGCAATTTCTGTGATCTCCTGGGTGATGGCCGCCTGACGGGCCCGGTTATAGGTCAAAGACAGCTCCTTGAGCATCTCCCGGGCGTTGTCGCTGGCCGCCTCCATGGCGGTCATGCGGGCGCTCTGCTCCGAGGAGAAGGACTCCACCAGGGCCCCGAACACCATCCCCCGCACATAGCCGCTGGGCACGATGGCGTCCAGCACCGCCTCCGGGGAGGGCAGGTAGGTCACCGGGGGCAGGAGCGGCCCGCCCTGGGCGGGCTCCCAGTGGAAATTCTCCCGCACCAGGGGGAGCAGGGTCCGCTCCCGCACCTCCAGGCGCAGGGGGGAGACCATCTCCGTGTAGAGGATGTGGACCTCGTCCAGCTCCCGGTCCACAAAGCGCTGGACCATCTCGTCGCTGATGTCCCGGGCGCGGCCCATGGTGGGGTTCTGCACCACATAGGAGAAGTCCTTTTCAAAGGGGATCCCCCGCTCCTGGAAGTAGGCCCGGCCCACCAGGCCCACCAGGAACAGCCTGGGGTTGGCGGCCTCTTTCAGCCGCCGCTCCGCCAGCTTGAGCACGTTGTGGTTGTAGGCCCCCGCCAGCCCCTTGTCCCCGCTGACCACGATGTAGCCCACCTTCCGCTCCGCGGCCGGGATCTCCAAGCGGGGGTCCAGGAAGAGGTGGGTCAGCTCCGGGGAGCGGTGGAGGATGTCGGCGATGGTGGAGTCGATCTTGGTGAAGTAGGGCTTGGCCCTCTCCAGCTGCTCCTTGGCCTTGCGCAGATTGGACGAGGCGATGAGATACATGGCGTTGGTGATCTTTAAGGTCTGCTCCACGCTCTTCATGCGGGTGCGGATCTCTTTGGTACTGGCCATGGGCCATCCCTCCTCTCTATGGTTTGGTTTCTCTGGGATTTTTCGCCGCAGGAGAGGCCCTTGGGCCTCCCGCCAAGGCTTCCCCCTACCAGGGGGAAGCTGTCAGCCGTAAGGCTGACTGATGAGGGTGTGTATCGAATTTCTGCGTCTTTTTTACAACCCACCCTCATCCGCCCCAGTGTGCGCACTGGGGCACCTTCCCCCTGGAAGGGGGAAGGCTTGCGGGCGCATAATATGCGCCCCTACAAAACGGTAGGGAGACGGCGGGCGGGTCTAGGACCCGCCCCTACGAAAGAACAGGACGCATTTCGGTTATGCTGTAGGGGCCGGTCCCAGACCGGCCCGCCGACGCCCGCACCGGGTGCGTTGGTTCGGAAACCCCAGGCGCAGTTCTGGAGGGGCATCAAAAACAAACTTTGCTCACTTAGCCCCCAGTGGGGCGGAAGGAGCCGCACCCAAGCACTCCTGGTTTTGCGCGCCGGAAGGGTATCTCCCGCCTAAAGGGGTAACCCCCCGTAATGGGGGTCCGGGGTGTGGACGAATATGGGCACGCAGTGCCCATCCTGAGTCCACCCCCGGCGATCCTTTGGTGACTTTCCCATCGCTGGGAAAGTCACTCGCCGCCACAGCGGCGAAACCCCCTCCCTGCAAAATCCGTCAATTCCCGGACAACTTTTCCTTTTTATACTCGGTCAGCGCTGCCCGGATGGTCTCCACGGCCACGCCGGACAGGTTCCCGGTGCTGTCGATCTCCGCCACCAGGTCCCCGTGCTCCCGCTCCATGCGCCCGGCGAAGCTCAGGGCAAACTCCTGCACCTGCTCCACCGGCACGTCATCCAGCAGGCCGTTGGTGCCGATGTAGAGGACGATGGCCTGGCGGCTGACCGGCATGGGGTGGTAGAGGGGCTGTTTGAGCAGCTCCAGCAGCCGCTTGCCGTGGTCCAGGGTCTTCTGGGTGGCCGGGTCCAGGTCGGAGGAGAACTGGGTAAAGATCTCCAGCTCCCGGAACCGGGCCAGGTCGATGCGCATGGTACCGGCGGTGCGCTTGATGGCCCGGGTCTGGGCCGCGCCGCCCACACGGGACACGGACAGTCCCACGTTCACGGCGGGGCGCTGGCCGGAGAAGAACAGGTCGGTCTCCAGATAGATCTGCCCGTCGGTGATGGAGATGACGTTGGTGGGGATATAGGCGGACACGTCCCCGGCCTGGGTCTCGATGATGGGGATGGCGGTCATGGAGCCGCCCCCGTACTCCTGGGTGAGCCGGCAGGCCCGCTCCAGCAGGCGGGAGTGGAGGTAAAACACGTCGCCCGGGTAGGCCTCACGCCCCGGGGAGCGCTTAAGCAGCAGGGACAGGGCCCGGTAGGCCACCGCGTGCTTGCTCAAATCGTCATAGACGATGAGCACGTCCTTCCCCTGCTCCATAAAGTACTCCCCCATGGCCGCCCCGGCGTAGGGAGCGATGTACTGTAAGGGGGCGGGCTCGCTGGCGGTGGCGGAGAGGATGATGGAGTAGTCCATGGCCCCGTGCTTTTGCAGGGTGTCCCGCACCCGGGCCACGGAGGAGGCCTTCTGGCCGATGGCCACATAGATGCAGATCACGTCCTGCCCCTTCTGGTTGAGGATGGCGTCCACGGCGATGGCGGTCTTGCCGGTCTGGCGGTCGCCGATGAGCAGCTCCCGCTGCCCCCGGCCGATGGGCACCATGGCGTCGATGGCCAGAATCCCCGTCTGGAGGGGGACGCTCACCGGCTCCCGGGTGACCACGCCGCTGGCCTCGTGCTCGATGGGCCGGCGCTCATGGGTCTCGATGGGGCCCAGGCCGTCGATGGGGCTGCCCAGGGCGTCCACCACCCTGCCCAGCATCCCCTCGCCCACGGGCACGTCGGCGGGCTCGCCGGTGCGGCGCACCAGGCTGCCCTCCCGCAGTCCGGTCTCCCGGCCCAGCAGCACGCAGCCCACCGTGTCCCGGGACAGGTCCATGACCATGCCCTTGACCCCGGTTTCAAACTCCACCAGCTCGCCGTACACCGCCCGGTCCAGGCCGTAGATGGTGGCGATGCCGTCCCCCACCTCCAGGACCGTGCCCTCCTCGCTGCGGCGGGTCCTATTGTCATATCCTTCAATCTCCTCCCGCAGGATGGAGACGATCTCTTCCGGTCTTGCGTTCACAGCATTCTCCCCTCTCCCAGCGTCCGGGCCAGGGCGTTCAGGCCGCCCCGCACGCTCTTGTCATAGGTGACCCCCTGGACCTCCAGGCGGAAGCCGCCCAGCAGCTCCGGGTCCACGTCCACCTCCAGCTCCACCTTGTTCAGATGGTGCAGGCGCAGCAGCGTGTCCTTCAACCGCTCCACCTCCTCCGGCGGCATGGGCCGGGCACAGGTCAGGCGGCCCAGGGCTCCGCCCTCCCGCTCCAGAGCCAGACGGCGGCTGGACCGGACCACCTGAGGCAGCAGAGGCAGGCGCTCCTTCCGGGCCATCAGGCACAAAAGCCGCCCCACCGGGCCCTGGGGGGCGAACTGGGGCAGGCGGCCAAGCACCCGCTCCTTCTCCTCCGGCTCCACGGCGGGGCTGATGAGGGCTGCCCACAGCTCCGGCTGCCCCTGGAGCCGCCCGGCGCATTGGGCCAGCTCCTTCTCATCTCCCCCGGCCTCCAGGAAGGCCTGGGCATAGCGGCCGGCCAGCTCCCTCATCACAGGTCACCTGCCTCCCGCACGAATTCCTCCACCATGTCCCGGTCGCTGTCCGCGTCCAGGGCGCGGCCGGACACCTTGGCCGCCGCCAGCAGGGCCAGAGCGGCCACCTGCTGCTGGGCGTCCTGGAGCATCTGCCGGCGCTGGGCGTCCGCCTGGGCCTGTGCATCAGAGCGGATGGCCTGGGCCTCCGCCTGGGCGGAGGCGATGATCTGGTCGTACTCCCGCTGGCCCTGCTGCTTGGCCTGGGAGACGATCTGGTCGGCCTGGCTGCGGACCTGGGAGAGCTTGGCCTCGTTCTCCTCCTTTAAGGCTTGGGCCTCCTGCCGGGCGGTCTCGGCCTGGGAGAGCCCGTCCTGGATGGCCTGGGTGCGCTGTTCCATCATGGCCGTCACCGGCTTGAAGAGGAAATGACGCATCAGCAGATAGAGGATCACCAGGTTGACCCCGGTCCACAGAACCGTCCAAAGATCAATGTCCAGCACAGAGCGTTCCCCCTTTCTGTTCCTTCCCGCGCCTTAGCCCAGGACCAGAATGGCCAGAGCGGTGATGAAGGCGTAAATGGCGGTGGCCTCCGCCAGGGCGCAGCCGATGAGCATGGTGCTGCGGATCTGTCCGGCGGCCTCGGGCTGGCGGGCGATGGACTCGGCGGCCTTTCCGGTGGCAATGGCGATGCCCAGGCCGGCAACGGTGCTGGTGATGACGGCGATGGCCGCGGCGATAGCAGTAGTCATAATAATCTCCTCCAAATGTTGATTCTCAGATGAAATGTTCTGTAGTCTGACAGAATTTTTCCTGTTCGGTGGGTTATTCTTCTTCCAGGGCCTCTCCGATGAAGATGCCGGTGAGGAAGACGAACACTATGGTCTGGATGACCCCGTCGAAGATGTCGAAATACAGGCTGAAGGCCACGGGCAGGGCCACCGGCACCACCATCTTCACCAGCTCCATGACGATGAACGCGGCCAGCACGTTGCCGAACAGCCGCATGCACAGGGACAGAGGGCGGATGGCGATCTCCATCAGGTTGATGGGAAGCATGATGGGGGCGGGCTTTAAAAACTGCCCCAGTCCTCCCCGGAGCCCGTGGACCCGGAAGGCGGCGGTGTAGATGACCGCCATGCTGCTCAGGCCCAGGGCCGCCGTCACGTTCAGGTTCTTGGTGGGCGGGACCAGACCCACCAGGCCGATGAGGTTTGCGCAGGTGATGTACAGGGCCACCGTCCCCAGCCAGGGGGCGAAGCGCTTCCACTCAGGCCCGATGATGTCCTTGCAGAAGTTGTTGATCAGGCCCACGAACATCTCCAGCACCAGCTGTGCCCGGCCGGGCACCGGCTTGAGGTTCCGGGTCATCAGGATGGCCGCCAGGGTCAGCGCCGCCATAATGATCCACGACACCACCACCGACACGGTCACCGGGATGCCCCCCAGCACCGGGATGGTAAAGGCCACGGGGTTCTCCAGCTGGGCCATGAGTTCTTGTTTGATTTCTTCCAAAGGCGACCCCTTCTCTCTTCGGATGATTTCCGCCGCTATGTTACCCGGCGGCAGCCAAATTTGTACACCCTTTTGAAAGTAAAAAAAATACTCCGGGAAAAATTTTAGCAAAATCCTTACACATATTTGACAGTTTTATATCCTTTCTTTATAATGTATCTTGTATAGAAGCAACGAAGCTCGAGAATACAGGCAGGCGCGCCCCCACAGGCGCACAGGAACGGAGATTTAAGGAGGAATGTTACGATGAAAGGGCGCGCCAAACCTTCTGTCAGCCAGCGGATCCGATACACCAGCATGTTTCTGGTGCTGGCCACCGCCCTTTTGGGCATGACCACCACCCTTTTGTTCTCCCTTCGCATGGAGTATCAGAATCTGGACCGGAACCTGATGAACTCCGCCCAGGTGCTGGCCCAGTCCCCCCAGGTGGCGGACGTGCTCTCCGGCCGCAGCGGGAACGAGACCCTCACCGCCTATCTGGACAGCACCATCTCCCGGGTGCAGGACATCGACGCCATCGTGGTGGCCGACCGGGAGGGGGTCATCCGCTACAGCCCCGACGCCTCCCATATCGGGAAGGTATACCCCGGCTATCAGTCCCTCCCCGTCCTCAACGGGGAGAGCGCCCATGTGGACACCGGCGCCGGCGTCTCCGAGGTGGAGCACCGGGCCCTGGCCTCGGTGACCGGGGAGGACGGGGAACTTCTGGGCTTTGTGTCGGTGGGCATCGGGGTGCGCAGCGTCCACCAGACGGTGATCGACACGGTGGCCTGCTTCGCCATCCTCACCTGCCTGGCGGCGGGGGTGGGGCTGCTTCTCTCCCGGCACCTGTCCGGCTCTATCAAAAGCGCCCTGATGGGCTATGAGCCCGATGTGTTCCGCACCCTCTTCCACCAGCGGGAGGACATCCTGGAGACCCTGGAGGAGGGGGTTTTGGCCATCGACAGCCAGGCCAATATCACCTATATGAACGCCGCCTGTATGCGCATGCTCAACGTCCAGGACCTGTCCCGGGTGCTGGCGCGGCCGCTGCTGGAGATCTACCCCGACTCCCACCTGCCCCGGCTGCTCACCACCGGGAAGGCGGAGTACAACGTCCCCCTGTACAAGATGCCCGGCACCCACGCGGTGCTCTCCAGCCGGATGCCCATCTGGGAGGAAGAGGAGATCGTGGGGGCGGTTGCCATCTTCCGGGACCGCACCGAGGTCACCGGCCTGGCGGAGGAGCTCACCGGCAGCCGCCATCTGGTGGAGGCCATGCGGGCCTACACCCACGAGTTCATCAACAAGCTCCACACCATCCTGGGCCTGATCCAGCTGGGCCGCACCGAGCAGGCGGAGCAGTATATTTTAGATGTATCCCAGCTCCACCACCAGTCGGTGAGCCGGGTGATGCACCAGATCCAGGACACGGCGGTGGCCGCCCTTCTGGTGGGGAAGACCAGCCGGGCTGCCGAGCTGGGCATCCAGCTTCAGGTGGACCCCAGAAGTTCCCTGTCCGGGGAGGACCACCTGCTCCCCTCCGGGGTGATGGTGACCATCTTGGGCAACCTGATCGAAAACGCCACCGAGTCTCTGGACCAGTCCACCCGAAAGCAGAAGGAGATCCACGTCTCCATTGTGGAGAACGCCGGAGGGCTGTTTTTGTGCGTGGAGGACACCGGCCCGGGCATCCTCCCCGAGCTGCTCCCCTTCATCTTTGACCCGGGGGTGTCCACCAAGGGGGAGGGCCACGGCCTGGGCCTGGTGCGCATCAAGGAGCTCACCGACCTGTACCACGGCCACATCCGGGTGGAGAGCGAGCCCAAGTCCGGCACCTCCTTCTTTCTCTCCTTCCCGTCCCCAATTTCCGCCCCGTCCCAGGGGGACTCCCCCCAGGACCCGCAGATAGGAGCCAAATAAGTGATCTACCGCACCGTCATCGTGGAGGACGACCCCATGATCGCCTCCATCAACCAGACCTTTCTCGCCCGGGACCCCCGCTTTACCCTGGCCGCCAGCTTCCGCAGCGGGCAGGACGCCCTGCTCTGGCTGCGGCGCAACCCGGCGGAGCTGCTGATTTTAGACGTATTCATGCCCAGGATGACCGGGCTGGAGCTGCTGCGGGAGCTGCGAGCGGAGGGGATCACCATCGACGTGGTGATGGTCACCGCCGCCAACGACAGCAAGACCGTGGACGCCCTGTTCAAGCTGGGGATCGCGGATTACCTAGTGAAACCCTTCACCGCCCGGCGGTTTCAGCAGGCCCTGGACAAGTTCTGCCAGCACCGGGAGGCCCTCACCGCCCACTCCAGCGTCAGCCAGGAGGACCTGGACGCCATGTTCACCAGCGGCTTCCGCGCCCCTCCCATCCCCAAGGGGCTCCAGCCCCGCACCCTGGCCCACATCCGGGAGCAGCTCTCCCTGGCCCCCCGGGAGGGGTGCACCTGCGAGGAGCTGTCCGAGCGGGTCGGGCTCTCCTCGGTCACCGTCCGCCGCTATCTCACCTATCTGGTGGGCCGGGGGGAGGCCGCCAGCCGCATCAACTATGACACTGGGGGCCGCCCCTCCCTGCTCTACCGCCTTCTCCCCCAGCCGGGCCGCAGCTTCTGACCCCTCCCCCCGCCTCCCGCCGCCCCGTCCGCCGGACGGGGCGGTTTCCCTTTGTCTCTCTCCCGCGGACAGGGGGGTCTGCCGGGCCGCCGGGCCGCCGCCCCTGGAGCGCAGCAGGCAAAAAAACGGATTCCGGCGGGGACGGGCGCTCTCTTCAATTGTTACAAATCCCCTCGTCTTCCCTCAATTTCCTTCGCAAATTTTCACAAATATAAAGTTTTTTCCCCCGCTCCCTTGCATTCTTCCGGGGCATCCGCTATAATGTATTCATTAAGCGAACAAGTGTTTGCCGTAGGTGGACGCTTTTCGCCGAACCATCTCGAATTTGAGAGGAGAAATGAACATGAAACGGTTTCTTGCATCTGCCCTGTCCGCCGCGCTTGTGGTAAGCGCTCTGGCCGGCTGCTCCAGCTCCGGCTCTGGCTCCGGTTCCGGCTCCACCGGGGACAGCGGCACCGCCTCCGGGGAGAACGTGGTAAAGATCGGCGTGTTCGAGCCCGCCACCGGCGACTCCGCCTCCGGCGGCCAGAAGGAGATGCTGGGCATGCAGTACGCCAACTCCGAGACCCCCACCGTCACCGTGGGCGGCACGGAGTACACCGTGGAGCTGGCCTACGCCGACAACGGCTCCTCCACCGACCGGGCCCCCACCGCCGCCAGCCAGTTGGTCAGCGAGGGCGTGTCCCTGGTGCTGGGCTCCTACGGCTCCGGCGTGTCCATTGCCGGCGGCCCCACCTTCGGCAACGCGGGCATCCCCGCCATCGGCGTGACCTGCACCAACCCCAACGTCACCGCCGGCAACGACTACTACTTCCGCATCTGCTTCCTGGACCCCTTCCAGGGCACCGTCCTGGCCAACTTCGCCATGGATAACTTCGACG
>CALWWF010000139.1 GCA_944385165.1 uncultured Oscillospiraceae bacterium
GGGCAGTATTTAAAGCGGATGCTGGTGTGAAATTTCGCAGGGGGAGATTTCGCCGCCTGCGGGCGGCGACCTACTTTGCCCATGGCGGCAAAGTAGGCAAAACGCCCCCGGGGACGGCTCAGGATGGGCGCTTACGTGCCCATATTCGCCTTTCCCCGGACCCCTATTACGGGGGACGCCCTCCTGAAAATTTCAGCAGAATTTTTGGCGCGCAAAAAGGGAGTGGCCTTCGCGATTTCTTCCGGGCCCACTGGGGCCCTGGGTCTGCAAAAATTGCCGCTGCTGCGGTTTCACCTCCGCGCCTGGCTTTGCCGAGCCAACGCTACCGGTACGAGTGACGGCGGGCCGGTCTGGGACCGGCCCCTACAGCGATTCCGGAAATATTCCGGGGATTTCGTAGGGGCGGGTCCTAGACCCGCCCAAAGCCTTCCCCCTCCAAGGGGGAAGCCTTTGCGGGCGACCGCAAGGGTCGCCCCTACAAATTTTTAAGAACGTGTGCGGCAACCTAGAACCACGGGCGGCCCGGGTGTGCCGCCCCTACGGCAAGCAAGAACCGCTCCGGGGCCCGCCGTCTCTCTGAGCCGCAATTGAGCCCCACCCACACAAAGGCGTGTATTCTAGAGATGCGCCAAAAGGCCGCCGAAGGCGGCCCCCAACGCGAAGCCCAGCGAAGCGGGTTCGCGTTGGAGAGGAGGAGCGGTGTGGTGAGCGAGCTTTGCCCGCCAGGGCGAAGTGAGGGATACTAAATCCGCGACGACGAAGCGGCGAAACTCTCCTAAAAGATTCAGAGTTTTCTCAAATCCTCCCCCAGGGCCAGCCCGGTTTTCACCCCCAGCCGGAACCCCTGAACGGCATAAAACCGGCAGATGCAGTCCAAATCCTTCTTCTGTTCCTCCATGAGGGCCGGTTCCAGGAGGGAAGAGTGGAACTCATCCCCATCGTCCCGGGGCTGATTTTCGATTTGGGGGCCGATATAATGGGCATAGAGCCACTTCATCAAGTCCGACATGATAATCCTTCTTTCTGTAACACGACAAATTTTGATGTCTTTATTATACACGACAAAATCTGTCGTGTCAATGATATAGGAGAGATTGCATGAATGATATTCTAAAAAATTTTGGCCAACGCCTGAAAGAACTACGGAAGAGCAAGAACCTGACGCAAAAAGATATGGGGGAATTGCTGGATATGACTGACCGGAATTATCAGCGTTTTGAGTATGGTCAGATCAATGTACCCGCCACAACCCTTGTATTTCTTGCCGATTTCTTCGGCGTCACTACCGACTACTTACTGGGCCGGGATAATCGTTCCACCCCAAAAAAGGAGTAACTGATGCACTTCATCCAACTAAACGACCCGGCTGACCCCCGCTTTGACGGGGCCTTCGCCCTCTATGAAATCAGCTTCCCCCTCCACGAGCGGCGCACCCGGGCGCCCCAGGCGGCCCGGCTCTCCCACCCGGAGTACCGCTTCACCCTGCTGTACGAGGGGGAGGCATTCCAGGGCATCCTCCTGTACTGGGAGGGCCCGGGCTTTCGCTATGTGGAGCACTTCGCCATCTGCCCGGAGCTCCGGGGCCGGGGCGCGGGGGCTCAGGCGCTCTCAGAGCTGTGCGGCCAGGGGGTCCCCGTCATCTTGGAAATCGACCCGCCGGTGGATGATATCTCTATCCGGAGGCAGCATTTCTATGAGCGGTGCGGATTTTTCCAAAACCCCTTTCCCCACGTCCATCCCCCCTACCGGAAGGGCTTCCAGGGCCACCCCCTGGTGGTGCTGTCCGCTCCGGGGCCCCTGTCTCCCGCAGCCTATGATCGCTTTGCCCAATATCTGGCCGGGACGGTCATGGACGACTGCGTCCCGCCTCTGGAGGGAGACTGACCGCTGCACCCGCCGTTTCGCCCGGGCATAGAATGGCCTGGAGGTGGTGCTCTGTGGGCCCTGTAGAGGAAGGAATGCTGGCCCTTTTGTGCGCGGTGGGAGCCGCCGCGCTGATCTGGCTGTTTTTCGGCTGGCTCTTCCGGCCCGCAAAAGCGGACTGCCTGTGGACGGTGCTCCCCGCTCAGGGCAGCGGCGCGGCGCTGGAAGGGAGCCTGCATTGGCTGGCCTGGCTGCGCCGGGCGGGGCTGTTTCATGGCGAGGCGGTCATCTGGGACGTTGGCCTGACGGCAGAGGGCCGGGAGGTGGCCCTGCGCCTGTGCCTGCGGTGGCCGTGGGTGACCTGCTGCCCCAAGGGCTCTCTGGAGGAGTGGCTGGAGCGGTGACAGGCGGCGGGCGCTGAAGCAGGTTCTTGCTTGCCGTAGGAGCGGCACACCGGGCCGCCCGTGGTTCTAGGTTGCCGCACACGTTCTTAAAAATTTGTAGGGGCGACCCTCGCGGTCGCCCGCCGGGATACGGATTGCGGTTCAAGAACGCACCCTCATCCGTCACGGTCTTTGGCCGTGCCTCCCTACCCCTTTTGGCTCCCTTTGGTCGCCATTTCCCCCTGACAGGGGGAATCGGCTCCCTGGAAGGGGGAAGGCTAGACGGGCGGGTCTGGGACCCGCCCCTACGGCGGATTCTGTACCGGTAGGTTGGCTCGCCAAAGCCAGGCGCAGGACGTGAACTGCAATACCTACAATTCTCCACCTACCCAGGCCCCCAGTGGGGCCGGAAGGAATTGCAGAAAGCCACTCAAATTTTGCGCGCCGGAAGGGCTATGCTGTCTGAAAGGGATAACTCCCGTCATGGGGTCCGGGGAAAGCGGTCCTATGGACCTAGGCGGAGCGAAGCGGAGCTGTAGTCCATCGGCCGCGTCCCCGGTGGCGTTTTGGTTACTTTGCCGCCATGGGCAAAGTAACTCGCCCCGCAGGACGAAACCCTGCAAAATAGGGCGGCAGAGGCAAACCACTGAACAACAGATACAAGGAAGGAGGGGAACCCTATGCCAGAGCTCCCGGAAGAAAAACCCACCCTGGAGGGGACCGTCTCCTCCATCATCTTTCAAAATGAAGAAAACGGCTACACCATCCTGCGGTTAGATGTGGGCGAGGAGGAGATGACGGTGGTGGGCTCCATGCCCGGGGTCTCTCCGGGGGAGTACCTCACCGTCCGGGGCCAGTGGGTGCGCCACGCCACCTACGGCACCCAGTTCCGTGCGGACGTGGTGGAGCGGCGGCTGCCCCAGGGGCTGAAGGAGATCTTCCACTACCTGGCCTCCGGGGCGGTGAAGGGGGTAGGCAAGGCCACTGCCCGGCAGCTCATCGAGGCCTTTGGGGAGGACGCTCTGCGGGTGATGGAGGAGGAGCCGGAGAAGCTCACCAAGCTCCGGGGCATCTCCCCCAAGCGGGCCCGGACCATCAGCGACGCCTTCCGCAAACAGATGGGGATGCGCCGCCTGCTGGAGTTTTTGGCGGAGCACCAGCTGCCGGTGGAGCTGTCCGGCCCCCTGTACCGCGCCTATGGGGACGTGGCCCTGGAGGTGATGCGCTCCAACCCCTATGTGCTCTCCTCGGGGGAGTTCGGGGTGGACTTCTCCAAGGCGGACGCTCTGGCACTGTCCCTGGGCATCTCCGCCGACGACCCCCAGCGGCTGGAGGCCGGCCTGCTCTTCGAGCTGTCCCACAACAACTGGAGCAACGGCCACACCTTCCTCCCCGCCCAGAAGCTCATCGCCGCCACCGGGCAGCTGCTGGAGGTTTCCGGCGAACTGCTGGAGGCGCGGCTGGAGGCCCTGGCCAACCGGGGGGAGGTGGACCGGGACACCGTGGCCGGCCAGGACGCCGTGTACCTGCCCGCCCTGTATGAAGCGGAGACCTACATCGCCCACCGCATCGGGGAGATGAGCCAGGCGGAGCTGCTGCCCCCCGGCCATCTGGACCAGCTCATCGCCCGCATCCAGCGGGAGCAGCACATTACATACGCCCCCCAGCAGCGCCAGGCGGTGGAGCTGGCCGCCTCCCGGCAGGTGATGCTCCTCACCGGCGGGCCGGGCACCGGCAAAACCACCTGCCTGCGGGGGGTACTGGCCCTGTTTGAGGCCATGGGGCTGAACACCGCTCTGGCCGCCCCCACCGGCCGGGCCGCCAAGCGTCTGGGGGAGCTGTGCTCCACCGAGGCCTCCACCATCCACCGTTTGCTGGAGACGGGCTTTGACCCCCACTCCGGCCAGCTGGTGTTCACCCACGACCAATACGAACCCCTGGAGGTGGACGCGGTGATCGTGGACGAGGTGTCCATGGTGGACGTATCCCTCATGTCCGCCCTCCTCTCCGCCCTGCGTGGGGACTGCCGCCTGGTGCTGGTGGGGGACCCGGACCAGCTGCCCTCGGTGGGGCCGGGCAACCTGTTCTCCGATCTGATCCGCAGCGGCGTGGTGCCCATGGTCCGCCTGACGGAGATCTTCCGTCAGGCCGCCCAGAGCTCCATCGTCCGCAACGCCCACCTGGTCAACGCCGGGGAGCTGCCCGACCTGCGGAAAAACGACAACGACTTCTTCTTCCTCCGCCGCCGGGACCCCCAGCGGGCGGTGGAGACCATCGTGGACCTGTGCCGCCGCCGGCTCCCGGAGCGGATGGGCATCCCCGCCGACCAGATCCAGGTCCTCTCCCCCACCCGCCGCCGGGGCGCCGGCACCACCGTGCTCAACCAGGCCCTCCAGGCCGCCCTGAACCCCCCCGACGAGCACAAGGGGGAGCGCCGCTTTGGGGACTGGATCTTCCGGGCGGGGGACCGGGTGATGCAGGTGAAAAACAACTATGACATCCTCTGGCGGGAGGACGGGGGGACCGCCTCCGGCATGGGGATGTTCAACGGGGACATCGGCGTCATCCGCTGGGTGGACAAGGAGAGCATCGTGGTGGATTTTGACGGAAAGGTGGTGGAGTACACCCCGGATATGCTGGGGGAGCTGGAGCCCGCTTTCGCCGTCACCGTCCACAAGGCCCAGGGAAGCGAGTACCAGGCGGTCATCCTGGCCGCCCTGGACGGGGCCCCTATGCTCATGACCCGGGGCATCCTCTACACCGCCATCACCCGGGCCAAGAGTCTGTTCATCCTGGTGGGGGACGAGAACGCGGTGGCCCGGATGGTGGCCAACAACCGCCAGACCCGCCGGTACTCCGGCCTCCGGGCCCGGCTGGCCGGGGAAGTGGAAACATAAGAATACGCGGCTGCGCCAGGCACAGCCGCGTATTTTTTTCTGCTTGATCTTTACTGGATGGACAGTTCCCCGTTCTCCAAGGTCACCGTCTGGCCCAGCATCTCAAAGAGCTGGGCGGGGGCCCAGGTGGTGCCCGGGTCCACGATGTAGGGGGCCGCGCCGTAGTCCATAGGGGCGGTCATACCCACCGCGCCCTCGATCTTGGTGACGCCCTGGATCAGATTATCGCCGATGTTCAGATTGACCCGGAAGGAGTCATCCTCCACGGTGACCAGGGCGCCCTCGCCGTTCTCTCCGGGGGCGTAGGTCACCTCATAGCCCAGCACCTGGGCCACCGCGGCCACCGGGACCATGGCCACGCCGTTCTCCACTTTCCCGGTTACCGGGAGCACCATGTCCCCATCCAGCACAATGGACAGCTCCGCTCCCTCCCGGGGGAGCTCCGCCGGGACTTCCGCCTCAGCGGGGTCGCTCTCTGTCTGCTCCGCCGCGGGCAGGATCATCAGATGGCCGGTGCCCGTCTGTCCAGGGTAGGAGGTCAGGACGATCTCATACCAAGCCATGACAAAATCGCCCGCCTTCACGTCCGCCAGAGTCGCAGTCTCCCCCGCGTAGGTGTTTACTTCCGCATCCGCAGCCACATTAATCCAAAGCCCGCCGTTATCGGTGGTAATGGTGATGCTGCCGTCGTCGTTCTGGGTCACGGCCTCCACCTCATGGTACTGGGCCGCTCCCACGTCCTGGGGGAAGTTCCGCACCACGGCGAAGGCCTCAGACTGGGGAGGCAGAGAGAAGGTGGCCGCCGGGCTGTGGTACACATAGACGGATTCCCCCACTGCCAGGGTATCCGGGTCCGAGGCCGTATACGCCCCGCTGTCGATCCACACCGTCTTGGGGGAGATCTGCATCACATACTCTCCATAGCGCTCTGAAGTCAGATACAGGCTGGTGACGGCTCCATTTTCGTCCCGGCTGATCTCCTGGATCTGCCCATAGTAAGAGACGCTGTCCGGCATCGTCTCCTCCTGAATCTGGGCAACATCGCCAGTCTGGTTCCCGGCGGGTTCCGCCGCCATAGCGGGCAGGGCCGCAGCGCACAGCAGCGCACTGCTGACCAACAGGGCGGATAGGGTACGCTTCATGGTCAACACTCCTTTTTCTTGGGGATCGCTGTCCCGTTTACTGGTATAGACGGCGGCGTGGAAAAAAGGTTCCTGGAGTAAGGGAAATTTTTTCTACCTCCTTTCCCCTGCAGCCGGTATACACAGCCCGTTAGATATGGTATGATAGGAATGAAAAACCGCTCCGCGTAAGGCCCTGTCCCTGGAAAATATGAGGAATATGAGAAGGGAGGATCCCTATGAAGCGATGGAAACAGACGGCGTCCCTGGTCCTGGCCGGGGCCCTGGCGCTGGCCCTGACCGCCTGCGGCGGACCGTCGGACCCAGATCGGACCCAGCGCACCCCGGAGGAGGTCCTGGCCCAGACATTGGAAAACAGCCAGACCCCTTTGGAGAGCCTCTCCGCCACTGCCGCCGTTCAGGTGGACCTGGAAGTCCAGGCGGACGGCCAGACCCAGACCACTCAGACCACCACCTCCGCAGACATGGTATACTTCTCCGATCCCTTCAAGCTGAGAGCGGAGACCTCCACCGACATGGGGGAGCTGGGTTCCTTCTCCGCCACCGTCTACGCCCAGCAGGAGGGGGACGGGTACACCATGTACACCGACGTGGGGGGACAGTGGTTCCGGGAGACCACCAGCCTGGAGCTGCTGGAGCAGTATAACGCCTCGACTGAGATGAACACCTACCTGAACAGCACCCAGGAGTGGACCTTCCAGCAGGAGGAGGAGCTGGACGGCGAAGGAAACACCCTAAAATTCTCCGGGACCGTCACCGGCAGCCAGATCTCCGCCCTGATGGAGGAGAGCGGCGTGCTGGACAGCCTGGGCACCTTGCAGCAATTGGGGGTCAGCGCGGAAAACCTCCAGGGGATACTCCAGGACCTGGGCAGCCTGACCATCCAGATGTGGGTCGACCCGGAGGTCTGCCGCCCGGTCCGGTATGAGATGGACATGACGGAGCTCTCCAACACCCTGATGGAGCGGCTGCTGTCCACCTTGGCCGGTATGGGGGAGCCGGTGGGGGACGTGTCCATCCGCTACCCCCAGGTGCTGGTCACCGTGACCTGCTCCGACTTCAACGCCGCACCCGACTTTGAAATCCCGGCGGAGGCCCTGGAGTCATAAAACGTAAAAAATGGAGGCCGTTTGGCCTCCATTTTTTATTTCTTATACTGGGCGAGCTCCTTCTCATAGGCGGCGGCAGCGGCGGCGTTGAAACACACGAAGGTGACTGCCGGCCCCTCCGGGTGCTCCGTCAAAAAGCGGCGGACGGTCTCCACCGCAATATGGGTGGCCTCCTTCACCGGGTAGCGGTATACGCCGGTGCTGATGGCGGGAAAGGCCATGCTCCCGCACCCCAGCTCCAGAGCCAGGGCCATGGAGTTCCAGTAGCAGCTCTCCAGCAGCTTGGCCTCCCCGTGTCCGCCTCCGTGCCACACAGGGCCCACGGTGTGGATGACATACTTGGCGGGGAGACGGTAGCCCCGGGTGGCTTTGGCCCGACCGGTGGGGCAGCCGTGGAGGGTGCGGCACTCCTCCAACAGCTCCGGCCCCGCCGTGCGGTGGATGGCCCCGTCCACCCCGCCGCCCCCCAGCAGAGAGGTGTTGGCGGCGTTGACGATGGCGTCCACCTTCAATTTAGTGATGTCACCGGTAACAATATTCAATTCCATGATAAAACCCCCTTCTGTTCGGACGTTTGACACTCTCAGTGTACCACATTTCCCAAGTCCGGTACAGAGGGGGACACTTTTTGGGTCCTCCGCCGTTACAGCAGAACCCAGCCCGCCAGGCCCGCCACGGAGAGCACGGCGGCGGGGATCACCAGCCACAGGGGAGACAGATTATTGATACGCATGGGACAAGCACCTCTTTTCCAGGAAAATCAGGGCTGAAAACCACACGGCCCGTCTCCTAACTCAGCAGAGGCGGGCCGGCGGTCGAGAAAAAAAGGAAGTTGGAGAATAGAAAAATCATCTGCTCTTCTCTCTTCGACAATTTTTATTGTACAAAGGAAATGTAAAGCCCTCCACCTGCGTCAGGTAAAGAGTTGGTAAAACAGGGGCGGCTGCTCCGGTTGTCCAGGAGGGCCGGAGCGGCCATTTGAAAAAAGATTGACACGGGAAACCGGGCTTGTTATAATAACTTTAGAATATTTGCTGATCCTTTATCACCGGATAGAGGTTATCGTGAGGGCATTCAGAAATTAACCGCAGGTACGGCGCGGCGTCGCGCTATAAGGTTAATTTGTGGAATGTCTTTTGTTTTTTCATCAGCAAATGGAAAGCCAAAAAAAGATAAGGAGGCGCATCCCTATGCCCCAGCTCAGCCAGCGGGTGCAGCTGTTCACCGATTCCGCCATCCGCCGGATGACCCGGATCAGCAACCAATACGGAGCCATCAACCTGTCCCAGGGCTATCCAGATTTCGACCCTCCCAAGCCCATGCTGGACCGTCTGGCCCAGGTGGCCTATGAGGGTCCCCACCAGTACTCCATCACCTACGGAGCCCAGAACTTGCGGGAGGCCCTGGCGGACAAGCACGGGGCGGCCATCGGCCGGAGGGTGGATCCGGACAACGAAGTGCTGGTCACCTGCGGCGGCACCGAGGCCATGATGTCCGCCATGATGACCGTGTGCAACCCCGGAGACAAGGTCATCGTGTTCAGCCCCTTCTATGAAAACTACGGGGCGGACGCCATTCTCTCCGGGGCGGACCCCATCTACATCCCCCTGGTCCCCCCGGAGTTCGGCTTTGACCGCGCCGCCCTGGAGGACGCCTTCCGCCAGGGGGTGAAGGCCATCATCCTCTGTAACCCCTCCAACCCCACCGGCAAGGTGTTCACCCAGGAGGAGCTGGAGTACATCGGGGCCCTGGCCCGGAAGTACGACGCCTTCGTCATCACCGACGAGGTGTACGAGCACATCGTCTTCGCCCCCTACCAACACGTCCACATGGCCGCCCTGCCCGGGATGTATGAGCGGACCATCACCTGCAACTCCCTGTCCAAGACCTACTCCATCACCGGCTGGCGGCTGGGCTGGCTCATCGGCCCGGCGGAGGTGGTGGAGAACGCCAAAAAGGTCCACGACTTTCTCACCGTGGGGGCGCCCGCCCCCCTCCAGGAGGCGGCCTGCG
>CALWWF010000140.1 GCA_944385165.1 uncultured Oscillospiraceae bacterium
GTGCCCTTCACGATCGCCTTCACGCGCTTCACATTGGGCTTCCAGGTGCGGTTGGAACGGCGGTGGGAGTGGGAGACCTGGATGCCGAAGGTGACGCCCTTGTCGCAGAATTCGCATTTGGCCATGTTGCTTACCTCCTCGCTATGAAAATACGCTTTCTCATGAAGCATCGTATGATATGATACCAGATAGTCCGGGAAAATGCAAGGATTTTTTTCAAATGCCGAGAAACTTTTTTCAAAAGCCGGAAACCTGGCGGGACCGGGGAGAAAACGGCGGGATCGCTTGCGAAATGCGGAGAGATGGGATATACTACTTTTAAAGACCCGCGGCATGGAAAAGGAGGAAGATCCTAATGGCAGAACATACCAAGAGCGTGAAGCTCGGCGAGATCATCCGGGAATTTGACCTGGAGATCTTACACAAAGGTCCGGACTATGAATCGACCCCTCTGACGACGCTGGACGTAAACCGCCCCGGACTGCCCCTGACCGGATTTTTTGAGCACTTCGATACTCAGCGCCTGCTGGTCATCGGTCTGACGGAACATACCTTTTTGGCCCAAATGGACCCGGAGGAGCGGCGGAAGAGCTTTGACCGGCTGCTGTCCTATCCGGTGCCGGGGCTGATCCTTACCCGGGCTCTGGAGCCCTATCCGGAGTGTATGGAGATGGCCATCAAGCACGACCGCACCGTGCTGCGCACTGCGGAGCACACCTCCGCCTTTATGAGCCGGCTCATCGGCAGCCTCTATAACCACCTGGCCCCCCAGATCACCCGCTCCGGCGTGCTTATGGAGATCTTCGGCGAGGGCGTGCTCATCCAGGGGGAGTCCGGCGTGGGTAAGAGCGAGGTGGCCATTGAGCTGATCCAGCGGGGCCACCGGATCATCGCCGACGACGCGGTGGAGATCAAAGTGACCAACCACAACACTCTGGTGGGCAACGCCCCGGAGCTGATCCGCTACTACATGGAGTTGCGGGGCATCGGCGTGGTGGACGTGCGAAGCCTGTTCGGTATGCGGGTCACCAAGAGCGAGCAGGAGATCGAGCTGGTGGTTACCCTGGAGCCCTGGGACGACCACGCGGTGTACGACCGCCTGGGGCTGGAGGGCTCCACCACTGAGATTCTGGGGGTGGAAGTCCCCACGGTGACCATCCCCGTCAAGCCGGGCCGGAACCTGGCCAGCATCCTGGAAGTGGCGGCCATCAACAACCGTAGCCGGCAGCAGGGCCACAACGCCGCCCTGGAGCTGACCCAGCGCATGGACGAGCACTTTAAGAAACTGATGGAGGAGGGCGGCTGACCGTGTATCTTGGCATCGACGTAGGGGGGACCAACCTGGTGGCCGGTCTGGTGGACCGGGAGGGAACCCTGAAGCATAAGGCCTCCTGCCCGGTGGACCGGAGCTGGACGGCGGAGGAGCTGACTCTCCAGCTGGCCCGGCTGTCCATCCGGGCGGCCCAGGAGGGGGGATGCCCCCTGGAGGAAGTGGAGGCCGCGGGGGCCGGATTGCCTGGCCTGGTGGACAGCGGCGCCGGGGTGGTGATCAAGACCCCCAACATGCCCTTCCGGGACACCCCCTTCCGGGAGCTGTTCCAGCGGGAGCTGAACGTGCCGGTCTATCTGGGCAACGACGCGGACTGTGCCGCGGCGGGGGAGTACTGGGCGGGGGCGGCCAAGGGCTGCGACCCGGTTTTGGTGATCACCCTGGGCACCGGCATAGGCGGCGGGCTGGTGAAGGGCGGGAAGCTCTACACCGGCCTGGGCGGCGCGGGACTGGAAGTGGGCCACATCGTCACCCACCCGGAGGGGGAGCGGTGCGGCTGCGGCAATTTGGGCTGCTGGGAGCGGTACGGCTCCGCCACCGCCCTGATCCAGCAGACCAAGGCGGCTATGGAACAGCATTCGGACAGCGCCCTGTGGAGCGCCTGCGGCGGTGTGCTGGAGAATGTGGAGGGACGCACCCCCTTCCTGGCCGCGCAGCAGGGGGACCCCACTGCCCTCCAGGTGCTGGAGCAATACCGGAGGGAGCTCTCCTACGGCCTTGTCAGCCTATGTAACGTGCTCTTTCCAGAGGTGGTCTGCCTGGGCGGCGGGGTGAGCAGCGCGGACGAGAGCCTGCTCCTGGCCCCCCTGCGGGAGCTGGTCCACCGGGGCTGCTTTGACAAGGACCACCTGCCCAAGGTGGTGCGGGCCAGCCTGGGCAACGACGCGGGTGTGGTAGGCGCGGCCATGCTGTGCCAGATGGCGTGACAGAGGCGCCGGCTTTTCTGAGTTTCCCATTGCCCCTGGCAGGAAGCCGGGGGCATTTTTTTTGAAAACCATTCTATTTCTGCCCGGACTTTGCTATAATAGGTACGCTAGCATATTCTGGGGCGGTGCGCCCCTTGGTATATTTGGGAGGTCCCTATGGATCAGTTTGCACATCTGGCGGCGGCTTTACAGGCGCGCTGCCCCGCTCTGGAGCTGCGGGAGAACGAGCCCATGTCCCGCCACACCACCTTTCGCATTGGCGGCCCTGCCCGGCTGATGGCCCTGCCTGCCACTGCGGAAGAGGCGGCGGCGGCGCTCCGGACGGCGGCGGCATGTGGGATCGAGCCCTTCTTTCTGGGCAACGGTTCCAATCTGCTGGTGGCGGACGAGGGGTATCACGGATTTGTCCTGAAGCTGGCGGGGGAACTGAACCAGGTTTCGGGAGAAAACGGCCGCCTGACGGCGGGAGGAGCGGTGCTCCTCTCCCGGCTGTCCGCCGCCGCATTGGACCAGGGGCTTGCCGGTCTGGAGTTTGCCCAGGGGATCCCGGGGAGCGTAGGCGGGGCGGTCACCATGAACGCGGGGGCCTACGGAGGCGAGATGGCCCAGGCGGCAGCCGCCGTGACCTGCCTGACCCGGGCAGGGGAGGTGGAGACGGTCCCAGCGGCGGCTTGTGAGTTCTCCTACCGCCACAGTGCCTTTTCCGGCGGAGAGCGGCTGATTATAAAGGTGGACTTCGTCCTCGCCCAGGGCGACCCGGCGGAGATCCGGATGAAAATGGAGGACCTGTCCCGGCGGCGGAAGGAGAAACAGCCCCTGGAGTACCCCAGCGCCGGCTCCATGTTCAAGCGCCCGGCGGGGCACTTTGCCGCCGCCCTCATCGACCAGTGCGGCCTGAAGGGCTTTTCGGTAGGCGGGGCCCAGGTGTCCGAGAAGCACGCGGGCTTTGTGGTCAACCGGGGGGGCGCCACCTGTGCCGACGTGCTCGCCCTGGTGGAGCAGGTGAAGGAGCGGGTCCTCCGCCAGACCGGCGTGGAGCTGGAGATGGAGGTACGGGTGCTCCGGTAGAGAGAAGCCATGGTTCAAAAGGAGGGGGTGTGCGCACCCCTCCTTCGGTTTACATAAGAGGTGAGACGCGTGGAATTTGTCATTATTTCCGGCCTGTCCGGCGCGGGGAAGAGCCGCGCCGCCTCCGTGATGGAGGACATGGGGTTTTTCTGTGTGGACAATCTGCCCGCCCCGCTGATCCCCAAGTTTGCGGAGCTGGGCATGGGGGGCAACGGGGAGTACGACCGGGTGGTGCTGGTCACGGATATTCGCAGCGGGACCAACTTCGACAGCCTGTTCCAGGCCTTGGACGGACTGCGGGCCATGCACTGCGAGTACCGCATTTTATTTATGGATGCCTCCGACCAGGTGATCATCCGCCGGTATAAGGAGAGCCGCCGGAACCACCCCCTGGCCGAGGAGTGCAGCTCTCTGGAGGAGGCCATCGCCCTGGAGCGGAAGATGCTCGCCCCCCTGAAGGAGCGGGCGGACAAGGTCATCGACACCTCCAATCTGTCCACCCGGGCCCTGCGGGGGGAGCTGCTGCGGATGTTCTCCCGGGACCCGGCGGAGCGGTCCATGGAGGTACGGGTGCTCTCCTTCGGCTTCAAGCACGGCATCCCCGCCGAGGCGGACCTGGTCTTTGACGTGCGCTTTCTCCCCAACCCCTACTATGTGGCGGAGCTGCGGCCCCTCACCGGCCTGGACGCGGGGGTGCGGGACTACGCCCTGTCCTCCCCCCAGAGTCAGGAGTTTCTGGAAAAGCTCACGGATTTCGTCACCTATCTGCTGCCCAGGTATGTGGAGGAGGGGAAGGCCTCCCTGGTCATCGCCGTGGGCTGCACCGGGGGGCACCACCGCTCGGTGGCGGTGACTCACGCCCTGGCGGAGAGCATCCGGAAGCTGAACTACCCCGTCAGCGAGAGCCACCGGGACCTGGGCCGGGTCTGACCTGGAGAAAGGGAGGGATGACCATGCTGGAACCGGTTCCCAATACCCAGCAGTGGGAGCGGGGCCCAAAGATCACCGCCATCGGCGGGGGCACCGGATTGTCCACCATGCTCCGGGGACTGAAAAACTATACCCGCAACCTCACCGCCGTGGTGACGGTGGCGGACGACGGAGGGGGGTCCGGGATGCTCCGCCGGGACATGGGGATGCCCCCTCCCGGGGACATCCGCCACTGTATGGAGGCCCTGGCCAATGTGGAGCCCATCATGCAGAGGCTGCTCACCTACCGCTTTACCGAGGGGGCCCTGGCCGGACAGTCCTTCGGGAATCTGATCCTGGCCGCCCTGAACGGGGTCACCGGCTCCTTTGAAGAGGCGGTGTCCCAGATGAGCCAGGTGCTGGCCATCACGGGGCGGGTGATCCCGGTGACCAGCGCCGACGTGCAGCTGGAGGCGGTGTTTGAAAACGGCGCCCGGGTCGTGGGGGAGTCCAAGATCTACGATGCCAAAAAGCAGCAGGACTGCCGCATCCACCATGTGGAACTGATCCCCCCCAAGCCAAAGGCCCTGCCCGCCGCCCTGGAGGCCATCCGGGACGCGGACCTGATCCTCCTGGGACCGGGGAGCCTGTATACCAGCGTGATCCCCAACCTGCTGGTGGAGGGGGTGCCGGAGGCCATCGAGCAGTCGGACGCGCTGAAAATTTACATCTGCAACATTATGACCCAGGACGGGGAGACCGAGGGGTACACCGCCGCCGACCACCTGGAGGCCCTGATGGCCCACGGGGCGAGGGGGATGGTGGATCTGTGCCTGGCCAACTCCGCCCCGGTGCAGGCCGGCCTGGTGGAGCGCTACCGGGAGGAGGACGCCGTCCCCCTGGTGGTGGACCGGGAGCGGATCGCCGCCATGGGCCTGGAGCTGGTGGAGCGGCCCCTGGCCTCGGAGGGGGGAGACTTCGCCCGCCACGACCCGGAGAAGCTGGCCTCGGCAGTGCTGGAGATCTACCGCCAGCGGGCCGTGCGCATCTTTCGGGGCAAGAACCGCTATATCATTGAGGAGTGAGGGCATGACCTTTGGAGGAGAGGTAAAAAATGAGCTGTGCCGGGCCGGGCTGCACAAGAAGTGCTGCGCCCAGGCGGAGGCATACGGGGTGCTGCTCTACTGCAACACCTTCAGCGGCAGCGAGGTGCGTATCGTCACCGAGCACGAGGCCTTTGCCCAGCGGCTGCCCGCCCTGTTTAAGAAGGCCTTCCGGCTGACCTTTGACCGCCTGCCGGAGGGGGAGGGAAAGCGGATCTTTTCCATCCAGGACCCGGCCAAGCTGGAGGCCATCCACCAGACTTACGGGTCGGACCCCACAGCCCTGGCCCTGCACATCAATTTTGCCATGTTGGAGGAGGACTGCTGCCGCTCCTCCTTTTTCCGGGGGGCGTTCTTGGCGGGGGGATCGGTGACCGACCCGCGGAAGGGCTACCATTTGGAGCTGGCCACCTCCCACCACAGCGTCAGCCGGGAGATGCTGGCCCTCATGCGGGAGGAGGATTTTTTCCCCAAAGACGCCCAGCGCAAGGGAAACTCGGTCATCTACTTCAAGCAGAGCGAGTCCATCGAGAACTTCCTCACCACCATCGGCGCGCCCCTGTCCGCCATGGAGGTGATGAACGCCAAGCTGGAGAAGGACTTGCGGGGGAGCGTGAACCGGCGGGTGAACTGCGACGCGGCTAATCTGGATAAGGTGGTGGAGGCCGCCCAGGCCCAGCTGGAGGCCATCCGGCATTTGGAGCGGGACGGGGTGCTGGAGACGCTGCCGGACAAGCTCCAGGAGGCCGCCCGGCTGCGGATGGAGCACCCGGAGGACACCCTGGCCCAGCTGGCGGAGCGCTGCGACCCGCCTGTTACCAAGTCCGCGCTGAACCACCGTCTGCGCAAGCTGGTGGAATTGGGCGCGGCGGCCCCAAAGGAATAGTGTGAGTATGCTGCATCTCGCTTGTTACCTGGCCGCCGCCGGGCTGAATCTGTTGTGGCTGCTCCTGGGGGATACCCTCCACCTGGCCCATCAGCTGGCGGTCCCCCTGGTCACGGTGGCGGTGGCCGGGACCGGGGTGCTGCTGCGCCTGCGCGCCCTGCCCCGCCAGGCCCGGCGGGGCTATCTCCGGGGGGCGGTGTGGGCGCTGTTTTTCTACTATCTGGCGCTGCTCCTGGTACTGCTGTTCCTGGGCGGGCTGTTCCACATGGACCGGGGCTGGGGCGGGACGGTGAACCTGGAGCCCTTCCACACCATCCGCAGCTATATCCGCTACTACCGGAACACCGGCAGCTATGTGAGTATCCTGAATCTGCTGGGCAACGTGGTCATCATGGTCCCCCTGGGGATGCTGCTGCCCATCCTGTTTCGGAGGATGCGGCACTTCTGGACTTTCCTGCCTCTGGCCGCTCTGGTGTCCGTGGGGGTGGAGTATGTCCAGTGGCGCACCGCCACCGGGGCCGCCGACGTGGATGACTCCATTTTGAACTTCCTGGGGGCGTTTTTGGGGTATTTCTTTGTGAGGGCCTGCCAGATGGGATACGCCGCGTGGAAAAAAGGAGAAAACATTGACCATTGCTGGTAGGAGATACCGTCTGGGGGCCAAAAATAAGAAGAAACCGTCCACTATCGGCTTCAGGTTTTTGTAACGGAAATATCGTAAATTAAGGAAAGAGGCAAAACGAAGTTTTGCACAAAGTTCTTTTGCTTCTTTTCTTTCAAGAAAAGAAGGAGAGAGACCATGTCCTTTGTCCACCTGCATCTACATACTGAATTCTCCCTTCTGGACGGGGCCTGCCGGATCAGCAAGCTGGTCAAGCGGGTGAAGGAGCTGGGCCAGGAGGCGGTGGCCATCACCGACCACGGGGTCATGTACGGGGTGATTGACTTCTACAAGGCCTGCAAGGCGGAGGGGGTCAAGCCCATCATCGGCTGCGAGGTGTATGTGGCCCCCCGGGGGCGGACCCGGTTCCAGAAGGTCCACGAATTCGACTCCAACTTCTCCCACCTGGTGCTCCTGTGCCGGAACGAGGAGGGGTACCGCAACCTGTCCTATCTGGTGTCCCAGGGCTTCCTGGAGGGGTTTTACATGAAGCCCCGCATCGACCTGGACCTGCTGCGGGAGCATACCGGCGGCCTGATCGCCTGCTCCGCCTGCCTGGGGGGCGAGGTGCCCAAGCTGCTCTCCGCCGGGGAGTACGACAAGGCCAAGGAAGTTGCCCTGGAGATGCGGGAGTGGTTCGGGGAGGACGGCTACTACCTGGAGCTTCAGGACCACGGCATCCCCGCCCAGCGGCAGGTGAACGCGGGCCTTCTGCGCCTCCACCAGGAGACGGGCATCCCCCTCATCGCCACCAACGACGCCCACTATCTGCGAAAAGAGGACGCGGAGATGCAGGACATCCTCATGTGCATCCAGATGGGCAAGACGGTGGACGACCCGGGCCGCATGAAGTTTGAGACGGAGGAATTTTACGTCAAGAGCGAAGAGGAGATGGCCGAGCTGTTCCCCAACTGCCCCGAGGCCCTGGAGAACACCGCCAAGATCGCAGAACTATGCAACGTGGAGTTTGAGTTCGGCAAATACCACCTGCCCCACTTCCAGCTGCCGGAGGGGTGGACCGACGGGGACGCCTACTTTGAGAAGCTGTGCATGGACGGTTTCCGCCGGCGCTATCCCACCCAGCCCCCGGAGTACCTGGACAAGCTCCGGTACGAGATGGGCATGATCCGGAAGATGGGCTTTGTGGACTACTTCCTCATCGTCTCCGACTTTATCGCCTACGCGAAAAATAACGGCATCCCTGTGGGGCCGGGCCGCGGCTCTGCGGCGGGATCTATGGTGTCCTACTGCCTGAACATCACCGACCTGGACCCGGTGAAGTACGGGTTGTACTTCGAGCGCTTCCTGAACCCGGAGCGGGTGACCATGCCGGACATTGACATCGACTTCTGCATCCGCCGCCGCCAGGAGGTCATCGACTACGTCTCCCGGAAGTACGGCTCCGACCATGTGGCCCAGATCGTCACCTTCGGCACCATGGCCGCCCGGGGGGCGGTGCGGGACGTAGGAAGGGTACTGAATATGCCCTACGCCGAGGTGGACGCCATCGCCAAGCTGATTCCCAGCGGGCCTGGGGCCCTGCACATCACCCTGGAGGAATCTTTGAAGCTGTCCAAGCAGCTCAAGGACGCCTACGACGAGAACCCCCAGGTGAAAAAGCTCATTGACACCGCCCGGGCCATCGAGGGGATGCCCCGGAACACCTCCACCCACGCCGCCGGGGTGGTCATCACCAGCCGGCCGGTGAGCGACTATGTGCCCCTGGCCAAAAACGACGACCTGGTGGTCACCCAGTACATTATGACCACCCTGGAGGAGCTGGGCCTGCTAAAGATGGACTTTCTGGGCCTAAGGAACCTGACGGTGCTGGACGACGCGGCCAAGCTGGTGCGCCGCAGCCACCCGGACTTCGATCCGAAAAAAATCCCGGAGGACGACCCGGCGGTGTTCCAGATGCTCTCCGACGGCAAGACTTCCGGGGTGTTCCAGATGGAGTCCGCCGGTATGACCGGGGTGTGCGTAGGGCTGAAACCCCAGAACATCGAGGACATCACCGCCATCATCGCCCTGTACCGGCCGGGGCCCATGGACTCCATCCCCCGGTTCATCGCCTGCAAGCACAACCCGGAGAAGGTCACCTATAAGCACCCCGCTCTCATCCCCATTCTGTCCAACACCTACGGCTGCATCGTCTACCAGGAGCAGGTCATTCAGATCTTCCAGCAGCTGGGGGGTTACTCTCTGGGCCAGGCGGACATGGTGCGCCGGGCCATGTCCAAGAAAAAGGTGAAGGACATCGAGAAGGAGCGGGCTACCTTCCTCCACGGGGACCCGGAGCGGAACATCGCCGGGTGTGCCGCCAACGGCATTCCCGAGGATGTGGCCCAGAGCATCTACGACGAGATCTACGACTTCGCCAACTACGCCTTCAACAAGGCCCACGCGGTGTGCTACGCGGTAGTGGCCTATCAGACCGCCTGGTTCAAGTGCCACTACCCCAAGGAGTACATGGCCGCTCTGCTTACCTCGGTGCTGGACTCCAGCGACAAGGTAGCCGAGTACATCGCCGAGTGCAAGGAGTGGAACATCGCCCTGCTGCCCCCGGACATCAACGAGTCGGAGGCGGATTTTACCGTCTCGGAGGGGGGTATCCGCTTCGGGCTGGTAGCGCTCAAAGGGGTGGGGCGGAACGTCATCAATGGTCTGCTGGAGGAGCGGACGAAAAACGGCCCCTTTACCGACTTCATGGATTTCTGCGACCGGATGTTTGACAAGGACCTGAACCGGCGGGTTCTGGAAAGTCTTATTAAATCCGGCGCTTTTGACCGCATGGGCTATAAGCGCGCCCAGCTGATGGATGTGTATGGGCAGGTGCTGGACGGCATTGCCGCCAGCCGCAAGCGCAACCTGGAGGGCCAGCTGGACCTGTTCGGAATGGGCGGGGGAGAGGCGGAACAGGCCGCCCTGCCTGCCCTCCACCTGCCGGACATCCCCGAGTACAGCCCCCAGGAGCGGATGACTATGGAGAAGGAGGTCACCGGCCTCTATCTCACCGGCCACCCCATGGACGCATACCGGGAGGCGGTCAAGGCGGTGGGAGCAGTGACCATCGGCTCCATTTTGGGGGACTTCGGCCGGGAGGACGGCCCCGTCCGTTACCGGGACGGGGAGCAGATCACAATAGCGGGCGTCATTTCCACCTATAAGACCCGCACCACACGGAATAACACCTTAATGGCCTATGTCACCTTGGAGGACGACACCGCCTCCATGGAGCTGCTGTGCTTCTCCCGGGTGCTTAACGAAAGCGGCGGATATATCCGGGAGAACAGCGCCGTGCTGGCCACCGGGAAAATTTCTGTCCGGGATGAGAAGGAGCCCCAGCTTATGGTGGACTCCATCCGCCCTCTGGGAGATCTGGACGAAAAGGCCCGGGGCAAGGCGGAGAAGCTCTGGCTGCGCCTGCCTACCCGGGAGGACCCCCGCATGCGGAAGATCAAGCTGGCCCTGTCCTTCTTCCCGGGGGAGAGCCAGGCCATCTTGTACTTTGAGGACTGCAAAAAGCGGGTGGGGACCCGGTGCATGATCCATCCGGCGCTGGTAGAGGATTTGAAGGAGCGTCTGGGGGAGGAAAATGTAGTGGTGAAGTAGATGGGAAGCGGCGCTGCCGCTGCTCTGGATGATCTGTTTTTGCGGCAAGCGGCCTGCTGAGGAGGGGACTCTTTTCCGGATTAACGCTCCAAAAATAGATTAAAATGTTTCGAATTGTATAGAATGAAATATTTGGCCCTGAAAACATAAAAAAATTTGACTAATGTAGCAGAAATCACTTGACAATGGGAAGTCCTTCTGGTATAGTTGACTTATCTAATAAGAATAATTCTTATTAGTGAGCGAGATTACATATCTATTCTATTTAGGGAGGATTTTACGATGCCGGAATTGAAGGGAAGCAAGACCGAACAGAACCTGTGGACCGCCTTTGCCGGGGAGTCTCAGGCCCGCAACAAGTACACCTACTTTGCCTCCAAGGCCCGCAAGGACGGCTACGTCCAGATTGCCAATATCTTTGAGGAGACGGCCGCCAATGAGAAGGAGCACGCCAAAATATGGTTCAAGCTGCTGGACGGCATCGGTACCACTGCCGAAAACCTGAAGGCCGCCGCTGAGGGCGAGAACTACGAGTGGACCGACATGTACGCCACCATGGCCAAGGAGGCCAAGGAGGAGGGCTTCGACCACATCGCCTACCTGTTTGAAGAGGTGGCCAAGATCGAGAAGGAGCATGAGGAACGCTACCTCAAGCTGCTCTCCAACGTGGAGGGCGGCCTGGTGTTCTCCCGGGACGGCGACATGATCTGGCAGTGCAGCAACTGCGGTCATATCCATGTAGGTAAGGAGGCCCCCGAGGTCTGCCCCGTGTGCGCCCACCCCAAGGCCTATTTCCAGCTGAAGGCGGAGAACTACTAAACGAAAAAATATCAAGAGAAACCAACAGCGGGAGCGCTTTCGAGTGCTCCCGCTGTTTCTATTGTCGTTGACAAAGACAACCACTGGCTATGCCAGTGGACAAAAAGAGCTTTAAGCGAGGGGAAGAGTAGACAAAGAAAAAAGGCCTCGATACAGTAAAGTTAAGGTTTGCCGACCAAACTTAAAGTATCGAGGAGGTCTTCATCATGAAAGATAAAGACATAAGTAGTTTAGAGCATACGGCGTGGAGATGTCAATATCATATCGAATTTGCGCCGAAATATCGCCGGATGGAAATATATGGACAGATAAAACAGGATATAGGAGTGATATTGAGGAAACTGTGCCAACAAAAAGGAGTGGAGATCATAGAGGCACAGGCATGCCCAGATCACATTCATATGT
>CALWWF010000141.1 GCA_944385165.1 uncultured Oscillospiraceae bacterium
CGATCTCCTGCTTCATAAGGCTTTTGTTTTCGCTTGCGATTCTTGTTCCTTGTATGCTCCTTGCTTGCTCCTTACAGAGTAAAACGGAACACTTCTGAGGAACGCTCACAACTCCAAAACCATCCAATTTTCTGCAAAACAGCGTCCAAAGACGTACTGAGAAGCAGTGGAAATTATCTCTTGGGTAAGTGAGATTAGCGCTTGCTGAACTGATGCGCACGACGGGCGGCTTTGAGGCCGTATTTCTTGCGCTCCTTCATACGAGGGTCGCGGGTGAGCAGGCCGGCGGCCTTCAGCATGGGGCGGTACTCCTCGTTGGCCAGCAGAAGGGCGCGGGCCACGCCGTGGCGGATGGCGCCGGCCTGGCCGGTGACGCCGCCGCCGGTGACGGTGGCCACGATGTCCACCTTGCCCAGCTGCTCGGTGACCACCAGGGGCTGACGGACCAGCAGCTTCAGGGTCTCCAGGCCGAAGTAATCGTCGATGTCACGGCCGTTGATGGTGATGGAACCGGTCCCGTTGGGGAACAGATGCACCCGGGCCACGGAGGACTTCCGACGGCCGGTGCCATAAAGATAAGGCTTCTTGCTCTGATACATGATCGTCTACCTCCTGCTTACTCGGCAGCCCAAAGCTCGGGCTTCTGGGCGGCGTTCTCGTGCTCGCTGCCGCGATAGACGCGCAGACGGGTGAGAGAGCTCTTGCTGATGGTGTTCTTAGGCAGCATCCCCTTCACGGCCAGCTGCATGGCCAGCTCGGGCCGCTCCTGCATCAGGGTGCGGTACTTGACTTCCTTCAGCCCGCCGATCCAGCCGGAGTGACGGCGGTAGTACTTCTGATCCAGCTTCTTGCCGGTCAGGACCGCCTTCTCGGCATTGATGATGATGACATAGTCGCCGCAGTCGGCGTTGGGGGTGAACTCGGGCTTGTGCTTGCCCCGCAGCAGGGTGGCGGCGGTGGCAGCGGTCTTGCCCAGGGGCTTGTTCGCAGCGTCCAGGATATACCACTTACGCTCGATGTTCCCCTTGTTGGCCATAAAAGTGGACATAGGTGAAACCTCCATTTTCCTCTACTTCGTATGCAAAAGTTGATTTGTGACAAAATCAGCTGCTCCTCTGTACAAGCGGAGCGTTTTGTATTATAGTATTTGGGCGGCTTGGTGTCAACAAAGTTTTTGAAAAAAATTTACTCAGCTTTTAAAATCTCGTGATTTCAAACGGAATCTCTTGAAATCTCGCAAAATCTCACGTTTGATTTTGCTTTTGTTTGGGCGGAAAGGTTGGAATTTTCCGCCCTTTTGCCGGAAAGGAGGCAGAAATGAACCGCATTTTATCCCTGGTCCGCCGGTGCGTGGAGGACTATGAGATGATTTCCCCCGGCGACCGCATCGCGGTGGGGGTGTCGGGGGGGAAGGACTCCCTGCTGCTGCTGGCGGCCCTGGCCAAGCTGCGGGAGTTCTACCCCGTCCCCTATGAGGTGGAGGCTGTTACCCTGGACATGGGCCATGCGGACGGGTATCCGGGCATGGACTTTGGCCCCATTGCCGCCTTCTGCAAAGAGCTGGAGGTGCCCTATACCATGCTCCAAAGCGAGATCCACCACATTATTTTTGACCTGCGCCGGGAGAAAAACCCCTGCTCCATGTGCGCCAAGATGCGCCGGGGGGCCCTGCACAACGCCCTGAAGGAGCGGGGGCTGAATAAGATCGCTCTGGGCCACCACTACGACGACGCGGTGGAGACCTTTTTCATGTCCCTCATCTTCGAGGGGAGGCTGTCCTGCTTCCAGCCGGTGACCTGGCTGGACCGCACCCAGATCACCCAGATCCGCCCCCTGCTCTACTGCGGGGAGAACCTGATCCGCCACACGGTGGAGCGGCTTCAGCTGCCGGTGGTCCAAAACCCCTGCCCCGCCAACGGGAACACCAAGCGCCAGGAGATCAAGGAGCTCATCTATGAGCTCAACGGCCGCTATCCGGGATTGAAGGCCCGGGCCTTTGGGGCCATGCAGCGCCTGCCTCTCCCCGCCTGGGGGCCGGTGGAGCACCGCCGCCGCCCCCTGCCCGAGGACCCGGAGGGGGATTTGGCGGATTGACCAAAGAAATTTCCCACAGGCTTCTGGAAACCTGCCTCTCCCGGTGCTATAATGGGAGCCAAAGTTCCCGCGCCCATCCGAACCTGTACAAAGAAAGCGGCCCGGCCGCTTGAGAGGAGATAATACCAATGAGCGAAGAGACCGTATACAGCGCCAACCCGGGCAAGCAGCTGCTGCGCACCGTGGACGGCGTGACCTATCAGCGCATCCCGGTAAAGACCCACCTGATCACCAAGGCGGACAAGATGGAGGACGTGGTGCTCCAGTACGCCAAGGACAAGATGCAGGAGGGGGACATCCTGTTCATCTCCGAGAAGGCGGTGGCCTGCACCCAGAACCGGGCCATTCCCATGGAGGACATCAAGCCCCGGAAGCTGGCCGTCACCCTGAGCCGGTATGTGACCAAGACCCCCGCCGGCATCGGCCTGGGCATCCCGGAGACCATGGAGATGGCTTTGCGGGAGTGCGGCACCATCCGCATCCTCTTTGCCGCCTTTTGCAGCGTGATCGGCAAACTTTTGGGCAAGAAGGGCTGGTTCTACATTGTGGCCGGCCCCAAGGCCCGGGGCATCGACGGCCCCACCGAGGGCACCATTCCCCCCTACGACCACTATGTGGTCCTGGTCCCCGACGACCCCATGGGTACCTCCAAAAAGCTGGCCCAGGCCCTGGGCCACCCGGTGGCCATTGTGGACATCAACGACCTGGGGGCCAACATCCTGGGCTTTTCGGAGAAAAAGCCCACCCTGGATGAGCTGGCCAAGATCCTGGGGGATAACCCCCTGGGCCAGTCCAGCGAGTCCACCCCCATGGGCATCATCCGCAGGGCATAACGACCCCCATATAGGTACTAGCTACAAAGAAATGCCCGGCGGGAGAGCAGACGCTCTCCCGCCGGGCCGTTTTTTTCAGGGGAAGGGTCAGGTGCGGGGCAGCTGGTGGTCGTCCTCCCGGGCCATTTTCGCCACCACCCCGGACAGGGCCAGCAGGGCGATCAGGTTGGGGAAGACCATCAGGGCGTTAAACAGGTCGGACAGGTTCCACACCAGAGGGGCCTCCAGCATGGAGCCCAGGGCCACGCACACCACCGCGATGCAGGCGTACACCTTCACGGCCTTCACCCCGAAGAGATACTTCACATTCTGGGCCCCGAAGAAGTACCAGCCGATGATGGTGGAGAAGGCGAAGAACAGCAGGCAGATGGCCACATAGATGTTGCCGAATCCCTTAAATAAGGTGGAGAAGGCCACCTGGGCCATATTCTCCGCCGCCGGGTTCAAAGACATGTCCTCCACGTTCAGGGCTCCGCTGGTGATCATCACCAGGGCGGTCATGGTCAGGACGATGAAGGTGTCGATGAATACGCAGATCATGGCCATAATGCCCTGGTCCTGGGGTTTCGCGACTTTCGCCATGGCGTGGGCGTGGGGGGTGGAGCCCATGCCCGCCTCGTTGGAGAACAGTCCCCGGGCCACGCCGTAGCGCATGGCCTCCCGCACGCCGATGCCCATGGCGCCGCCCATGACGGCCTGGGGGTCAAAGGCACCCACGAAGATCAGCTGGAAGGCGTGGGGCAAGTGGGTGATGTTGGCGATGAGTAGCACCAGCCCCCCCGCCAGATAGAACAGGGCCATGATGGGCACCAGCTTCTCGGTGACCGAGGCGATGCGTGTGACGCCCCCCAGGAAGATGAAGGCGGCCACCAGGGCCAGGATGACCCCCACGATCCAGGTGGGCACATGGAGGGCTTCCTCAAAGGCGTTGCTGATGGCGTGGGACTGGACCATGTTGCCGGTGAAGCCCAGGGCGAAGATGATGGCCAGAGCGAAGAAGCCGGCCAGGACCTTGCCGAAGGTCCCCTTGAACGCCTGCCGGATGTAGTAGACGGGGCCGCCGATGACCTGGCCGCTCTCGTCGGTGGTCTTGTACTTCTGAGCCAGGCAGGCCTCGCCGTAGATGGTGGCCATGCCGAAGAAGGCGGCCACCCACATCCAGAAGATAGCCCCCGGCCCGCCGGAGATCATGGCGGTGGCGCAGCCGGTGATGTTGCCGGTGCCCACCTGGGCGGCGATGGAGGTGGCCACCGCCTGGAAGGAGCTCATGCCCTCCTTGCCGGCCTTCTCGCCGTTGAGGTTGATGCTGCCAAACAGGCGGCGCAGCCCGGTGCCGAACTTGCGCACCTGAATGAAGCGGGTGCGGATGGTAAAAATAATCCCGGTGCCCACCAACAGGTAGAGCAGCAGGCCGTTCCACACAAAGCCCGCCAGATTGCTGACCTGGTCGGCCAACGCGTTCATGTCCATCTCTCTTCTCTTCCTTTCCCGGACAAAAAACGGACCGGGGAGAAGTCTCTCTCCTCGGTCCGCGGGAAATCAGGCGGGAAAACGCCCCGTCCGCACAGGGGGTGTGGACACCCTGCGCCAAGGGGGCGGCTATATCCGTCTCTGTCCTTTTGCCTGAGAGATTGGCGGAGGAGGGGAAAAATTCCTCCGCGTTGCACCTTCGGCACCCGAATCGTCGAGCTTCTCCAGAGTCACATCCACGCACAGTCCTCGTTCCGGGGGGAACGCCTGAGAGTGTTATTCCTTCGGCAAGCGGGATCTCCCGCTGTTTTCCTGCGCGCTTCCTTTGTCCTATTGCATTGTCCAGGATACGTTACCATAGACGCCCCGGTTTGTCAACCCCTGGCGGACATTTATGCATCTGTGGCGGAAAAGAGGCCGTTCCGCCAGGGGAAATTGGAGAATATGCGGCGGAAAGTTTACAATTTGCTCTTTTTTCTCCCAGGGGGATGTGGTATACTAAGATGATCGTGCACAGAGGCGGGGATTTGCCCCGCGGATCTCCAAGAAACACAAACATCAATTATTGAGGTGTATCGCGATATGAACGTATTCAAAAAGATCTTCGGCACCACCTCCCAGCGAGAGGTCAAGGCGATCATGCCCCTGGTGAACAAGGTCCTGGCGCTGGAGGAGGAGTACAAGGCCCTCACCGACCAGCAGCTCCAGGCCAAGACCCCCGAGTTTAAAGAGCGCCTCCAAAAGGGCGAGACGCTGGACGATATTCTCCCCGAGGCCTTCGCCGCCTGCCGGGAGGCGGACTGGCGGGTGCTGGGCATGCGCCCCTACCCGGTACAGATCATCGGCGGCATCATCCTCCACCAGGGCCGCATCGCAGAGATGAAGACCGGCGAGGGCAAGACCCTGGTGGCCACCCTCCCCGCCTATTTAAACGCCCTGTCCGGCAAGGGGGTGCATATCGTCACCGTCAACGACTACCTGGCCAAGCGCGACAGCGAGTGGATGGGCAAGGTGTACCGCTTCATGGGCCTGACCGTGGGCCTGGTCATCCACGGGGTGATGGGGCAGGCTAAGAAGGACGCCTACGCCGCCGACATCACCTACGGCACCAACAACGAGTTCGGCTTTGACTACCTGCGGGACAACATGGCCATCTACGCCCAGGAGCTGGTGCAGCGGGGCCACTCCTTCGCCATCGTGGACGAGGTGGACTCCATCCTCATCGACGAGGCCCGCACCCCCCTGATCATCTCCGGCCAGGGTGAGAAGTCCACCCAGCTCTACACCCTGGTGGACCAGT
>CALWWF010000142.1 GCA_944385165.1 uncultured Oscillospiraceae bacterium
GCATGGCAACGTCCTTCATCAAGGTCACCTGGTGGTCCTCCAGGATGTGGACGATCTTGTCCACGTTCACCTCCGCCTTGGCGTAACTGGCCTTCATGGCCTCCAGCTTGTCCCGTTTCTTTTTGAAGAAGCCGAAGATGCCCCCCTCGTCCTCCTCCTGGCCGAAGCCTTTCAGCTCCACCACCAGGGCGGACAGGGCCTCGCCCACTTCCCCCAGGTCCTTGGTCTTGACGCTGTTCAGGGCGTTCTCGGAGAAGGAGGCGATGTTCTTCTGGGCGGCGGAGCCGTACTGGAGCACCACGTTGGAGTCGGTGACGTCGATCTTCTGGGCAAACTCATCCACCATCTTCCGCTCCGCCTCGGTGAGCATGGACTCGTCCAGCTTCACCGCGTTGGCCTCCCGCTGCTTCTGGCGCTCCTCCTCGGAGAGGGCGCTCTCCCCCTGCGCCGGGGCCGCCTGGGCCGCCCCGCTGGGGTCCAGGGTCAGGGCGGGGGCCTCCGGCGCGGCGGGGGCGGCGGCGTCCGCCTCGGGGGTCAGGGTCAGGTGCGGGGTCATATCCAGTTCATCGCTCATAGTCGTGTTCCTCCTCAATTGTGTTCATACCGATTCCCGCTCTCTCCAGAGCGGAATTTATCACATAATATCTTAATCTTATAACTCCAGGGTGGTCCCTTCTCCGGACATCTTGGGCTTCTCCGGCCCGGACAGCCCCTCCTGGGCCAGCAGGTTCTCCATGACGGTAATGTCGGTGGACACGTCCATGGCCTCCGCCCCAAAGAGGGAATCCAGCTGCTTGTCGAAGGCCTTCACGATGGTGCCCATCATCCCCTCCACCCGGGCCTTGGTATTGTCAATATTTTCACCGGAAATGCCGGTGGAATCCATCCGGTCATAGGCGTTGAGGATTTTTAAAGTAGTGGGCAGGAAGTAGTTCAAAAACCGCCGGATCTGGGGGAGCTTCTTGGGCTCTCGGATCACCTGGTCGATGATCTGCCGGGTGACCTCCTCCAGGTGGTCGATCTGGGCGGAGATGGTCTCGTCCTCGATGCTGTCGTTGAGGCGGCGCATCTCACTGAGCGCCCTCTCCCGCTCCAAAATCAGCTTGTCAATCTCCGGATTGCCGGTACTCTTTTCCTGCCGGGCCTGGCGGGCCTTCTCCTCCTGCTCCCGGCGCTGCCGCTCCTCCCGCTCTCTCTGGGCCTTCTCCCGGGCGGCGTGGGCCTCCTCGGCCTCTCTCTGGGCCTGGCGCTCCTCCTGCTCCTTCCCTTCCTCCCCGGGGACCTGGTACTGCCTGTCCGGGAAGAGGGCCTTTCCCACCACGAAGGCTGCGGCGGAGACCAGGGCGCACAGGACATAGTCCGCCGGCCGGTACAGGGGGAGGCATACCCCGAACACCAGCCACACCGCCCCCGCCAGATAGATGGGGATCACCGAACGCTTCGTATGTTTTGCCATAGTCTGCTCCTTCTCCGGCCAAAGCTTCCCAATTTCAGGCCGGATCTTCTGTGCCCATTGTATCATTCCCCCTGGTCAGGGTCAAGAACATTCCCTGCCCTGGTCCGGGGCTTCCGGGGGCCGTGCGTACCTTTCCATTGACTTTATCCGCCTGATTGGGTATGATTGCTAGTATCAAAGTCTTTTGCTAAAGGAGAAACAACAAGCGCCATGACCTTAGAGCAGTTCAAAGCCGCCCGCAGCGTTTTGCAGGGCGTGATCCGTCCCACCAATCTGATCCACTCCCCCGCCCTGTCCAAAACCTGCGGAAATCAGGTGTATCTGAAACCGGAAAATATGCAGGTCACCGGGGCGTATAAGATTCGGGGCGCCTACTACAAGATCAGCACCCTGTCGGAGGAGGAGAAGAGCCGTGGGCTCATCACCGCCTCGGCAGGCAACCACGCCCAGGGGCTGGCCTATGCGGCCCAGGCGGCCGGGGTCCCCGCCACCATCGTCATGCCTACCACCACCCCCCTGGTCAAGGTCAACAACACCAAGGACTACGGCGCTACCGTCATTCTCCACGGGGAGGTCTTCGACGAGGCGGCGGAGAAGGCCACCCAGCTTGCCCAGGAGGAAGGGCTCACCTACGTCCCCCCCTTCAACGACCTGGACGTGGCCACCGGGCAGGGCACCATCGCCTATGAGATCTTTCAGGATCTGCCCGACGTGGACGTGATCCTGGTGCCCATCGGCGGGGGCGGCCTGGCTGCGGGCGTGTCCACCCTGGCCAAGCTCCTCAACCCCAACGTCACCGTCATCGGCGTGGAGCCGGAGGGGGCGGCCTCCATGAAGGCCAGCCTGGAGGCCGGCCATGTGGTCACCCTGCCCACCGCCAACACCATCGCCGACGGCGTGGCGGTAAAGACCCCCGGGGACCTGGTCTTCCCTTATGTACAGAAAAACGTGGACCACATCATCACCATCCCTGACGCGGAGCTGGTGGAGGCCTTTTTGGATGTGATGGAGAAGCACAAGATGGTGGTGGAGAACTCCGGCCTGCTGCCGGTGGCCGCCCTGAAGCACCTGGATCTCCAGGGGAAGAACGTAGTGTGCGTGCTCTCCGGGGGCAACATGGACGTGATCACCATGGCCTCTCTGGTGCAGCACGGCCTGATTATCCGGGGGCGGATCTTCACCTTCTCGGTGCTGCTGCCTGACCGGCCCGGCGAGCTGATGCGGGTGTCCTCCCTCCTGGCCCAGCAGAGCGGCAACATCATCAAGCTGGAGCACAACCAGTTTGTGAACATCAACCGCCAGAACGGCGTGGAGCTGAAGGTCACCCTGGAGGCCTTCGGCCAGGAGCACAAGCAGCAGATCCTCTCCGACCTGCGCAGCCACGGCTACTGTGTCCACGAGGTCATGACCGCGGACTTCTATACCTGAGCCGGAGTTATCCTTCCCGTTCTCCCGCCGTCCGCCGGAGGGGCAGGCCCCGCCCGGCGGACGGCTATCTGAAAAGCGGCGGGCGCCTCCGGCTGGCCCGGGCGGCAGAAGGGCCGTGGGAGCGGCCGTGAGCGGGCCCGCAGTCCGAAAGCGCCAAACGAAGGGCGGCGCGCCGCCCTTCCTCTCCGCCCCATATCCTATGCGCCGGGGGCGGCGTTTGCCTCCCCAGGATGAGAGACAGCTTATCACAGGATTTTAAAATCATTGGGAAAGCGAGGATAAAAGTATGATTAAAATTGCCCCTTCGATCCTTTCCGCCGATTTTTGCAATTTGGAGCGGGACATTCAGCGGGTCTCCTCCGCCGACTACCTCCATGTGGACGTGATGGACGGCGCCTTTGTGCCCAACATCACCATCGGCGTGCCGGTGCTCCAGTCCATCCGAAAGCACACGGACATGTTCCTGGACGTGCATCTGATGATCGACAAGCCGGTGCGGTATGTGGAGACCTTCGCCAAGGCGGGGGCGGACCTGCTGTCCATCCACCTGGAGGCCGACCACCCGGAACACATCGCCCAGGCTCTGAAGGTCATCGGGGAGTGCGGGGTGAAGAAGGCGGTGGCCCTGCGGCCCATCACCAAGGCGGAGGCTGTTCTGCCCTACATCGAGGATCTGGACCTGGTGCTGGTGATGACGGTGGAGCCCGGCTTCGGCGGCCAGGCCTTCATGGAGTCCCAGCTGGACACCATCCGCCAGGTGCGCGCCATCATTGAGAAGTATAACCCCGCCTGCGAGCTGGAGGTGGACGGGGGCATCGCCCCCAAGACCGCCCCCCTGGTGGTGGAGGCCGGGGCCAACGTGCTGGTGGCCGGCTCCGCGGTCTATAAGGCGGAGGACCCCGCCGCCGCCATCCGTGCCCTGCGGATTTAATTTCAGATAGGAGATAGGAGTTTTTCTTCCACGCTCCGCTGCGGTCCTCCGCATATCTCCTATCTTCTATTATCTCAACTCTTCACTCTCCACTCTTCACTCTTCATTCTCGTATTCCGGAGGTCCTTTCCCATGCAGTATCTTCCCCCCGCGCTGGAAACTCTGGTGGAGCAGTTCGCCAAACTGCCGGGCGTGGGCGTAAAATCCGCCCAGCGCCTGGCGTTCTATGTGCTGTCCATGCCCCAGGAGGACGCCAACGCCTTCGCCCAGGCCATCGTCAGCGCCAAATCGGTCATCCACTGCTGCCCCGTCTGCCAGAACCTCACCGAGGGGGAGGGCCCCTGCTCCATCTGCTCCAACCCCCGGCGGGACTCCTCCACCATCTGCGTGGTGGCCGACCCCAAGGACGTGATGGCCATGGAGCGCTCCCGGGAGTACCAGGGGCTCTACCATGTGCTCCACGGGGTCATCTCCCCCATGAACCATGTGGGCCCCGACGACCTGCACATCAAGTCCCTGGTGGAGCGGGTGGCCGCCGGCGGGGTGCAGGAGGTCATCATGGCCACCAATCCGGACACGGAGGGGGAGGCCACCGCCATGTACCTCTCCCGCCTGCTGAAACCCTTCTCGGTGAAAGTCACCCGTCTGGCCTACGGCATCCCGGTGGGCAGCCACCTGGAGTACGCCGACGACGCCACCCTGGTCCGGGCCCTGGAGGGCCGGCGGGAAATCTAAGCAAAACAATTTTCTATAACAAGCGCCGGCGGCGCGGAGAAATCTATCTCCGCGCCGCCGGCGTTTTGGGAAAAGAGAGAAGAAGAAGTTGGTTGTATATGTGAAACAGGAGACCGCTGACCATTCAGTTGTCGTCCTGGAGAGCGTCGTAGTCCTGCTCGCCGGTGCGGACCTTCACCACATGTTCCACGTTGCTCAGGAAGATCTTCCCGTCCCCGGCGTTTCCGGTGCGCAGGCACTTCTGGGCGGCGGCCACCACCAGGGCAGGTTCCACCTTAGAGACCACGATGTCCACCTGCACATAGGGCAGCAGGTTCATGCTCATCTTCACGCCCCGGTACTGGCCCACCTTGCCCAGCTGGGTGCCGCAGCCCATGACGCTGGACACCGTCATGCCGGTGACCCCGATGGCCGCCATGGTGTCCCGCAGCACCGCGAACCGCTCCTCCTTGCAGATGATGGAGACCCGGGTCAGCTTGGGGCTGTCGCCTGCGGGGGCGGCGCAGGCCGTCTCCTTCAGGGCCACCGGCTCTAGGTCGGTCACATCCACGGGGCCGCTGACCGCATTGCCGGCCCCATAGCCGGGAGCCACAGGGAGGAAGTCGGCGTAGGCGGAGGTCAGGCCATGTTCGGAGATGTCCAGGCCCATGAGCTCATCCTCGGCGGACACCCGCAGGCCCACGGTGGCGTCGATGAACTTATACACCAGGAGCATCACCACCGCGGTATACCCACCGATGGAGACCACGCCCAGGCACTGGACCCCCAGGTGGGCAAGGCCGCCGCCGTAAAACAGCCCCTGGCTGGTGCTGAACAGCCCCTCGGCGATGGTTCCCCAGATGCCGTTGGCGCAGTGGACCGCCACGGCGCCAACCGGGTCGTCCACATGGAGCTTCTGGTCGATGAACTCCACCGCCAGCACCACCAGCACGCCGGACACGGCGCCGATGACCGCCGCCCCCACTACATCCACTGAGGCGCAGGGGGCGGTGATGCCCACCAGGCCGGCCAGGGATGCGTTCAGGCACATGGACACGTCGGGCTTTCCGCTTTTCAGCCAGGTGAACGCCATACAGGACACGGTGGCCACCGCGGGGGCAATTGTGGTGGTGCCCAGGATCTGGGCCAGCTGGGCCACGTCAGTGGCCGCCGCCCCGTTGAAGCCGTACCAGCAGAACCAGAGGATAAAACAGCCCAGGGCCCCCAGGGTCAGAGAGTGGCCGGGGATGGCGTTGACCCGGACCTTCCCGTCCTTCTCTCTGCTGTACTTGCCCAGCCGGGGCCCCAGCATCCAGGCCCCCAGCAGGGCGGACAGGCCGCCCACCATGTGGATCACCGAGGAACCGGCAAAGTCCACATACCCCAGGTTCACCAGCCAGCCCTGGCTGTTCCACACCCAGCCGGCCTCGATGGGATAGACGATGGCGCTGATAAAGCCGGAGTAGATGCAGTAGGCCAAAAACTTGGTGCGCTCGGCCATGGCCCCGGAGACGATAGTGGCAGCTGTGGCGCAGAACACCAGCTGGAAGAAGAAGTTGGACCAGTCAAAGCTGTAGAAGTCCGTGAACATCTGATACTCCGGCATCCCGATCAGGCCGAAGAAGTAGTTTTCGCTGTTCATGATGCCGTAGCCCAGCAGGACGAACACCACCGTGCCGATGCAGAAGTCCATCAGGTTTTTCATGATGATGTTGCCTGCGTTTTTCGCCCGGGTGAAGCCGGTCTCCACCATGGCAAAGCCGCACTGCATGAAGAACACCAAAATTGCGCCCATGAGGAACCATACCGACAGATCCATAGCCCGTTCACACTCCCTTTCATGAAACCAGGCGCGTATCCCGCCCCTCGAAGCGGGACACGCGCCTTTGCGTGTCATTCGGTCTTGTTGAAAAACGCCTGCCGCGGCAAAAGCAGGAAGGCGCCGCCGTCTCACTTGACGGCAGCGCCTTTGCTTGTGTGCAGTGTACGCCCCCAGCACGCCCCCTGTCAAGGGCCCTTGGGCAAGTTTGGAAGGAGCGCTGAAATTTTAAGGAAAACGCGGATTCTTTTTCTTCATATTTTCTATGCGTTTTCGGAATTTTTCCTTTCTCACAGCTTCTGCTCCGCTACCCAGCGGATAAAATTCCGGGTCAGTTCCAGCTGCCCCGGCGTCAATGTCCGCAGTCCTTCCGCTACATCCCGCCAGGCTTCGTCCTCATGGCGGGCGGTCCCCACCAGAAATTCATCCGGGGTGGTATCCAGGGCGGCGGCCAGGCGCATGATGACCTCGGTGGAAGGAATCGAATATCCGCGTTCAATCACGGATAAATACTTGTAGCCAATATCCGCTTTTTCTTCTACTTCAGATTGTTTTAATCCCAATTCTTTTCTTCTTCGGGCAATTCGCCGTCCAATTTCTCGGTAGTCTAGGTCCATTGCAGCCACCCCCGATACATGGAGCATACCTGAATTTCTTCTCAGAAAAACATACTACAAAAAATATTCTTTCTTGACATATTATTTTTTCGTATCTATAATTGGATTACAGCTTATAGCTGGATTTAAAGGAGGAATCAACCATGAAGAACACTCTGGTATTGTCTGGTGACCGCAGCAGGGAAAAAGCCTTCCAAAGCTATCTTAAAATAACCGCAGCAAGCGTCATATTCGGTGTGATTCTCTTGTTCCTTTGTTTTTCCTTTGATGGCTATCATCTCCCGTACTCTATGTGGCGTTATATGGACCTGCTTCAGTTTGCCCCTGTTGTTGTCGGGGCTGCCGGGCTCATTATGATTTTAGCCGGACTCGCCGCTCCTTTCCTGGCAATCTATCAAGCCCAGAAGTGCTATATTGACGTATATGAAGATCGGGTAGCCGGGGCATATTTGCAGCGGCAAAAAGGCATGGTTGATCAATATATTTCTTTTGAATTCACTTATGACAAAATCGTCGGCGTTTCCTCCCATAAAAATCAAGTCCTCCTGCAAACAGCCGCCGGCACCTATACTTGTATTGCGTTAAACGCGGACGATATTTGCCAGGCAATTCGCGCACGCATTCGTTGAATTGCCTCAAGTTTCTTCTATAAAATCAACCTTTTCCTGTTGACAACTCCCCCTCTCGGTGATATATTACCCCTGTTAAATCGGCGCTGAGGGAGAAGAAGCTGTAAATAAAGCCTGCCCAGAGAGGGACGCGGAAGCTGGAAGCGTCCTGCGGGCTTTTACACCTGGTACCACTCCTGAGCCGCTGGCGAATGCAGAATGCAGAATGCAGAATGCAGAATGGTTTTCCCCTCTGCCCTCTGCGTCTTCGTTCGGCTGAAAGCTATGCCGGGCCCGCCCGTTACAGCGGTCACAAGCGGCAAGTGATCACGTTTCGCCTGTTCGCGACGCGCGGCTTCCCTCCGCCTCGGGCTGGTGTCTGGGCCCTTCGGCCCCTCCCCTCGCCCTCGCTGCGGTCCATCCGCGCTGCTCACGACGGCTCAAACGCTTCTTGCAAGCAGGGTGGAACCGTGGGACGTATTGTATTGTTACGCCTCACCCCTGACACACTCAGGGGTGAGGCGTTTTGTTTTGCCCCTAGGCTTCCCCCCTGAGGGGAGAAGCCAAACAGAGGAGGTTCTTTTCAATGTCCGAAGAAGTGAAAAACAACGAATTTACCTTTGAAAACCCCGAGTACCGCCAGACCTACTGGCACACCTGCTCCCATGTGATGGCCCAGGCGGTCAAGCGCCTGTGGCCCGAGGTGAAGCTGGCCATCGGCCCCTCCATCGACGAGGG
>CALWWF010000143.1 GCA_944385165.1 uncultured Oscillospiraceae bacterium
CTGCCGGCATCCTGGGGGTGCCCATCGAGCCGGACGGTGCTATGGAGATCGCCCGCCGCTCCCGGGGGACCCCCCGTATCGCCAACCGGATGCTCCGCCGGGTGCGGGACTTCGCCCAGGTGAAGGCGGGGGGCGTCATCACCAAGAAGGTGGCCGACGAGGCCCTCACCGCCCTGGAGATCGACCACCTGGGCCTGGACTCCATCGACCACCGGATGCTCCGGAGCATCATTGAGAACTACCGGGGAGGTCCGGTGGGCCTGGAGACCCTGGCCGCCACCATCAACGAGGAGGCGGTCACCCTGGAGGACGTATACGAGCCCTACCTGATGCAGCTGGGCTTCCTCACCCGCACCCCCCGGGGCCGGTGCGTCACCGCGAAAGCCTATCAGCACTTAGGCCTGCCCGTGCCGGGCGGGGAGGCAAACGGCGGGCTGGATCAGCTGAGCTTTTGACAGGACAGCTCTCCCAGGCTGTTTTGCAGGGTTTCGCCCTGCGGGGTGAGTGACTTTCTGGCCGGCCAGAAAGTCACCAAAGAGCCGCCAAGGAGCCGCTCAGGATGGGCGCTGATGCGCCCATATTCGCGGCCCCCTGGACCCCGTTTTACGGAAGCCTCTCCTGAAAAGTTCAGCAAAAGTTCCGGCGCGCAAAATTAGGAGTGCCTGGGTGCGGTTCCGTCCGGGCCACTGGGCCCTTCGTCGTCGCGGATTGCGTATCCCTAGCTTCGCCCTATCCGGGCAAAGCTCGCTCACTCCATCGCTCCTCCTCTCCAACGCAAACCCGCTGCGCTGGGCTTTGCGTTGGGGCCGCCTGTGGCGGCTGGTTTTTGAGGAAAATTTTAGGTGGTGCGGTTCAACACCTGCGCCTAGGTCTCCCAACCAACGGTTCGGATATGTGGCCGTCGGCGGATCGGGGACGCTGGATTAGCAAACTCAGGCGCGGCGGTTGAAGCGTTAGACCTGAAATTTTTGCATCCTTAGGGCCCCAGTGGGCCCGGATTGAATTGGTGAAAGTCACTCAGATTTTGCGCGCCGGAAATATTGCAATATCTATCAGGAGAGCTTCCCCCGTAATAGGGTCCGGGGAAAGGCGACTATGAGCACGTCAGTGCTCATCGGAGCCGTCCCCGGCGGCGTTTTGGTTACTTTGCCGCCGCGGGCAAAGTAACCCGCCGTCCGCAGACGGCGGAATCCCCCACGCGTTATCTTTTATACACGGAGCAAACCACCGAAAAACGGTTATTTGTAAATCAAAAAACAAACAATGAGGTGTATTCCATGGGTAAACTATTTGGAACCGACGGCATCCGCGGCGTAGTCAACGCCGGCCTGGATGCAGATCTGGCATATAAAGTGGGCCTGGCCGCAGCGGAAGTGCTGGCCAAGGAGAAGAAGCAGGGGAAGGGAGGAAAACCCCTGGTGACCATTGGCAAGGACACCCGCATCTCCGGCGACCTGCTGAAGGGGGCCCTCATCGCGGGACTGTGCACCGCCGGGGCAGACGTGCTGGACCTGGGCACCCTGCCCACCCCCGGGGTGGCCTGGGTGACGGTGGACGAGAAGGCGGACGCAGGGGTCGTCATCTCCGCCAGCCACAACCCCTTCGAGCACAACGGCATCAAAATCTTCAACGGCCAGGGCTATAAGCTCTCCGACGAGCTGGAGGAGAAGATCGAGGACGTGGTCCTCTTCGGCCACAACAATGTCCCCCGCAAGACCGGGGGAGACATCGGCAAGGTGTCCTATGTGGCGGAAAAGGCGGCCCTGGACTACATCGACCACCTGGAGTCCACCATCACCAGTGACCTGGCGGGGCTGCGCATCCTGGTGGACTGCGCCAACGGCGCATCCTACACCACCGCCGCCCGGCTGTTCGACCGCTTCCCCAAGCTCCGAACCGACGTGATCAACGCCGACCCGGACGGGGTGAACATCAACGACAAGTGCGGCTCCACCCACCTGGACGGCCTGGCCGCCATGGTGAAGGCGGGGGGCTATGACATCGGCATCGCCTTTGACGGGGACGCGGACCGCTGCCTGGCGGTGGATGAGGAGGGAAACCTCATCGATGGGGACCAGATCATGGCCGCCTGCGGCCTGGACCGGAAGAACCGGGGGGCGCTGCCCGGCGGCACCATCGTGGCCACGGTCATGTCCAATCTGGGGCTCCACGTCTTTGCCCGGGAGCACGGCCTGAAACTGGAGTGCACCGACGTGGGGGACCGGAACGTGCTGGAGAAGATGGTGGAGCAGGGCTACGCCCTGGGGGGCGAGCAGTCCGGCCACATGATCTTCCGGGACTACGCCACCACCGGCGACGGCCAGCTCACGGCCTTGCAGGTGCTCTCCCTGCTGAAGGAGAGCGGGAGGAAAGCCTCGGAGGTCTTTGGCGCCTGCAAGCGGTATCCCCAGGTGCTCGTCAACGTGCCGGTGGCCGACAACGACGTGAAGAAGGCGGTCATGGCCAGCGACGCCCTGTGGGACGCGGTGAAGGCGGAGGAGGAGAAGCTCGCCGGCAGCGGCCGCATCCTGGTGCGCCCCTCGGGCACCGAGGCTTTGATGCGGGTGATGGTGGAGGCCACGGACGAGGAGACCGCCCGCCAGACTGCCCAGCGCCTGGCCGGGCTGATTCCCAGTTTGATCCCGGCGTGATTTTCAGAAAATGATCCCGGGTATATGGGAATATGAACAAAATATTTCCCGATACCCCTTGACAAAACCAGTCATTTTGTTTATGATGAATAGCAACCGGAGTAAAATTGAACTTTCCCCGGATTTCCAGTCCTTACCGGACGAGGAAATGTGCCTTCTGGCTAAGGGGGGCAGCGCCGCCGCCGAGGAGGAGCTTGTCCGCCGCTATGGCCGTCTGGTCCGTGCCTGCGCCCGCCCCCTGTTTCTGGCGGGAGGGGACAGCGAGGACCTCTTTCAGGAGGGCATGCTGGGGCTGCTCACCGCCATTCGCAGCTTTGACAGCGGGAGGGACGCATCCTTCCGCACCTATGCGGAGATTTGCATCCGCAGCCGGCTGTACAGCGCGGTGCGGGCGGCTCAGGGCAGCAAACATTCCCCTTTAAACCACAGCGTCTCATTCGAACCCCCTCTTTTTGACGGAACCAATGCGTACCTGTTTTCCAGCGAAGAGAGCCCAGAAGATGTCATCATTGGCAGGGAGGAACTGAGAGAGCGTCTCGACGCTCTGAAGGGCCAGTTATCTGAGTTCGAAGCAACCATCCTGTCCCCCTATTTAAGCGGCCTCTCCTGCGGAGAGATCGCCCGGCGGGTGGGCCGGTCCCCCAAGGCGGTGGACAACGCGGTCCAGCGCATCCGCCGGAAGGTGGCCCGGAAATTTTCTTCCAGCGGTTCCAGCGAGAGCTGATCGCAAATATTATCGCCCATTTCGTGGGTAATGAGTCAAAGAGAGGGAAACCAAATGTACGAAGACAAGATCCTGGTATGTAAGGAGTGCGGCAAGGAGTTCACCTTTACCGCCGGCGAGCAGGAGTTCTATGCCGAGCGCGGCTTCCAGAACGAGCCCCAGCGCTGCAAGGCCTGCCGCGACGCCCGCAAGAACGCCGCCCGCGGTCCCCGTGAGTACTTCACCGCGACCTGCGCTGCCTGCGGCGGCGAGGCTCGGGTCCCCTTCGAGCCCAAGTCCGACCGTCCCGTCTACTGCAGCGAGTGCTTCGCCAAGATGCGGGAGCAGCAGGGCTGATTGCCAGGTTAACCGTCTAAAGAAAAGGGCGCCCAATCGGGCGTCCTTTTTTATATGCGCTCCCCCGCGGCAGGCGCCTGTACCCTGCGCGGGGGAGATTTGTCTTTCGGAGGGGCCCAGGCTGCCCTGCGGCCAGGGAAGCGCGTACATGATCTGTTAACATAAATTTTCTTGACAAGCCGGATTGAAGTAACTATAATAACATAAAAGTAGTTTAAGGACTTAAAGCTACTTTAAGTTCGATGCAGTTTTCCAGGGGGTGATGGGATGCTCTACACAGTGGGGGAAATGGCCAAGCTCTTGGGGATCGCCGCCTCCACCCTGCGCTACTACGATCAGGAGGGGCTGCTGCCCTTTGTGGAGCGCTCATGCGGCGGCATCCGCATGTTCACAGAGAAGGATTACGGCTCCCTTCGGGTCATTGAGTGTCTGAAAAGGTCCGGCCTCTCCATCAAGGAGATCAAGGCGTTTATCGCCATGGCCCAGGAGGGGGACGATTCTCTGGAACAGCGGCTGGAGCTGTTCCGCCGCCGCAGGAAGGCGGTGGAGCAGCAGATCGCACAGCTTCAGGAGACGCTGGCCCTGCTGGAGTACAAGTGCTGGTACTATGAGACCGCCTGCCGGGCCGGAACGGAGGACGCAGTCCGGGGCCTTGTGTGCAGCCAAGTGCCGGAGGAGTGCCGGGCGGCGCTGGAGAAGCTGAACCTGGGCTCGGAGGAGCCCTCCCAATTTTAACCAAGAACCAAGCAAACGCAACGAGGTGATTCCAAATGATTTCCATTTCTTACTATAATGCCCTTTCTCTGCCCAATGTTTCCTGCTATTTTCAGCTGGAGTATTTGAACAGCCGGTCGGACCAGCCGGTGGCCGTGGGGGACAAGGTCCTGTTTTTGATGCTGAAAAGCGACAAGAAAGAGGGGACCATTGCCGCCCAGGACGTCTATCCCATCGCCACCCGGGGCGTGGTGGAGAGCATCGAGGGCGAGTGGGCCCTCATCCGCACCACTAGCCGGGTCAACCTGGATTCCATCCAGGCGGACGGGAAGTTATTCCAGGTGGAGCTGCGCACCCGCCCGGAGATCAACGACCTGGACTCTGAGGAGCAGCAGGAGCGCTTTCAGAAGATGCGCTCGGACATGCTGGACACCCTGGAGGGGAGCAAGTGGCTCATGGGCGCCCGGAACTACATCATGCGCTGGCAGAATATGAACGAGCTGATCACCTTCACCTCCTCCATGCTGCAGATTTCCAACGAGGAGAAGTACGCCATTCTGGCGGAGGACTCGGTGGCCAAGCGAGCAGAGATGATGGAGAAGGCATTTTATGAAACTCTGGCGCTGTATCAGGTCAACAACGAGGCGCAGACCGCCCAGAAGCAGTCCAACCAGCAGCAGTACCGGGAGCAGGCCCTGCGCCGGCAGATCAGCTTCATGCAGCAGGAGCTGGATAAGCTCCACCCGGAGAATGTGACGGACGTGCAGAAGTTTGAGCAGAAGATCCAGGAGTCCGGCATGAACGACGAGGCCCGGGCGGAGGCGGAGAAGGTCCTCAACCGCATGAAGCAGGAGGGGCAGGACGGCCACGAGTACGGGATGCTCTACGACTATCTGGACTTCGTCACCAGCCTGGTGTGGAAGAAGGAGCCCCCCGCCAAGATCGACCTGAAGGCCGCCCTGGCGGTGCTGGATGAGGACCACTTCGGCCTGAAAAAGACCAAGGAGCGCATCCTCCAGCAGATCGCCGTGATGGCCCTGAACAAGAAACAGTCCGGCTCCATCCTCCTCTTCGTGGGCGCGCCGGGCACTGGCAAGACCAGCATCGGGCAGAGCATCGCCAAGGCCCTGGGCCGCAAGTATGTGCGGGTCAGCCTGGGCGGCGTCCGGGACGAGGCGGAGATCCGGGGCCACCGGCGCACCTATATCGGCGCCATGCCTGGGCGGATCATGGAGGGGATACGCCGCAGCGGAGCCTCCAACCCGGTGGTGGTCCTGGATGAGGTGGACAAGCTGGTGCGGGACTACGGCGGCGACCCCGCCAGCGCTCTGCTGGAGGTCCTGGACCCGGAGCAGAACGCCACCTTCACCGACCACTACATGAACGTCCCCTATGACCTGTCCGACGTGCTCTTTGTCTGTACCGCCAACACCACGGACACCATCCCCGCGCCCCTGCTCAACCGGATGGAGGTCATTTCCTTCCCGGGCTACTCGGCGCTGGAGAAGTTCCAGATCGCGAAAAAGCACCTGCTGCCCAAGGCCATGCAGAAGGCCGGTATCACGGAGGAGAACCTGACCGTCAGCGACGAGGCGCTGCGGGCCATTATCTCCGACTACACCATGGAGGCGGGGGTCCGGGGGTTGAAGAACCGGCTGGACACCCTGTGCCGGGCGGCGGCGGTGAAGCTTGTCAGCGGAGAGGAGCGGGCGGTGGCCGTGGAGCCCGAGGACCTGCGGGGTCTGCTGGAGCTGGCTCCCATCCGCCACGACCATGTGCTGGAGGCCAAAAACCCCGGTATCGTGACGGGCCTTGCCTGGACCCAGGCGGGGGGTGAGATTCTGTTCATCGAATCCCTGCTCACCAAGGGGAGCGGCAAGACCATCATCACCGGCCAGCTGGGGGACGTGATGAAGGAGTCGGTACAGATCGCCGTGAGCCTGGTGAAGTCCATGTTCCCGGACAAGGCCGAGCTGTTTGAGAATAACGACCTGCACGTCCATGTCCCGGCGGGAGCGGTCCCCAAGGACGGCCCCTCCGCCGGCATCACCCTGACCACGGCTCTGGCCTCTCTGGTGACAAAAACTCCGGTGAACCCGGAGGTCGCCATGACTGGCGAGGTCTCCCTGCGGGGGGTGGTCATGCCCATCGGCGGCCTGCCGGAGAAGCTGATGGCCGCCCAGCGGGCCGGCGTGAAGACGGTCTTCATTCCGGAAGAAAATGTGGATGATTTGATGGATGTGGCCGAGGAGGTCAAGCAGGCGCTGAAGATCATCCCCGTGCACTATGTGACGGACGTCCTGGAGCAGGTGGGGATCATGCGCCCCGCGGCAGCGGCGGCATAACAGGGAGAAAAACCAATCTTTTTCAGATTTTCCTATTGAAAAAGAGGGGAGGTTCGGCTATACTACTCTCGTAATCCCATGAAGAACGGAGGAGATTCCAATGACCATTACAAAAGACACCATTATCGGTGATATTCTGACCATCGCCCCCCAGACCGCGCCCCTGTTCATGAACATCGGCATGCACTGCCTGGGCTGCCCCGCCTCCCGGGGCGAGACCGTGGAGCAGGCCTGCATGGTCCACGGCGTGGAAGTGGACGACCTGCTCGCTCAGGTCAACGCGATGATCGCCGCCGGCGAATAAGACCGGAATCAGGCCGGGGCGGAGTGATCCGCCCCGGCTTTTTTTGTTCTGCCTGGAAATGAGGAAACCATGAGACATACCATTGAGCTGACGCCCCGCCTGCGCACGGCGGCGGACCTGGTCCCCGCCGGGGCCCGGCTGGCGGACATCGGCACCGATCACGCCTATCTGCCCGCTGCCTTGCTGCTGGAGGGAAAAATTCCATACGCCATCGCCGCCGATCTGCGGCAGGGCCCCCTGCTCCGAGCCAAGGAGACGGCGAAGCAGTACGGCTGCCGGGACAAGATGGCCTTCCGCCTGTGCGACGGCCTGAGGGGCATCCGCCCGGAGGAGACGGACGCCATCGTCATCGCCGGCATGGGCGGCGAGACCATCGCCCAGATCCTGGCGGCGGCCTCCTGGGTGCGGGAGCGGAATGTTCCCCTGGTGCTCCAGCCCATGAGCTCCCTGCCTGACCTGCGGGAGTGGCTCCAGAAAAACGGATACGCCATCCTGGAGGAGCGCCTGGCCCGGGAGGAGGAGACCATCTATGTGGTCCTGTTCGTCCGGGCGGGGGAGACGCCCCCCATGACGGCCGCGGAGCTTTGGGCGGGGCGGCAGAGCCGGGACGGGCTGCGGGGGGCCTATTTAGAGGGCCTTGTCCATAAGCTGGACCGGGCTATTGCCGGCCTGGCCCTGGCCCGGGAGGGCAGGGGAGAGGTGCGAAAACAGGAATTGGAGCAGGTGCGGGAAGGCCTGCTGGAGATGAAGAAGGAGTGGGACGCGTGGCAGCGGTAAAGGTAAAAGATATTTTCCAAGAGATGGACCAGTGGGCCCCCTTTGAGACCCAGATGGACTTTGACAACGCCGGGTTCCTGGTGGGCCGGGGGGACCAAACGGTTCGTAAAATTTTAGTTTCCCTGGACATTACAGAAAGTGTGGTGGACGAGGCGGAGCAGTGGGGGGCGGACCTGATCGTCTCCCACCACCCGGTGATCTTCCACCCGGTGAAGCGCATCACCGACGAGACCCCCACAGGACGGACCCTGCTGAGTCTGGTAGAGAGCGGGATTTCCGCCATCTGCGCCCACACCAACCTGGACGCGGCCCAGGGGGGCGTGAACGTGTGCCTGGCCCAGACCCTGGGCCTCACCGGCCTGGAGCAGCTCCACCAGGACGGGGTGGACCGGAACGGCCAGCCCTACGGCGTGGGACGGGTGGGAAATCTGAACTGGAACAACAGCCCCTCCCCGGAGGAATTTGCCGCCTATGTGAAGGAGAAGCTCCAGGCCGCTGGGGTGCGCTTTGCCAGCGGCGGAAAGCCGGTGCGCCGGGTGGCGGTGGGCGGGGGCTCCTGCGGCTCCATGCTCTCCGACGCCCTGGCCGCCGGGTGCGATACCTTCGTCACCGCCGATGTGAAGTACGACCAGTTTTTGCAGGCCCAGGCCCTGGGAATCACCCTGATGGACGCGGGGCACTACGCCACGGAGAACGTGGTCTGTCCGAAGATCGTCCAGTATCTGGCCTTAAAGTTCCCGGGGATCCCCATCCAGGTCTCTCAGACCCACCGGGAAGTGTATGGATGCGTATAAGCGAAAAAGTGCTTGCATTTTCCTGAAAAGTGTGATAACATTTCCTGGTCTGAGATAACGGGCGGTCCTCTGCGGCCGCCGCGCCGGGACAAGGGCGCGGCAGGATGGCGCGCAAGAACGCCTATACAACAGGAGGAAACAAACATGGATCTGATGAAGGCTTTTACCGACAAGTATATGAAGGAGGAGCCCCCTGTGGTGCAGGTGGGCGATACCGTCCGGGTGCACCTGAAGGTGAAGGAAGGCAACCGCGAGCGTATCCAGGTGTTCGAGGGCACCGTCATTGCCAAGAAGCACGGCGGCATTGAGGAGTCCTTTACCGTCCGCCGCGTCTCTTACGGCGTCGGTGTGGAGAAGGTGTTCCCCCACCCCGCCCCCTCCCTTGAGAAGGTCGAAGTGGGGCGCCACGGCAAGGGCCGCCGCGCCAAGCTGTACTACCTGCGCGGCCGCGTGGGCAAGGCGGCCAAGATCAAGGAGGCCCTTTGATCCAATGCAAAAAAGGAGCGGTGAACACCGCTCCTTTTTTCATATAGCGTCCGAGCCCGCGAGCAGGGGAGCTTGGAGCGAAGCGACGGGCACAAACCAAGCAGGGCCGCAGGCCCGGATGTTTGTGCCCGGAGTCGCAGCGAAAGCGACCCGACCGTGAGCGGAGCGAGGCGTGAATGATATAGCGTCCGAGCCCGCGAACAGGGGAGAGGAGGAACCGTATGAACATCCAGTGGTATCCGGGGCACATGACCAAGACCCGGCGGCAGATCGAGGCCGATTTGAAGAACGTGGACATCGTGGTGGAGATCATCGACGCCCGCATCCCGGTGTCCAGCCGCAATCCGGACATCGACGCCATCACTGCCGGAAAGCCCCGGCTGGTGGTGCTCAACCGGGCGGACCAGGCCGACCCGGCGGGGAACAGGGCCTGGGGGAGCTGGTTTCGCCGGAAAGGGTTCTCTGTATTGGAGACCGACGCCAAGACCGGCTCCGGTGTGGGGCAGTTTTCCAACGTGGTCCGGGGCGTATTGAAGGACCAGATCGCCCGCTGGCAGGAAAAGGGCCTGGTGGGCCGTCCGGTGCGGGCCATGGTGGTGGGGGTGCCCAACGTGGGTAAGTCCACCTTTATCAACAAGGTGGCCAGGCGGAAGTCCGCCAAGGCCAGCGACCGGCCCGGGGTCACCCGGGGGAAGCAGTGGGTCACCGTGGACCGGGGGCTGGAGCTGCTGGACACCCCGGGTATCCTGTGGCCCAAGTTTGAGGACCCCCGCACGGGGATGAACCTGGCCTTCACCGGCGCGGTGAAGGACGAGATCATGGACGTGGAGACCCTGGGCTGCCACCTGATGGCCTTCTTGGGGGAGCGCTACCCGGCGGCCCTCCAGGCCTATAAGCTTACCCAGATCTCCGCCCCCCAGGAGGGGGAGGACTCGGTGGCCTACGGCTACCGCCTTCTGGAATTGGCCGCCCAGAAGCGGGGGATGCGCATCTCCGGGGGAGAGTTCGACACCGAGCGGATGGCAAGGGTTTTGTTGGACGAGTTCCGGGGAGGGAAGTTGGGAAAGTTTACCCTGGAGCTGCCGGAGGAAGATTGATGCTATTTGCGGGGGAGGCTTCGCCGTCTGCGGACGGCGAGTTCCTTTGCCCATGGCGGCAAAGGAACCAAAACGCCACCGGGGACGGCTCAGAGAAGCGCCGGAACGGCACTTCTATTCGCCCTCCCTACCCCCTCTGGCCCTTCGGGCCATCTCCCCCTGACAGGGGGAGTCGGCCCCGGACCCCTATTTTACGGGAACCCCAATTAGGCTGCCTTGGCGGTTGACGCAAAGGCGCGGGCGGCTTAGCTGATTGGTTTCCCCACGTCTTTCGCTGCCGCTCATTGGGTGGTAATCGTAACGTGGGCACTCCCCTTTTTGAGAGCGCCTTTGTGTGGGCGGGGCTCAAGTGCGGCTCAAAGAGACGGCGTAACCTGAGGCGTTTCTTGATTTTGTAGGGGCGGCCCTTGCGGTCGCCCAGCAAAGTAGTGAATGCGTTTTAAGGGCACACCCTCATCCGCCTCGCATTCGCTCGGCACCTTCCCCCTGGAAGGGGGAAGGCTTATGATACGTTTCTACGAAAGAGATACAAACTTGTAGCCGTTCCCCTCATCCGGTCCCTTCGGGACCACCTTCCCCCAGGGGAAGGCTTGTGGGTGGGTGCAAGAGCCCCCTGCGGCGAATTTCGCACTGAAAACGACAGCTCGGCGAAGCCAGGCGCAGAACTTAAATCGCAACACCTGTAATTTTTGTACACCCAGGGCCCAGTGGCCCGGCGGGAATTTAGACCAGCCACTCAAATTTTGCGCACCGGAAATGACACACCGCTTAACAGGAGGGCGTCCCCCGTAAAATGGGGTTCTAGGGGGACGGCGAATATGGACACGAAGTGTCCATCCAGAAAGAGGCGAAACGAAGTTTCGCACAAAGTTCTTTTGCCTACTTTTCTTTCAAGAAAAGTAGGTCGCCGCCCGCGGGCGGCGAAACCTCTCCCCGAAAGAAGGAAAAACCATGGACGATCTATGGAAATACGAACGAGAGGCCCTGGCCGCCGGCCATACCTGCATCTGCGGCTGCGACGAGGCGGGGGCGGGTCCGCTGGCCGGCCCGGTGTACGCGGCGGCGGTGGTGCTCCCTTTGGGAGCGGAGCTCCCCGGCCTCAACGACTCCAAAAAGCTCACGGAGAAGAAACGGGAGGCCCTGTTCCCCATCATCCAGGAGAAGGCTCTCTCCTGGGCGGTGGCCTGGGTGGACGCCAAGGAGATCGACGAGACCGACATCCTCAGCGCCCGCATGAAGGCCATGCAGCTGGCCATGGACCGGCTGGACCCGAGGGCGGACTTCGCCCTCATCGACGGAAACCGGGACCATGGGAAGCACTTCGCCATCACCACGCCCCACCGCTGTGTTGTAAAGGGGGACAGCTTGTCGGCCTCCATCGCGGCGGCCTCCATCCTGGCTAAAGTGAGCCGGGACCGGTGGATGGTGAAGGCTGCCCAGGAGTATCCGGAGTACCAGTTCCAAAAGCACAAAGGCTACGGGACCAAGCTCCACTATGCGCTGCTGCGGCAGTACGGCCCCAGCCCCATCCACCGCCGCTCCTTTCTCAAGCACCTATGAGCGGGGAGGAGAGCCGCCGCCGGGGCGCGTGGGGGGAGGACCTGGCGGCGGAATTTTTGCGCCGGAAGGGGTTCCGCATCGTGGACCGGAACTGGAAGTGCCGGTTCGGGGAGGTGGACATCGTGGCGGAGGGAGGGGGCTTTCTCTGCTTTGTGGAGGTGAAGCTGCGCCGCTCGGAGCGCTTCGGCGCTGGCGCGGCCTATGTGGACCGACGCAAGCAGGAGAAGCTGCGCATCACGGCGGAGCTCTACCTCCAGAAATACCCCACCGTGCTCCAGCCCCGGTTTGACGTGGTGGAGATCCTGGCCCCCAACGGGTTGGGGACAAAAAATTCCAAAATACGACATCTTGAGGGGGCCTTTTAGGCCGCCTGGCCGGGAACCGGGGGCGAATTGTGCCGCCTGGGGTTGACCTGACCCGGAAAAGATGGCATAATAAAACACCAGAGGATCCCGGCACGATCCACACTTGTACTTATCCTATAACAAGAATGGAAGGAATCAAGATGCAATACATCAGCACAAGAGACCGGGAGCAGCAGTTTTCCGCCTCCCAGGCCATTGCCAAGGGCCTGGCGGATGACGGGGGACTGCTGACGCCGGTCTATCTGCCTAAGCTGCCCCGCCGCGCCCTGGAGGAGCTGAAGGACATGTCCTATCAGCAGCGGGCGGTGTATGTGATGAAGCTGTTCCTGGACGAGTTCACGGTCAAGGAGCTCACCGACTTTGCCAACGCCGCCTACGGCCCGGAGAAGTTCGACACCCCGGCGGTGGCCCCGGTGCGGGCGCTGGATGAGAACACCTACTGCCTGGAGCTGTGGCACGGGCCCACCTGCGCCTTCAAGGACATGGCCCTCCAGATGCTGCCCCACCTGCTCACCGCCTCCCTGCGCAAGCTGGAGGAGGAGAAGACGGTGTGCATCCTGGTGGCCACCTCCGGCGACACGGGCAAGGGGGCCCTGGAGGGCTTCCGGGACGTGGATCACACCAAGATCCTGGTGTTCTACCCAAAGGACGGGGTCTCCGCCATCCAGGAGCTCCAGATGGTCACCCAGGAGGGGGCCAACGTAGGGGTGTGCTCAGTGGTGGGCAACTTCGACGACGCCCAGACCGGCGTGAAGAAGCTCTTCTCCGACGAGGCCCTGCGGGAGGAGCTGGCCAAGCGGGGCTACTTTCTCTCCTCGGCCAACTCCATCAACTGGGGACGGGTGCTGCCCCAGATCGTCTACTACATCTCCGCCTACTGCGACCTGCTGCGGGACGGGAAGATCCAGCAGGGGGACGGGGTGAACGTATGCGTGCCCACCGGCAACTTCGGCAACATCCTGGCGGCCTACTACGCCCGGGATATGGGGGTGCCCATCCAGAAGCTGATCTGCGCCTCCAACGCCAACAACGTGCTCACCGACTTTTTGAACACCGGCGAGTATGACCGCAACCGCACCTTCTACAACACCATGTCCCCCTCCATGGACATCCTGATCTCCAGCAATCTGGAGCGGCTGCTGCTGGCCATCACCCAGGAGGACGGCGAGGTGCGCGGCTACATGGAACAGCTGAAGGCCACCGGTGTGTACCGGGTCAGCGAGCGGGCTCTGGGGAAGATCCAGAAGCTGTTCAAGGGCTACTGCTGCGACGATGCCGAGACCCAGAAGGTGATCGGCGCCATCTATAAGAAATTTGACTACCTCATCGACCCCCACACCGCCGTGGGCTTCTCCGCCCTGGAGCAGTACCGAAAGGAGACGGGGGACGAGACCCCGGCCATCGTGGCCTCTACCGCAAGTCCCTTCAAATTCTGCGACAACGTGCTCTCCGCCCTGGGCGTGACGGAGCAGGCCCAGGGGCTGGACATCCTGGACCAGCTCAGCCAGGTCACCGGCGAGCCGGTCCCGGCTCCTCTGGCCGCCCTGCGGGACAAGACGCCCCGGTTCCACGAAGTGGTGGAAAAAGAGCGTATGGTAGACGCGGTGCTGGAAATGCTAGAATAAAAGGAGCTGCGCCTATGGCCCTATACGCCATCGGAGATACCCACCTGTCCCTGAGCGTCGACAAGCCCATGGACGTGTTCGGCGGAGGATGGACCGGATATGTGGAAAAGCTGCGGGAGGGTTTTTCCCAGATCGGTTCGGAGGATACGGTGGTTTTGTGCGGGGACCTGTCCTGGGGGATGAGCCTGGAGCAGGCCAGGGAGGACTTTGCCTTTCTGGACTCCCTGCCCGGCGGGCGGAAGATCCTTTTAAAGGGGAACCACGACTACTGGTGGACCACCGCCGCCAAGATGGACAAGTTCTTTGCCGAAAACGGCTTTACCACCCTGGAGATTTTGCACAACAACTGCCGCCTGTACGGCGAGATCGCCCTGTGCGGGACTCGGGGATGGTTTTATGAGGAGGAGCGGGGCGAGCACAGCGCAAAAATTTTTAACCGGGAGCTGATCCGCCTGGAGGCCTCCCTAAAGGCGGCGGGGGAGCGGGAGAAGTACTGCTTCCTCCACTACCCGCCGCTCTACCAGGGGTACCGGTGCCAGGAGATCATCGACCTGTTGGAACAGTATGGAGTCAGCCGCTGTTTTTACGGCCATCTCCACGGCGGAAGCCACCGCCTGGCCTTTTCCGGACGGCTGGGCGGAGTGGAGTACCGGCTGGTGGCGGCGGATTATCTGGGTTTCCAGCCGGAAAAAATCCTGGATTAGCGAAAAATTCCCGAAGAAATGAAAAAATGGGCTGGTCAAACCGGCCTGTATCTGGTAAAATATCGTGGCGAAAGTATACGGCGCGGCGGCGGCCCCCCAGGAAAAGCCCGCTGTGCGCCCACAGGAGGAAAAGTTACATGAAGGTCACCAACGTTGAAAAGAAAGAAAACAGCACCGTGGAGCTGACCATCCAGGTGGAGCCTGAGGAGTTTGAGGCCGCGGTTCAGAAGGCATATCTGAAGGCCCGCAGCCGCATCACCGTCCCCGGCTTCCGGAAGGGCAAGGCCCCCCGCAAGGTCATCGAGGGCATGTACGGCTCCGGCGTGTTTTATGAAGATGCCATCAACGACGTATACCCCGGCGCCTATGAGGCGGCTGTGAAGGAGCAGAACCTGGAGGATATGGGCCACCCGGTGATGGACATCGTGGAAGTGGGCAAGGAGAAGGGCCTGATCTTCACCGCCCTGGTTTCCGTCCGCCCCGAGGTCAGCCTGAAGGAGTACAAGGGTCTCACCGCCCCCAAGGCCGAGGTGAACATCACCGACGAGGACATCGACAATGAGCTCCAGCCCTATATCCGCCGGGCCACCCGCCTGGTGTCCGTGGAGCGGGAGATCCACATGGGCGATACCGCCGTCATCGACTTTGAGGGCTTTGACGACGGCAAGGCCTTCGAGGGCGGCAAGGGCGAGAACTACAGCCTGGAGATCGGTTCCGGCTCCTTCGTCCCTGGCTTCGAGGATCAGCTCATCGGCCTGAAGGCCGGCGACGAGAAGGACCTGGACATCACCTTCCCGGAGAACTATGTCCCCGACTTGGCCGGCAAGAGCGTGGTGTTCAAGGTCAAGGTGAAGGAGGTCAAGGAGTCCCAGGCCCCCGAGGTGGACGACGAGTTTGCCAAGGACGTGTCCGAGTTCGAGACTCTGGCCGACTTTAAGAAAGACCTGGGCGAGAAGCTCCAGCAGCGCCGCACCGCCGAGGCCCAGAACGACTTTGAGAGCGCGGTCCTGGACCAGCTGGTGGACAACCTGGAGGCCGACATCCCCGACGGCATGGTGGAGACCCAACTGGACAAGATCATGGACGAGTACGCCATGCGCATGTCCGGCCAGGGCATGTCCATGGACGACTATCTGAAGATGATGGGCATGACCCCCGAGATGCTCCGCTCCTCCGCCAAGCCCTCCGCCCTGCGTCAGGTGAAGCCCCAGCTGGCTCTGGAGGCCGTGGCCGCCGCCGAGAACATGGAGGTCACCGAGGAGGAGTGCGAGGCCGAGGTCAGCAAGCTGGCCGAGCAGTACAAGCTCACCCCCGAGCAGGTGA
>CALWWF010000144.1 GCA_944385165.1 uncultured Oscillospiraceae bacterium
CGTTATGTCCGGCAAGGCTGCTGTGGAGAACGCCGTGGCCGGCATCACCGACAAGATGGTGGGCTTCAAGCGCAGCTATGAGAACGGCCAGTACGTCTGCCGCACCAAGCTGCTGCCCCTGACCGACGTGGCCAACACCGAGAAGAAGGTGCCCGTCGAGTGGATCAACGCCGCCCACAACAACGTGGAGAAGCCCTTCATCGACTATGTGCTGCCCCTGATCCAGGGCGAGCCCAAGCTGCCCAAGGTGGACTCCCTGCCCCGCTTCGCCAAGCTGAAAAAAGTGCTGGTGAAGTAAAAACGCCCCATATACGCTTTCCAGCAAGGACGTGCCGTCTGGCGCGTCCTTGTTTTTTTGTGTCTCATGCCTCTGGCCCGAATACTCCGGCAGGCGTTTGCGCGGTTGACAATCTCCGCCAAGTCTGCTACGTTAGAGTGAACTCCTTGAGTAAACTCCTGGAGTTGCCACAATACTAGCAGAGGTCTTTCAGACGGATTGGAGGCTGAACCCATTGTTTCACCGGATTCACAGGCGTATTCTACCGCTGGCGCTGGCACTGCTGCTGGCCCTGTCGTGCATCCCCGCGGCCTACGCGGCGGACTTCCCTGATGTGCCTAAATCCCACTGGGCCTATTCCTATATCCACGACGCCGTGAGCCGCGGGCTGGTCCAGCGCTATGGAGACGGCCGCTTCCGTCCCCAGGATGCCGTCAGCGTCCAGGCTTTCCTCTCCATGGTCTGCCGGGCAGACGGCCTGGACGACCGCCAGCTCCAGAGCGGCTCCAACTGGGCGGACCCCGCCGCGGCCTACGGCGCCTATTTCGGCTGGTTTACACCGGAGGAGCTGGGCGTCCGCACCGCACCCATCACCCGGGAGTTTGCCGCCCAGCTGCTGATCAAGGCCTTCCGTCCGGAGGCCGTCGGCCAGGGAACGGCGTTGTCCTTCCGGGACCAGACGGACATCTCCCCAGTGCGCCTGCCCTATGTGCGGGCGGCGGCCGCCCTGGGAATTGTGGACGGATACGCGGACGGAACCTTCCGGCCGGAGCAGGGGCTCACCCGGGCCGCCGCGGCGAAGCTGATCTCCCGCTGTGTCCCAAAGGCCGCCGCTTCCTCCGTCAAATCGGCCCAGGTGCCGGTGCTGATGTACCACGACGTGTCCTATCTGGGCCGGGGCTACTCCAAGACGCCGGAGGTCTTTGAACGGCAGATGCAGGAACTGAAGGACGCCGGGTTCCACACGGTGTTCTTCTCCCAGGTCATCGACTACGTGGAGAACGGCACGCCCCTGCCGGAAAAGCCCATCGTCATCACCTTTGACGACGGCTACGCCACCAACTACACCTACGTCTACCCCATCCTCCAGAAGCTGGGGATGAAGATCGAGCTCTCCACCATCGGCGTGGCCATCCGGTACGCGGACTGGGGGCTCCGGTGGGATCAGATCCGGGAGATGGTGAACAGCGGCCTGGTGGCCATCGAGCCCCACACCTATGACCTCCACAGCAGCACCGCCGCCCGGACCTCCATGCTGAAGAACCCCTCCGAGAGCTGGGCGGACTATGTGACCCTGGTGGGGGACGACACCCGCAAAGTCCTGGACCAGATCACCACGGAGGTCGGCACCACGCCCCAGGTGTTCACCTATCCCCTGGGCAAGTACAACGCCATGACGGAGGCCATCGTGCACCGGCTGGGCTGCAAGGTCTCGCTGACCACCAAGGACGGCGTGGCCAGAGTCGTCCAGGGGGATCCCTCCTCCCTGCGGCTGATGGACCGGATCGGCATGGACTTCCGAAACGGCAGCGTCGTCAGCGTGCTGAAGCAGTTTGGTTACAAATTCAATTAAGGATTGACAGGGCTGTTGAATGGCTTGACAAAAAGCGGGTCCGGCAATGCCGGATCTGGCCTTAATACAAGCGGCCCAAAGAAGAGCAAAACCAGAAAGAGATCACCCGAAATAGGTGATCTCTTTCTGGTTAATATTGGCGCTATCTGTCTTTTTCCCGTTTAAAGACGAAAATCAATCCAACAAGGCCAATGACAAGGCCGACTGCGGCAAAGGGAAATGCTTCAAAATGATACACAAGATAGCTGTTCAAATCCCCCTCGGCAATCCCTAACAGAATGCCGAACAGGAGCAGTGCAATGCCTTGCAGTTGCCGCTTCATGATCTATCCCTCCATCACCGAGCCTGTCTCATTTCCAGATAATCCCGAACTCCTAAGTATCATTCCTCACTTGTTCTTCTGATAAATCGCCCACAGCCCGTCCATCAGCAGGTACTTGTCGTAGACGATGGGATTCCGGCAGTATTTCACGATCACCGGGGCGTTGCCGCCGGTGGCCACCACGCTGACCGTCTGGCCCGGGAACTGCTCCCGGATGCGGTCGATGACCCCGTCCAGCATCCCGGCGGTGCCGTAGACGATGCCGGAGCGCATACAGTCCTCGGTGGTCTTGCCGATCAGCACCTTGGGGTGCTGGAGGGAGATGGCCGGCAGCTGGGCCGCCCGGCGGCTCAGGGCCTCCAGGGACACGTTGACACCGGGCAGCAGCATCCCGCCCTCGTAGTTCCGCCCGGCGGAGATGACGCCGATGGTGGTGGCGGTGCCCATGTCGATGGTGACGATGGGGGGCTCGAACTTCTCCAGGGCCGCCACCGCGTCCGCCACGATGTCCGCCCCCACCTGGGACTGGACCGCCAGCCGGATGTTCAGCCCCGTCCGCACGCCGGGGCCCACCACCATGGGGGGCTTGCCCAGCAGCCGGGTCAGGGCCTTCTCCATCATGAAGTTCAG
>CALWWF010000145.1 GCA_944385165.1 uncultured Oscillospiraceae bacterium
ATCCCCTCTGGCCTTCGGCCATCTCCCCTTGACAAGGGGAGTCGGCCCCCTGAGGGGGGAAGGCTTGGGACTACGGATCACCGTGCCAGGCCCATATTCAACTGCTAAAAAAGCGCTGGTGCTCCAGGGTTTGAGTTGGTTTTAGATGCGAACATAGGGCAGCACGATAGGCGCGCTGCCCTATGAAGGCAAACAATTACTTACGGATACCGAGTTTCGCGATGATGGCGCGGTAACGCTCCACGTCCTTCTTGGCCAGGTAGTCCAGCATCTTGCGGCGCTTACCGACCATCTTCAGCAGACCCCGGCGGGAGTGGTTGTCCTGCTTGTGGATCTTCAGGTGCTCGGTGAGCTCGTTGATGCGGGCGGTGAGGATGGCGATCTGCACCTCAGGGGAGCCGGTGTCGGTCTCATGGATGCGGTTGGCCTGGATGACGGCCGTCTTTTCGTCCTTGCGGATCATGGGAAATTCCACCTTTCAAATTCATATACCCAAGGGGCTGCGTAACAGGCGGGGGAAGCCCCGGACTCTTGCCCGGGCGGTGTCCTGAAACGAAGCGGATGGGCCGCGCGCTGCGGCGCTGGGATACTATATCACAATTTTCCCCGATTGTAAAGGAAAAAGTCCCTTTCTTCAAAAAATTTTCGGTTTTCTCCGGCCAGATGGGAACTTTCCCTCGCCTTGCCGCCTTGACAGGCCGCTGCGGGACAGGCTACAATGGGAAAAAATCCCCCTGCGCCCCGGCGCGGGGAAGAAAGGCGCGCTGTTCCATGGGGAAATTTGACGGCCTGCTGCTGGTCAGCGATTTTGACGACACCTTATATGATTCCCACTGCCGGGTCCCGCCCCGGAACCGTTCGGCGCTGGAGTACTGGATGGGGGAGGGAGGGCGCTTCACCGTGGCCACCGGCCGGGCCCGGCGCACCTTCGCCCCCTACGCGGATCTGGCCCCCATCAACGCCCCGGTGGTGCTGTCCAACGGCTCTGCCATCTACGACTTTGCCGCCCGGACCACCCTGGTGGAGACCTTGCTGGACCCCCGGGCCCCGGAGGATTTCGCCGCCCTGATGGACGCCATCCCCTCTCTGGGGCTGGAGGTGTACCACGGGGAGGACATCTATGTCTTCCGCCCCAACGCCGTCACCGACGCCCACATGGCCAAAGTGGGCACCGACTATACCCAGCGCCCCATCCCGGACATGCCCACCCCCTGGACCAAGGCCATCGTCCAGCAGGAGTATGGGGAGCTGCTCCGGGCCCGGGACTGGCTGGAGGCGCACTGCCCCGACCGGTACGAGGCCATCTTCTCCAACCGCTACTACCTGGAGATCACCCGTCGGGGGTGCAACAAAGGGGGCATGGTGAAAACCCTCATGGAACTGCTCCACATCGCCCCCCAAAACCTGTACTGCGTGGGGGACAACCAGAACGACATTCCCATGCTGGCCCTGTCCGCCATCCCCTTCGCCCCCGCCAACTGCGCCCAGGAGGTGCGGGACTGGGGGGCTGAGATCCTCTGCCACTGCGACGAGGGGGTCATCGGGGACATCGTGGAGCGGCTGGACCGGCTATACAAAGGGTAATTTCTTGTTCTCTTTCTCCGCTCTGTTCCGGCGGGAGCTCTGCTCCCGCCGTTTTTTGCGGCTTCTGAGGGGGAACCCGCAGACGGCCCAGTGTGCCGCCCTTCCCAGAAATGCGGAATGTTTTACAGCGGGCAGGTCTAGGACCCGCCCCTACAAATTTCCAAGAACCGCTTCGGGTTCGCCGTAGGGGCCGGTCCCAGACCGGCCCGTGGTTCCCGGTTTCCGTCCGCGCTCTTGAAGCTTTTGTAGGGGCGACCCTTGCGGTCGCCCGCTGGAAGGGGTTGCGTTCCAAGGGCGCACCCTCATCCGCCCCAGTGTGCGCACTGGGGCACCTTCCCCCTGGAATGGGGAAGGCTTAGGCGCGTTTATACGAGAAGAACGCAAAACCTGTTACCGTTCCCCTCATCCGTCACGACCTGCGGTCGGGACACCTTCCCTATCCCCTCTGGCCTTCGGCCATCATCCCTACCCCTTTTGGCTCCCTTCGGTCGCCATTTCCCCCTGACAGGGGGAATCGGCCCCTTGATAAGGGGAGTCGGCCCCCAGGGGAAGGCTATTTCGCACCTCCGGGGCGTTGGTTCGGTAAAGCCAGGCGCATTTGTTGAACCGCAACAGGGACAAATTTTGCAAACCCAGGCCCCCAGTGGGGCCGGGATAAATTTAGACACCCACTCAGATTTTGCGCGCCGGAAGGGCAGCACAACGCCGAAGGGATAACCCCCGTAACGGGGGCCGGGGGCCGACTCCCCCTGTCAGGGGGAGATGTCGAGCGCAGCGAGACAGAGGGGGTAGGGAGCGCCGTCATGGCGAACGAAGTTCGCCCCTGCGGCGTCCCCGGCGATCCTCAAGGTGAATTGGCCCGAAGGGCCAAGAGAGGGTGGCCTGGGCCATTGGGTACTTTCCCATCGCTGGGAAAGTACCTCGCCGCCATCTCCGCGCTAAGAGCCGCCGCTGTGCGGCGGTTGCGCTCCGAAACGCGCCTGCGGGCGCAGGCAGGCGGCGAAATCCCCCTGAAAAATCAAATCAAACCATCTCCCCAAACAGGGACCACTTATTGGCGTCGGTAATTTTGACCTGCACAAACTGCCCGATGGCCGCCGGTTCTCCGGTCAGGCGCACCAGGCGGTTGCCGGGGGTGCGGGCGGAGAGGGGGTACCGGCTGTCGCCGCTCTCCCCGTCCACCAGGCAGCGCATGGTCTTGCCGATGTAGGCGGCGTGCTTTTTCTCGGAGATGGCATCCTGGAGGGCCACCAGGCGGTTGAAGTTGGCCAGTTTCTCCTCCCGGGGCATGGGGTCGTCCATCTTGGCGGCGGGGGTGCCCACCCGGGGGGAGTAGATGAAGGTGAACAGGGCGTCGAACTGCACCTCTTCCAGCACCTTCAGGGTGTCCTCAAACTCGGGGGTGGTCTCCCCGGGGAAGCCCACGATCACGTCGGAGGTGAGGACGATGTCGGGGATGAGCGCCCGCAGGGCCCGGATCTTGTCCAAATACCCCTCGATGGTGTGCTTCCGGTTCATCACCTTCAGCACCCGGTTGTTCCCCGCCTGGAAGGGCAGGTGGAGCACCGGGGCCACTTTTTCGCACCGGGCCATGGTCTCAAAGAGCTTCTGAGTGGCGTCCTTGGGGTGGGAGGTCATAAAGCGGATGAGGAAGTCCCCGGGGATGGCGTTCACCCGCTCCAGCAGATCGGCGAAGTCCATGGGGCTGTCCAGGTCCTTGCCGTAGGAGTTCACGTTCTGCCCCAGGAGGGTGATGTCCTTATAGCCCTCGGATGCCAGCGCCCGGACCTCGTTTAAAATGTCCTCCGGCTGCCGGGAGCGCTCCCGGCCCCGGACGTAGGGGACGATGCAGTAGGAGCAGAAGTTGTTGCACCCGTACATGATGGACACCCAGGCTTTCACCTTGTCCTGGCGCACCACGGGGATGCCCTCGGCGATGGAGCCGGCCTCATCGGGGATCTGGAAGATGCGGCCCCGGCTGGTGAGCAGGGTGTGGATAAACTCCGGGAACTTCCACAGCATGTGGGGGCCGAACACCAGGTCCACATGGCGGAAGGACTGTTTGATCTTCTCGGCCACGTGCTGCTCCTGGGCCATGCAGCCGCACATACAGATGATCTGGTCCGGGTGGCGGCGCTTCACGTGGACCAGGGCCCCCAGATTGCCCAGCACCCGCTGCTCCGCGTGCTCCCGGATGGCGCAGGTGTTCAGGACGATGATCTGGGCCTGCTCCTCGTCGTCGGTGAAGCCGTAGCCCATTTCGCTCAGATAGCCCCGGATGCGCTCGGAGTCCGCCTCGTTCTGCTGGCAGCCGTAGGTGTCCACAAAGGCCAGGGGCTGCTCCGGCCGGGCGGCGTTCATCTGGGCGATCTCCCGGCAGAAAGTAAGCTGGCGGTCAATGTCCGCCTGCGGGATGGTGGTGGTATTGCGTTCCATGTGTTCCTCCAAGGGTGGATTTTTGCCCCGCCGTTTTGGGCATCCTATTCTTTTACGAAGCTCGGGACAGCGGCGGCGGTTAGTATTTTATTGTATCATTTTTTGCCCCCCGGCACAAGAGCGGGACCGCTTCCCGCCCCGCCGAAAATTCTCCGCGCTCCGGAGCCGGGCGGGGATTTTGAAAACTTTTTGTAAATGTTTCCGGGTTCCCCCGGGAAAAGCCCCGGCGGCGGCGGCTTTTGCGTTGCCTTTTGGGGGATGGAGTGCTAAAATAAGGTATTCACGGGGCCATGCGCGCCCCGTCCCCCACGCTCACGGGAGACACAGAGAAGGGAGCCATCCACGATGCGAAAGCTGGTCATTGAAAAAGGGGCCGTTCGGGCCAACATGGCGGTCATCCGGAAGCGGGCGGAGGGCGCGGCGCTGTACGGCGTGCTCACCGGCGACGGGGGCGGCGCGGGTCTGGCTCCCATGGCCCGGCTGCTCCGGGACGAGGGGGTGAGCCGCTTCGCCGTGGGCAGCGTGGAGGAGGTCCAGGAGCTGCGGGAGGCCGGCTTTGTGGACGAGGAGATCCTCATGCTCCGGGCCACGGTGGACCGGGAGGAGCTGGATCGGCTGGTGGACTTAAACGCCGTGTGCACCATCTCCTCGGTGGACACCGGCCTTGTCCTGAACGCGGTGGCGGAGAACCGCTCCACCGTGGCGGAGGCCCACATCCAGGTGGACACAGGCATGGGCTTCGGCGGCTTTTTGGTGGGGGAGCCGGAGAAGATCCTCCTGGCCTACCGCTCTTTGCCCAACGTGGCCCTCTCCGGCATCTACACCCAGCTCCACACCACCGGCAAGGGGCAGGAGGTGGAGGCCCAGCTCCAGCAGTTTCACCAGGTGCTGGACGCCATCCACGCCGCCGGGTTTGAGACCGGCCTGGTCCACGCCGCCGGCTCCTACGCCCTGATGCACTTTGACGCCGCCCGGCTGGACGCGGTGCGGGCCGGTTCCGTCCTGCTGGGCCGGTGCCGCCGCACCCAGGGGGACGGCCTGACCACCGTGGGCTACGGGGAGGCCCCTCTGTCCGAGGTGCGCTGGCTGCCCCGCGGCCACACCGTGGGCTCGGACAAGCTGGTGACCCTGAAGAAACCCACCCGGGTGGCGGTGCTGCCGGTGGGCTATCAGAACGGCTTCGGGGTGGAGCGCCCCCGGTTCTCCAGCTTCTGGGACCTGTGGCGCTGGTGGCGGAAAAACCGTCAGCGCACCGTGCGCCTGGGCGGCCAGCGGGTGCGCATCATCGGCTCCATCGGGGCTACCGAGACCATTTTAAACGTCACCGACGTGAAGTGCTCCGCCGGGGACACCGCCGTCTTTGACCTGGACCCCCTGTACGCCAGAGGGGTTCAGATTGAATACCGCTGACCTGGCCGCAGAATCGCCGCTGTGTGTAGGGGCGGATAGTATCCGCCCGAAGAATGGCCGCGCCGGCCGGCGGGCAGCTGATAGCTGCCCCTACAAAATTCAAACACGACAGTGCGGCTTTCTCAGAGAGATCCCGCGATTTCCAGACAATACAACAAAGGTTGTGAAACCACATGAACGATTTGCCCTTTCAGCCGCTGCTGTTCGGCGGCGACATCAACGTATACAGCGTGGCCCGGGCCTTCCAC
>CALWWF010000146.1 GCA_944385165.1 uncultured Oscillospiraceae bacterium
GGGAGGACTCGTACCAGAAGTCGTAGTTGCCCACATACATCTTGATCTTGTTGTAGTCGATGTCCACGATGTGGGTGCACACGGTGTTCAGGAAGTGCCGGTCGTGGGACACCACGATGACGGTGCCCTCAAAGTCCAGCAGGAAGTCCTCCAGCCAGTTCACCGCGTCGATGTCCAGGTTGTTGGTGGGCTCGTCCATCATCAGAAGGTCCGGGTTGCCGAACAGGGCCTGGGCCAGGAGCACCTTTACCTTCAGCCGGGCATCCAAGGTGGCCATGTCGTTATAGTGCAGGTCGGTGCCGATGCCAAGGCCCTGGAGGATGCGGCTGGCGTCGCTCTCGGCCTCCCAGCCGCCCAGCTCGGCGTACTCCTCCTCCAGCTCGCAGGCCCGCATCCCGTCCTCATCGGTCATCTCCTCCTTGGCGTAGAGGGCCTCCTTCTCCTTGCCAATGTCGTAGAGGCGCTGGTTGCCCATGATGACCGTATCCATCACGTTGTAGGCGTCGTAGGCGTTCTGGTTCTGCTTCAAAACGGACATACGCACGTTGGGCAGGATGGACACCTCGCCGGTGGTGGGCTCCAGCTCGCCGGAGAGGATTTTCAGGAAGGTGGACTTTCCGGCGCCGTTTGCGCCGATGATGCCATAGCAGTTGCCCCGCAGGAATTGCAGGTCCACATGGGAAAACAGCGGGGTGCCGCTGTAGTTCAGGCTGAGATCGGTGACGGTAATCATGTCATACTCCTTTTTCCATATCGATCCAAATAAGACGCGGAAGCGTACAAGCCTCATCTTACCATATTCTTTCCCCTTTGACCAGTGGGATTTTGGGAAAAACCGGTATAGAATTTGCCAAAAATCCCGGTTTCAATCTAGGCCTTGTTTGAAAAATGTCAACATGCCCCAACAACGGATCTTTTCCCGCCATACCGCGTTGATTTTCCTTGCAATCCACCAAGGGTTGCTGCGTCAAATCGCTTTGTCTGGCGAAAAAATCCCTCGCCGTTGGACATATTTCCAATTTTCAAACAAGGCCAGGGGAATTTGAACATTTTCCGGTCCGGGGCAGAGGAGGGGCCTCCCGCCGAAAGTCTCGCTTGGGGGAAGGCTTACGGGCGCACAATGTGCGCCCCTACAAACAATACGGGGACGGCGGGCGACCACGAGGGTTGCCCCTACGAGAAATGCGGAACATTTTGCGGCGGGCGGGTCTGGGACCCGCCCCTACAGCATTTTCATAAATAAGCAGAAGGGGACGGGCCTGAGCTCCGCCCCTTAAAACACAGAGGCGAAGCGGAGCTTCGCAGAAAGTTCTTTTGCCTCCTTTTCTTTCAAGAAAAGGAGGGGAGGCGGGTTTCCCCAAAATATGGACGGGCCGGGCGGTATAATGGGAGGCAAACGGAAGGAGCGTGATGGCATGAGCAGCTGGCACAGCGAGAGCATGTCCCAACTTTTCAAGGAACTGGAGGCCACGTCCGGGGGGCTGACCCCCAGGCAGGCGGAGGAGCGGCTGCGCCGCTTCGGCCCCAACGAGCTGGAGCCCCCCAGGCAGGCGGGGATGCTCCGGCGGATTTTGGAGCAGATGAAGGACCCCATGATCCTGGTGCTGCTGGGGGCGGCGGGGGTATCCCTGGCCGCCAGCGGGGGCCGGGACTGGCTGGACGCCTTCATCATTCTGGTGATCGTGGTGGTCAACGGCATCCTGTCCATCTCCCAGGAGGATCGGGCCCAGCAGGCCCTGGAGGAGCTGCGGAAGCTCTCCTCCCCCCAGGCCACCGTCCTCCGGGGCGGGAAGGCGGCAAAGCTGCCCGCATCCCAGCTGGTGCCCGGGGACGTGATCCTGCTGGAGGCGGGGGACTTCGTCCCCGCCGACGCCCGGATCCTGTCGTGCAGCCGCCTCCAGGCGGACGAGTCCTCCATGACCGGGGAGTCCGTGCCGGTGGAGAAAACCCCCTCGGACCACCTGCCTCCGGAGGCCCCCCTGGGGGACTGGAGCAACATGGTCCTCTCCGGCACCCTCATCACCGCCGGGCGGGGGACCGCCCTGGTGTGCGCCACGGGGATGGACACCCAGATGGGCCACATCGCCGGGCTGCTGCTGGACCACGGGGGGACGGAGACCCCCCTCCAGCGGAAGATGGGGGAGATCTCCAGGACCCTGTCCTTCCTGTGCCTGTGCGTGTGCGCGGTGATGTTCGGGGTGGGGCTGATCCAGGGCAAGGATTTTTTGGACATGCTCCTCACCGCCGTGTCCCTGGCGGTGGCCGCCATCCCCGAGGGGCTGCCCGCCATCGTCACCATCGTCCTGGCCCTGGGGGTGGGGCGGATGGCCAGCCGGGGGGCCATCATCAAAAAACTCCCGGCTGTGGAGACCCTGGGGTGCGCCGGGGTCATCTGCTCGGACAAGACCGGCACCCTCACCCAGAACAAAATGACGGTGCAGCGGCTGTGGACGCCTCCCGGCGGGCGGCGGCGGGAGGCCCTTCTGGCAGGGTGCCTGTGCAGCGACGCCCGGCTGGAGTGGCGTGCCGGGGCCCCCGCCGCCCAGGGGGACCCCACCGAGGGGGCCCTGGTGGTGGCCGCGGCCAAGGAGGGCCTGGACAAAAACAAGCTGGAGGAGCAGTGGCCCCGGCGGGGGGAGATCCCCTTCGACTCCCGGCGCAAGCTCATGTCTACCGTCCACCCCAGGCCGGAGGGGGGCTTCCGGGTGTTCGTAAAGGGGGCACCGGACGTGCTGTTGGAGCGGTGCACCGCCGGCCCCCGTGGGCCTCTCACCCCCTCCCAGCGCAGCCGTATCCTCCAGGCCAATGAGGAGATGGCCCAGGGGGCTCTCCGGGTGCTGGCGGCGGCGGAGCGGGACCTGGCCTTCCTCCCGCCGGAGCTGGAGCCGGAGACCTTGGAGACCGGGCTGACCTTCCTGGGCCTGTTCGGCCTGATGGACCCACCCCGGCCCGAGGCCAGGGAGGCGGTGGAGCTGTGCCACCGGGCGGGGGTGCGGCCGGTGATGATCACCGGGGACCACAAGGCCACTGCCGCCGCCGTGGCTAAGGAACTGGACATTCTCCGGCCGGGGGACCGGGTGCTCACCGGGGCGGAGCTGGACTTTCTCCCCCAGGAGCTGCTGGAGGAGGACGTGGAGCAGTTCTCCGTGTTCGCCCGGGTGTCCCCGGAGCACAAGATGCGCATCGTGGAGGCCTGGCAGAAGAAGGGGAAAATCGTGGCTATGACCGGGGACGGGGTGAACGACGCCCCCGCCCTGAAGGCCGCGGACATCGGCTGCGCCATGGGGCGCAGCGGCACCGACGTGGCCAAGGGGGCCGCGGACATGATCCTCACCGACGACAACTTCTCCACCATCGTGGAGGCCATCCGGGAGGGCCGGGGAGTGTACGCCAACATCCGCAAGGCCATCCACTACTTACTCTCCTGCAACATCGGGGAGATTTTGACCATCTTCGCGGCCACCCTGCTGAATTTCGGCCAGATGCCCCTGGCCCCGGTGCAGCTGTTGTGGCTCAACCTGGTCACCGACTCCCTACCCGCCCTGGCTCTGGGGGTGGAGCCGGTGGAGGCGGAGGTGATGGAGCAGCCCCCCCGGCCGGCCAAGCAGCCTTTGTTTGACCGCCCCTTCTCCCTGCGCCTGGCCTGGCAGGGGCTGATGGTGGGGGGGCTGACCCTGGCGGCCTACTTTTTGGGCTACACCCGCCTGGCCGCTCCGGGGATGGAGGGAGCCGTGGCCAACACTATGGCCTTCTCCACCCTCACCCTGAGCCAGCTGTTCCACGCCTTCAACGTGCGCAGCGAGGACCGCTCTTTGTTCTCCATGGGGGTGCTGTCCAACCCGGCCATGAACCGGGCCTTCCTGGCAGGGCTGGCCCTACAGCTTGCGGTGCTGCTCCTCCCGCCCCTGCGTGGGGTGTTCGATGTGGCCGCCATGGACCTGTTCCAGTGGCTGACGGTGCTCTTCCTGGCCGCCGCCCCCATCCCCATCTGCGAGTGCGCCAAATCCATGGCCCGCCGCCGCAGCGCCCCGGAGGGAGAGGAGGCGCCCGCCTTTGTGGCCCCCAAGTCCCGGCAGAAAACCGGCAAACCCTAATTCGTTTTTTCTGGAAATTTTCCAGCCCCCTCCGCGCATGAAATCCGCCCAGAACCCCATCCTAAGTCTTGTTGTGTCCCGGGGCTTGGGAAAAGACTTGGTTTGGGGAGGACAGGGTATGGAGTGGTTCTGGTATTTTCTGCTGTACAGCTTTCTGGGCTTTGGCCTGGAGGCGGGCTACGCCTGCTGGAATGGCAAGAGCCCGGACCGGAAGTGCCTGCTGCTGCTCCCCCTGTGCCCGGTGTACGGCCTGGGGGCCTGCGCGGTACTGCTCCTTCCCCAGCCGGTGCTCTCCTCCCCGCTGCTGCTGGCCCTGGCGGGCGGGGCGGTGGCCGCCGGGGTGGAGTACGCCGTGGCCCTCTTTTACGAAAAAGTCCTCTTCGTGTCCTTCTGGGACTATACCGGCCTCCCCGGAAACCTCCAGGGGCGGGTCTGCCTCCCCTTCGCCCTGGCCTGGAGCGTGCTGATCCTGCCCATGGTCTACTGGGTGCAGCCGGCGGCCCAGCGGCTGTTTGCCGCCGTCCCCGCCCCGGTGTCCTGGTCTGTGCTGGCCGCGGTGGCCGCCGACCTGGCCGTGTCCGCCCTGGTGCTCCGGCGCACGGGGGACGTGAAGCGGCTTCAGTGGTACCGGGGCCGGAGTTTCTCCCCTCCCCAGGGCCGGGAGCCCCGGATGTGAGGGCATTTTAGGCAAAAAAATAGCCGCGGCGGCTGCCGCGGCTATTTTTGATTCCTTACTCCTCGTAGTCCTCGTACTCGGAAGCGCAGGCCGTCTTCTGGAGCTTGGTCTTGGCGCAGTCCCCCAGCTCAGCCAGCTTGTCCCAATAGGCAATGATGGCGCACACCGCAGCGGCGGCGGTCAAGGACAGAGCCACGATCTTCAGCACAAAACGGGCAATTTTCATGGAACGTTCCCTCCTGTTCGGCATATCCTTGTCCATAGTGTACACGATTCAGGCGGAAAATACAACCGCTTTTTGAAAATTTATGGGACAGGCCAACGGGCGGGTCTAGGACCCGCCCCTACAAAATTCTAAGAACCGTTCCGGATTCGCCGTAGGGGCCGGTCCCAGACCGACCCGTGGCCTTTGGTTTCCGCCCACGTTCTTGAAAAACGCAGGGGAGCCCCTTGGGGCTCCCGCCAGGATTCGGGTTCCTTTCGTCCAGCGCCGTAGGGGCGACCCTTGCGGTCGCCCGCGGAAATGCGGATTGCGCTATTAAAGGCGCACCCTCATCCGCCCCCTTCGGGGGCTCCCTACCCCTTTTGTCCCTTCGGGACATTTCCCCCTTCCAGGGGGAATCGGCCTTCCCCCTGGAAGGGGGAAGGCTTTGCGGGCACATAATATGCGCCCCTACACATCCCTTCCAGGGTACGCCGTCTCACTGAGCCGCAATTGAGCCCCACCCACACAAAGGCGCTGTCAAACCAGGGGGAGTAACTTTATCAGGTTACCGGGAACTCAGCGGCAGCGGTGATAGACCGGAGACCAATCAGCTGAGCCACCCGCGCCTTTGCGTCAAAGGGAAACCTCCGCATTGGCAGCCCCCGTAATGGGGGGCCGGGGGAAAGGCGAATATGGGCACGGAAGTGCCCATCCTGAGCCGTCCCCCGGCGATCCTTTGGTTTCTTTCCCATCGCTGGGAAAGAAACTCGCCGCCCGCAGGCGGCGAAGTCTCACTCTTTAATATCTTACACGTTAAACCGGAACAGGATAATGTCTCCATCCTGGACCACATATTCCTTGCCCTCGGAGCGGATCAGGCCCTTCTCCCGGGCGGCGGCCATGGAGCCGCAGGCCATCAGGTCGTCGTAGGAGATCACCTCGGCCCGGATGAAGCCCCGCTCGAAGTCGGAGTGGATCTTCCCCGCGGCCTGGGGGGCCTTGGTGCCCTTGGTGATGGTCCAGGCCCGGCACTCGTCCTCCCCGGAGGTCAGATAGGAGATGAGGCCCAGCAGGGTGTAGCTGGCCTTCACCAGCCGGTCCAGGCCGGACTCGGGCACTCCCAGATCGTCCAGGAACATCTTCTTCTCCTCCGGCTCCAGCTGGGCGATCTCCGCCTCCAGCTTGGCGCACACGGGGATGACCTGGGCCCCCTCAGAGGCGGCCCGCTCCGCCACCTGGCGGTAGTACGCCACCCCCTCCGGGTCAGAGAAGCCGTCCTCGTCCAGGTTGGCGGCGTAGATCACCGGCTTGAGGGAGAGCAGCTCCGAGGTGGCGATAAGGGCCGCGTCGTCCTCGTCCACCTGGCTTAAATAGCTCCGGGCGGACTTGCCGTCGTTGAGCCAGTTTTTCAGCCCGGAGAACACCTCCACCTCGTGGAGGAACTTCTTGTCCCCCTTGGCGGCCTTCTGGGCCTTGTCGATGCGCCGGTCCACCATCTCCGCGTCGGCCAGGATCAGTTCCAGGTCGATGGTGTCCATGTCCCGGATGGGGTCGGTGGAGCCCTCCACATGGATCACGTTCTCGTCGTCAAAGCAGCGCACCACATGGACAATGGCGTCGGTCTGGCGGATGTTGGCCAGAAACTTGTTGCCCAGGCCCTCCCCCCGGGAGGCCCCCTTCACCAGTCCCGCGATGTCCACAAACTCGATCACCGCCGGGGTGGTCTTTTTCGGGTGGTACATCTCCGAGAGCTTGTCCAGCCGGTAGTCCGGCACCGCCACCACCCCCACGTTGGGGTCGATGGTGCAGAAGGGGTAGTTGGCGCTCTCCGCGCCGGCGTTGGTAATGGCGTTAAACAGGGTGCTCTTGCCCACGTTGGGCAGACCCACGATGCCTAATTTCATATATCTCTACATCTCCTTAAAAAATGCTGTATTTACAAGGTTTTTCGCACTTTGGCGTTTTGGCGGCTACGCCATTTTTACGCCATTTACGCATCGACTTGTATGAAGTT
>CALWWF010000147.1 GCA_944385165.1 uncultured Oscillospiraceae bacterium
GGGGACGCCCCACCAACCACAAGGTGTACGGGGAGGCCACGGCCATTTTGGCGGGGGACGGACTGCTCACCGCCGCCTTCCAGACCGTGGCGGAGGCAAAGCTCCCCCCGGAGCGGGTGGTGGAGGCCGTGGCCTGCCTGGCCCGGGAGGCCGGCCCTGAGGGGATGGTAGGCGGCCAGGCCCTGGATATGGCCGGGGAGGGCCGCGCCCTCACCCGGGGGGAGCTGGAGCTGCTCCAAAGCCTGAAGACCGGGGCGCTGATCTGTGCGGCGGCGGAGCTAGGCTGCATTGCCGCCGGCGGGACGGCGGAGCAGCGCAAAGCGGTGCGCTCCTACGCCCAGTGCCTGGGCCGGGCCTTTCAGATTCAGGACGACATCCTGGACGTGACGGGCACCGCCGAGGAACTGGGAAAGCCCACCGGCTCAGACCGGGCCAATGAGAAGAGCACCTTCGTCACCGCCCTGGGTCTGGAGGAGAGCCGGGAGCTGGTTCGGAAGCTGACCGGCCAGGCGGAGGCGGCGCTGGAGGGCTTTGAACGCCCGGAGTTTCTCATCCAGCTGGCCCGGACCCTGGCCCAGCGGCGGACGTGACTGGAAATGCACACAGTGTAAGAGGATAGAAACCATGGATCATGCAGGCTTTTTAACCGGAAATCTGACTCTGGACCTGGCGATCTCCGCCTGGTTTATCGCCCAGGTCCTGAAAACGCTCATCAATCTGGTGGTCAACCGCAACTTGGATTTTAAGCGGATGCTGGGAAGCGGGAACATGCCCTCCTCCCACTCCGCCTTTATCTGCGCGGCGGCGGCCTCCATCGGCCAGATCTGCGGCTGGCGGGACCCCCTGTTCTCTCTGGCCGCGGCCATGGCGCTGGTGGTGATGTACGACGCGTGTAATGTGCGCCGGGCGGCGGGGGAGCAGGCCAAGGTCCTCAACTATGTCCGGGAGCACTGGGAGGACCTGCCGGAGGAGTTTCGGGGGAAAAAGCTCAACGAGCATTTGGGCCATACCCTCCCCCAGGTGGTCATGGGGGCCCTGCTGGGCACCGCCATCGGGCTGGCCGGCCCTATGATCTGGTGAGCCGGGCGGCTCCCCCGGGCCTGATCGGGATGCTTTCCAAAGATGTGAGGGGTTACTTTGCAGGAACAACATGAAAAACAGAAAAACCATCCTATTTTGGCCCAGCTCAGCGACCAGGAGGGGGCGGCCCTGTGCCAGCGGCTGCGGGAGGAGCTCATCCAGAACGTAGCCCGGACAGGGGGACACCTGGCCTCCAACCTGGGGGCGGTGGAGCTGACGGTGGCCATCCACCGGGTGTTCGATACCAGCCGGGACCGCCTGGTGTTCGACGTGGGCCACCAGTGCTACCTGCACAAGATACTCACCGGCCGGGCCGATCAGATGGGGACGCTGCGGCAGTTTGGGGGAATCGCCGGATTTCCCAAGCCCGCAGAGAGCGTCCACGACGCCTTCATCGCCGGACACGCCTCCAACTCAGTGGCGGTGGCGGTGGGCATGGCCCAGGCCCGGGACGTGCTAGGGGAGGACTATAAGGTGGCCGCCCTCATCGGCGACGGGGCCCTCACTGGGGGACTGGCCTACGAGGGCCTGTCCAACGGGGGCCAGTACAGCGGGCAACTGCTGGTGATCCTCAACGACAACGGGATGTCCATCGCCCAGAACGTGGGAGCGGTGGCCCAGCATTTGGCCAGCCAGCGGCTCAAGCCCCAGTATCTGAGCTTTAAACAGGGCTACCGGAAGGTGATGAACTCCTGTTGGCTGGGGCGGAAGGTCTACCGGGTGACCCACAGTCTGAAAAAGGCCCTGAAGCAGAGCCTACTCCCGTGCAGCATGTTTGAAAACATGGGCTTTACCTACCTGGGGCCGGTGGACGGCCACGACCTGCCCAAGCTGACCCGGACCCTCCACTATGCCGCCAGCCTGAAGGAGCCGGTCCTTCTCCATGTGCGCACGGTGAAGGGAAAGGGGTACCGCCCGGCGGAGGAGAACCCGGACGCCTACCACGGAGTGTCCCCCTTTGACCCGGAGACCGGGAAGCCGCTGAAGGCCGGGGGAGAGAGCTTTTCCAGCGTCTTTGGCCGGACCATGGTCCGCCTGGGCCGGGAGGACTCTCGCATCTGCGCTCTCACCGCCGCTATGGTGGGGGGGACCGGGCTGGAGAGCTTCGCCCAGGCCTTCCCCAAGCGGTTTTTTGACGTGGGCATTGCCGAGGGCTGCGCCGTCTCCATGGCGGCGGGCATGGCCAAACAGGGGGCGGTGCCGGTGTTTGCGGTGTACTCCACCTTTTTGCAGCGCAGCTACGACATGCTCCTCCACGACGTGGCCATCGACCATCTCCATGTGGTGCTGGCGGTGGACCGGGCCGGGCTGGTAGGGGAGGACGGGGAGACCCACCACGGGGTCTTTGACGTGGCCTATCTCAACAGCGTGCCCGGGATCACCGTATACGCCCCCTCCAACTTCGCCGAGCTGGACCGGATGCTGGAGGAGGCGGTGTGCCGGGCCGACGGGCCGGTGGCGGTGCGCTACCCCCGGGGCGGCCAGGGGGAGTTCCGCACCGACTCCGGGCCGGAGCCGGCGGTGGTGCTGCGCCCGGGGAAGGATCTGACCCTGGCGGGCTACGGCATGGAGATCAATGAGCTTCTGGGGGCGGCCCAGCTGCTCCACGACCGTGGGATCGAGGCGGAAGTGGTCAAGTGGAACCGCATTACCCCCCTTGACACCCAGGTGATTGTGAACTCGGTCCGGAAGACCGGCTGCCTGCTGGTGGCGGAGGAGTGCGTGGAGCAGGGCTGCGTGGGCGTCCGGGCCCTTGCGGCCTTGGAGCAGGCCGAGGTGTCCGCCAAGACCGCCCTGGTGAACTGCGGGCGGGGCTATGTGACCCACGGAGCGGCGGCTCTGCTGCAAAAAAGTTTGGGCCTGGACCGGGACAGCTTGTTCCGCCGGGCGTTGGAGGTGCTGGGCTGTGAGCAGTAAAAAGATACGGCTGGACGTGGCCATGGTGGAGCGGGGCCTTGCGGAGAGCCGCCAGAAGGCCCAGGCCATGATCATGGCGGGCCAGGTGTATGTGAACGAGCAGAAGGTGGACAAGGCCGGGGCCCCCGTGACGGCGGAGCAGGACATCCGGGTGCGGGGCAAGGCCCTGCCCTACGTCAGCCGGGGCGGGTTGAAGCTGGAGAAGGCCATGGAACTGTGGCCCATCCGCCTGGAGGGGGCGGTGTGTGCCGACATCGGGGCCTCCACCGGCGGATTTACCGACTGTATGCTCCAAAACGGGGCGGAGAAGGTATATGCGGTGGACGTGGGCTATAACCAGCTGGACTACCGCCTGCGCACCCACCCCAAGGTGGTGTGCATGGAGCGCACCAACGCCCGCTACCTCACCCGGGAGCAGATTCCGGAGCCGTTGGACTTCTTCTCCGTGGACGTGTCCTTCATCTCCCTGAACCTGTTTTTTCCGGCGGTGCGCCCGCTGCTGAAGGAGGGGGGCGAAGGGGTGTGCCTGGTGAAGCCCCAGTTTGAGGCGGGGAAGGACAAGGTGGGCAAGAAGGGTGTGGTCCGGGACCCGGCGGTCCACCTGGAGGTGCTGGAGCACTTTTTGGAGCACGCCGCCCACGGGGGTTTTACCGTAAAGGATATTACCTTTTCTCCCATTCGGGGGCCGGAGGGGAATATTGAATATCTGGGCTATCTGTCCACCCTGCCGGGGCCGGCCTTCGGGGGAGACCTGAAGGAGCTGGTGGCCGCCTCCCACGCGCTGGACAAGGGGGAGGGCGTATGAGGATCATCTTAAGCTCCAACCCCTATCGGGATCGGGGACTGCGCGCCGCCCTGGAGGCGGACCGGATCTTAAAGAAGGCGGGGGCGGAGACCGTTTTGTGCCTGCCCTTCCTGCCCAAGAAGGGGGACCGGCTGGACCTGCCCCGGAACCTGTCCCTCAACCGGCTGGAGGAGGAGCTGCCCCAGGCGGACCTGCTGGTGTGCTTCGGGGGGGACGGGACCATCCTCCACGCCGCCCGGGACGCCACCCTCCACGGGGTGCCCATCCTGGGGGTGAACATGGGCAGCGTGGGCTTTATGGCGGAGCTGGAGCGCACCGAGCTGTCCCTGCTGGTCCCCCTGGCCCAGGGCCACTTTGTCACCGAGGAGCGGATGATGCTGGACGTGCAGGTGTTCCGGGGGGGACGGAAGATCAGCCAGGATCTGGCCCTGAACGACGCGGTGTTTTCCAAGGGCTCCATGGCCCGGGTGGCCGAGGTGGAGGTGTGGGCGGACGAGACCCTGGTGCAGCGGGTGATGGGAGATGGGGTCATCGTGGCCACCCCCACCGGCTCCACCGCCTACTCCATGTCCGCCGGAGGCCCCATTGTGGAGCCCGCGTCCCAGTGCCTGGTGGTTACCCCCGTGTGCGCCCACCAGCTCTCCTCCCGGGCCCTGGTGCTGGAGCCCACCCGCCGGGTGACGGTGCAGCTGCCCCGGGGGAACCGCAAGCACATCTTCTTGTCGGTGGATGGGGGGAAGGCCATCCGGCTGACCGGCAATGAGCGGGTGGAGATCACCCGTTCCGAGTATAAGACCCGGCTGGTACAGCTGGCCGGGCGGAGCTTTTACCAGGTCATCAATCAAAAGTTAGGAGGGTATGCCCCATGAAGCGAGCGCGTCAGGCGGAGATTTTGAACATCATTCAGACGGTGGACGTAGAGACCCAGGAACAGCTGCTGGATGAACTGAAGGCCCGGGGGTACTCTGCCACCCAGGCCACCATTTCCCGGGACATCAAGGAGCTGCGGCTGGTGAAGGAGCTCTCCGGCGGCGGGTACCGCTACGCCTCCTCGGAGAAAAAGGGGATGGCGGACTCGGACACGCGGCTACGGAACATCTTTAAAGAGGGGGTCACTTCGGTGGACCTGGCCCAGAACATCGTGGTGGTGCGCACCATGCCGGGGCTGGCCTCGGCGGCCTGCTCCGCCCTGGACAGCATGGAGATCCCCGGCATGGTGGCCAGCCTGGCGGGGGACGACACGGGCATTTTGATCATGCGGGACAACGACGCGGCGGAGCGCTTCAACCAGGAGGTCCACAAGCTGCTCAAGTGACCGGGAGAGAGGAGGAGTGCGGCTTTGCTTTCCCTGCTTCACATTGAAAACATTGCCCTGATCCAGTCGGCGGACATCCGCTTTGGGCCGGGATTCAACGTGCTCACCGGCGAGACGGGGGCGGGCAAATCCATCATCATCGACTCCATCGGGGCGGTGCTGGGGGAGCGCACCAGCCGGGAGCTGATCCGCACCGGGGCCAAGTCCGCCCTGGTGACGGCGGTGTTCACCCAAATTCCGCCCCTGGCCTGGCTGGAGGAGAACGGCTTCCCCGCGGGGGAGGAGGAGCTCCTCCTCCAGCGGGAGCTTCAGGGGGACGGGCGGAACGTGTGCCGGGTGGACGGACGCCTGGTGACGGTGGCCCAGCTGCGGGAGCTGGGGCGGCAGCTGCTGAACATTCACGGCCAGCACGACGGCCAGCAACTCCTGGACCCGGCCAGCCACCTGGGCTATTTGGATCAGTTCGGCCGCTGCCAGCCTCTGCTGGTGGAGTACCAGGCCGCCTACAGCCAGTGGCGGGCCATTCGCCGGCAGATGGACGGCCTCCAGATGGACGAGGCGGAGCGCTCCCGCCGGGTGGACACCCTGAACTACCAGATCCAGGAGCTGGAGCGGGCCAACCTGAAGCCCGGGGAGGACGAGGAGCTCTCCGCCCGGCGGCAGTTGCTGCGCAGCGCGGGCAGGCTGATGGAGGCGGTGCGCAGCGCCCAGTTTGCCCTGTCCGGGGACGAGGACAGGGCCGGGGCCTGCGGCCTCATCGCCGATGCGGAGGGGGAGATCCAGGGCGTGGCCTCCATCAGCTCGGAGCTCTCCCAGCTCTCTGAGAAGCTCACCGCCCTGCGGTGCGCGGCGGACGACGCGGCGGACAACCTCCGGGAGCTGGACCGCACCTTCGACTTCTCCCCCGGGGAGCTGGACCAGGTGGAGGAGAGGCTGGACCTGCTCTACCGCCTGCGGAAGAAGTACGGCTCCACGGTGGAGGAGATGCTCTCCTATCTGGAGCAGTGCCGCCGGGAGCTGGACCAGATCCAGTACGCGGACGACACCCTGGAGCGGTTGGAGAAGGAGCTGGAAAAGGCCCGGAAGGAGGCCGTGCGCCGGGGCGAGGCCCTGTCCAAAGCCCGCCGTGAGGCAGCCAAGGCCCTCCAGGAGCGGGTGCAGAAGGAACTGCGGGACCTGGACATGCCCAAGGTCCGCTTCCAGACGGAGTTTTCCCCCAAGGGCGGGGAGGCCGGTATGGACGAGACCGGCCTGGACGAGGTGCAGTTCCTCATGTCCGCCAACGTGGGGGAGGCCCTCAAGCCCATCCAGAAGGTGGCCTCCGGCGGCGAGCTGGCTCGGATCATGCTGGCCCTGAAAAACGTTCTGGCGGAGGGGGACGAGATCGGTTCCCTGGTCTTTGACGAGGTGGACACCGGGGTCTCCGGCCGGGCGGCCCAGAAGGTGGCGGAGAAAATGGCCCAGGTGGCCCGGCGCAAGCAGGTGCTGTGCGTCACCCACCTGCCCCAGATCGCCGCCATGGCGGACGCCCACTTCTCCGTGCAGAAGGGGGAGAAGGGGGGGCGCACCTACACCCATCTGGAGCGGCTGGACCGGGCAGGCTGCCGGGAGGAGCTGGCCCGCCTCATCGGCGGGGCCTCCATCACCCCCGCTCTGCTGGAGAGCGCGGAGGAGCTGCTGGGCCAGGCGGAGGCGTGGAAGACGGCCCACGAATAGATGACGAAGGGCGGAGCGTACCATCGGGACAGGCGGTGGGCTCCGCCCTTGTTTTCTGTTTTGGGGGGTGCTCCGGGTGCCGCAACAAGAAATTTTTGTCAGTCTGAAAAAGAATTCTTGTCAGGAAAAACTTGCATTCTACCAGGCCGCCTGATATAATGATTTTGTTAAGAAATGGAGCCTGTGTCCCGCTTTGGTGCGCACAGCGCCCGGAGAGGAGCACGGCCCTTGTTTGTTATGCTGTTTTTGGTTTGGATCGTCCTGAATGGAAGCCTGGATCTTCCGGTCGTGGGGACTGGACTGCTGGTCTCGGCTGCCTTGTCCTGGATCTCTCATCATTTGTTACAGCTGCCGCCCTGGGGTGGAGCAGGCCAATTTGACCGCTTCCCCAGGGCGTTTTTTTATAGCTGCTATCTGATTTGGGAGATTTTTCTGGCCAATCTCCGGGTGATGGAGCGGATCCTGTTCCCCAAAAGGCGGAAAGGAGCGCCGAAGCTGACCTGGTTTGCCTCCGGCCTGAAGGAGCCGGGGCACCAGATGCTGCTGGCCAACTCCATCACCCTGACGCCGGGGACGGTCACTGTCTCCCTGAGCCGGGGGAGGCTGTGCGTGTACGCCATGGACCAGGAGTTCGCCGCAGGGCTGTCAGAGTGCGGCTTTGTCCAAAGACTGCGCCGGTGGGAGGAGAAGTGACATGGCGGTTTGTACTCCCCTGTTGGAAGGGATTCTGGTGGGGCTGCTGTGCGTTTTGACCGGGGTGATGCTCGCCTGTCTGGTGCGGGCGGTGCGTGGCCCCCGGTACACCCACCGGCTGACGGCCCTGAATCTCATCTGCACGGTGGTGGTGCTGATGGTGTGCATCCTGTCCTATGTGCTGGGCGCGTCCTATCTGGTGGACGTGGCGATTTTGTATGGTCTGTTGAATCTGTTGGCGGTGGCGGTGCTCAGCCGCATCTCGGTGCGCCGCCACCGGGAGAAGAGGGGGAAGAGATCATGACGGTACGGACCGCTCTGGGGGCGCTGCTGGTGGCCCTGGGGGTGCTGGTGGTGGTGATCGCCGCGCTGGGCCTGTTCCGCTTCCGGCGGACCCTGGACCTGCTCCAGGCCAGCGCCCTGGCGGATACCCTGGGCCTGTTTCTGGTGACGGCGGGGCTGGTGGTGCTGTGCGGCGTCACCGTTCACTCGGCCAAACTGATTTTGGCGGCGGTGATTTTGTGGGCGGTCAACCCGGTCTCCGCCCATTTGATCGCCCGGATGGAAGTGTTGACTGGATTGGAGCTGGACCCGGACCAGCTTCCGGGAGAGGGGGAGCAGGAGCTGTGATCGGTTTGGAGGTACTGCTGCTGGCCTTTTTGATCTTCTGCGCGGCGGCCGCCATTTTGTGCAGGCGGCTGGTGTCGGCGGTGATCATCTTTATGGCCTACTCGGCGGTGATGTCCCTGCTGTGGTTTTTGCTGGAGTCCCCCGACCTGGCGGTGACCGAGGCGGCGGTGTGGGCCGTGGTGATCAGCCTGCTGTTTTTCCTCACTCTGCGGAAGATCAACGGATTGAAGGGGATGGAGCGGGATGAAGAGGACTGACCGGACCCGGGAGGGGTGGTATGAGCGCTTTCTCCGCTGGGCCGGCGGAGAGGAGCCCGACGGGCCCGAGGGGCCTGAGGACCCGGAGCGGCAGGAATTTCAGGAGTATCTGGAGTACATCGACGCCCACGGCTACCTGGAGTTTGGGGCCTACCGGTTGATGCGGTGGAAGGAGCGCAAGGAGAAGGGGCTGATCCCAGACACCGCCCCGGCCCCCCACCATGAGGCGGCAAAACCGGCCCAGCCGGAGCTTCCCAAGCGCCGGCCCGGCCGCCTGCGGCAGCAGGTGAAGCTCTACCGCTTCCTCAGCGTGGCGGTGACGGCGGTGTTGGCGGGGATTTTTTTGGCGGTGGCCCTGGCCCTGCCCACCTTCGGAGACCGGTCCGCCCCCGCCGTCAACGAGGTGGCCCGGCGCTATCTGGAGCAGGGGCCGGAGGAGACCGGCGCGGTAAACGCGGTCACCGGGATGATTTTGGACTACCGGGCCTTTGACACCTTTGGGGAGTCGGCGGTGCTCTTTGCCGCGGCGGCCAGTACGATTTTGCTGTTAAACAATCCCCGGCGGCGGGTGCGCACCTTCCGGGGGCCGGACGAGCTGACCAACCTGCTGGGCCGCAGGCTGCTGCCGGTGATTTTGCTCTTTGGGGTCTACATCGTCCTCAACGGCCATCTGAGCCCCGGCGGCGGCTTCTCCGGCGGAGCGGTGCTGGGGGGCGGGCTGATTCTGGCCTCCCTGGTGCTGGGGGAGGAGCGGATGGAGCAGCTGCTGCCCAGCCGCCGCACCACCCGCGTTACGGCGGTGTGCCTGCTGGCCTACGGGGTGATGAAGGGGTACTCCTTTTTCACCGGGGGCAACCATGTGGGCTGGGACGTGCCCAAGGGGACCCCGGGGGAGCTGTTCAGCGGCGGGCTGATCCTGCCCCTGAACATCTGCGTGGGGGTTATTGTGGCCTGTACCATGTACACGTTTTATACCCTGTTTTTAGAGGGAGAGGAGGAGTGAGCCGTGCTGGAGGCGCTTTTGGAGCAGCGGTACTATGTGGCGGCGGTGGTGCTGTTCAGCATCGGTTTTGTCACCTTGTTCCTGCACCCCAATTTGATCAAAAAAATCATCGGTCTCAATCTGATGGACACGGCGGTGTTCCTCTTTCTGGCGGCCATGGGCTATGTGGACGGGGGGAAGGCTCCCATCGTGCCGCCCGGGGCTGAGGCGGAGACTTATGTCAATCCGGTGCCCGGCGGGCTGGTGCTCACGGGCATCGTGGTGGCGGTGAGCACCACGGCCCTGTTTCTGGCCCTCACCCACCGGCTCTACCGGCGCTACCACAGCCTGAACCTGGATGTGATCCTGATGCTCTCCCGGGAGGGGGAGGAGGACGGGAATCACAAAACTGCTTGAACGACAGGGGGGAGAAAGGCTTTGTCCTTGTCCTACAACATTCCGTTTCTCAGCATCCTCCTCGCCCTGGTCAGCGCCCTTCTGGTCCCCCTGCTTCGGGATGGGGGGCGGGCGCTGAACCTGGTGCGGGGGGTGCAGCTGGCCGTGGCGGCGGGGTCTGCCTATCTGCTCCAGGTTCTGTGCCAGACGCAGCGGTACTTCACCTTTCAAATGGGCCACTTTCCCGCCCCCTGGGGCAACGAACTGCGGGCCGGGCCCCTGGAGGCCCTCCTGGCCTTGATTTTCAGCGTGGTGATGCTCCTCTCCCTGACCGCCGGGGCCCGGGAGCTGCGGGAGTCCCTGCGCCCGGAGAAGCTGGGGTGGTACTGCCTGCTGATGCAGCTGCTGTTCGGGGCGCTGCTGGCCATGGTGTACACCGACGATCTGTTCACCGCCTATGTCTTTGTGGAGATCGGGGCGGTGACCGCCTGCATCGCGGTGGCGGCCAAGGAGAGCGGCCGCTCCATCGTCTCCGCCATCCGGTATCTCATGTTCAGCTGTCTGGGCTCGGGATTGATGCTTCTGGGGATCTCGATCCTGTACAGCCTCACCGGCCAGCTCCTCTTTGACGACTTGGAGACGGCGGTGGTCCTGCTGGTAACAGCGGGGGAGTACCGCTTCCCCATGGTGGTGTCCGCCCTGCTGCTGACCCTGGGGCTGTCCATCAAAAGCGCTCAGTTCCCCTTCCACGCCTGGCTGCCCGATGCCCACGCCAGCACCTTCACCGCCTCCAGCGCCATTTTGTCCGGCCTGGTGCTCAAGGGCTATCTGGTCATCATCTTCAAGCTGATCCTGCGGGTGTTCGGCCAGGCCCTGCTGGTGGCGGTGTGCGTGGACGACCTGCTGTTTCTGCTGGGACTGACAGGGATGCTGTTTGCCTCGGTGGCCGCTCTGCGGCAGGAGGAGGTCAAGCGGATGATCGCCTACTCCTCCTCGGCCCAGATCTCCTACATCTTCCTGGCCCTGGGGCTGGGGAGCCGGGAGGGGCTGGTGGCGGCGGCCTATCAGATCGTGGTCCACGCCATGACCAAGTCCATGATCTTCCTGGGGGCGGGGGAGATGATCCGTGCCAGCGGCGGCCACTACTGGGGGGAGCTGCGGGGGGCGGCCCGAATGGCCCCTCTGGGGGGACTGGCCTTCACGGTGGGGGGGCTCTCCCTGTGTGGGCTGCCTCTGCTGGCGGGCTTTTCCGCCAAATATTGCATTGCCGGGGCGGCGCTGGATGCGGAGTGGCAGACTCTGCCCGCCCTCTTTGGACTGGCGGCCAGCTCGGTGCTCAACGCCATGTACTACATCCCCGCCATCCTGGCTATCTGGGGCCGGCGGCGGGCCTCCCAGGAGCAGCCTCTGGTGTGGGAGCATGGAAACTGGATGGGCCAGGGGGCGCTGGTGGTCCTGTTGGCGGGCAATGTGCTGCTGGGGACCGCCTTCGGTCCCGTGCGGGAGCTGCTGCGCCTGGGCGTGACGCTGTTTTGACTGCCCTGAGTGGAATCTATCAGGAGAGGAGGGGACGAGATGACGGGAATTTGGCTGCTGTTGCCCATTCTGTTCCCCCTGGCGGGGGGGATCGGGGTGCTGGGCATCCACTCCAGCCGGATACGTCGGATGGTGATTTTTACACTGCTGGCAGTGCAGCTGGCGCTGGTATTCGGGATCGGCGGCCAGGCGGAGGGCCCGGTCACAGTGCTCTCCCTGGCGGGAGGCGTGCGCCTGGTGCTCCAGGCGGACGCCCTGGGGCGGCTGTTTGCCGGATTGATCTGCGCTGTGTGGCTGGCGGTGGCGGTCTTCGCCTTTGAGTATATGAACCACGAGGGCCATCGGGAGCGGTTCTTCGGCTTCTATCTGATGACCCTGGGGGCCATGATGGGGGTGTGCTTTGCGGGCAACCTGGTCACCCTCTATCTGTTTTATGAAATAATGACCCTGCTCTCCGTCCCTCTGGTGCTCCACATCGGCACCCGGAAGGCCTTTGAGGCGGCCTACCGCTATCTGGGCTTCTCTGTGGCGGGGGCGGCCCTGGGCCTTCTGGGCCTGTTCGTGCTCCAGGGCTACTGCACCACTGACCTGTTCACCCCCGGCGGGGTGCTGGACGCCCTGCGGGCGGGGGAGGACCGGGAGCTGCTGCTGGGAGTGTTTCTGGTGATGGCCATCGGCTTTGGCTGTAAGGCGGGGATGTTCCCCCTCCATGCCTGGCTGCCCATCGCCCACCCGGTGGCCCCGGCCCCGGCCTCGGCGGTGCTCTCCGGCCTGATCACCAAGATGGGGGTGCTGGCCCTGATACGGGTGGTGTACTACCTGTTCGGCTGGTCCTTTTTGGACGGCACCTGGGCCCAGCGGACGGTGCTGGTGCTCGCCCTGATCACAGTATTTATGGGCTCCTCCCTGGCCCTTCGGGAGGATACCCTGAAAAAGCGCCTGGCCTACTCCACCGTTAGCCAGGTGTCCTATGTGATCTTCGGGCTGATGCTCTTTCACCCCCTGGCCCTGGAGGGGGCGCTGCTCCAGGCGGTGTTCCACGCCATCGGGAAAAACGCCCTGTTTATGGCCACCGGCGCCATCATCTATCAGACCCACTTGACCCAGGTCTCCCAGCTGCGGGGGGTAGGGGGAGCGTACAGCATCACCATGTGGTGCTTTGCCCTGGCCTCCCTCTCCCTGGTGGGCATCCCCCCCACCGGAGGGTTTGTGAGCAAGTGGTTTCTGGCGGAGGGGGCCCTGGCGGCGGACGGCGGCCCCATGGCTTTCTGGGGGGTCGGCGTGCTGATGGTCTCCGCCCTGCTGACGGCGGGGTATCTGCTGCCCATTGTGGTGCGGGCCTTCTTCCCGGGCAAGGGGTTTGATCATAAGGCGGTAATCCGCCAGCAGAACACCTGGCTGATGTGGATCACCCTGTGCCTGCTCACCGGCGCGGTGGTGGTGCTGGGGATGTTCCCCGGTGTGCTGGAGCCCGCCCTTCAGGGGATCGTGGGCCCCATGTTCCCCGGATAACTTGGGAGAGGAGGGAGAAAATCCATGTGGATGCTGCTGGCCATTGTGCTGCCCATGCTAGCGGGGGGCGTTTTGGCCCTCTGGCGGCCTTATGACCGAATACGTCTGCAGAATTTTGTGGTGGCGGCGGCCTGTCTGGGGGCGGCCTGCGCCCTGACGGCGGTCTTGACCCTGCGGGGGGAGGAGGCGCTGGTGCTTCTCTCCCTGGGGGATAAGCTGTCCATCGCCTTCCGGGTGGATGGACTCTCCTGCGTCTTTGCCGGGCTGGTGTCGGTGCTGTGGCCGCTGGCCTGCCTGTACGCGGTGGAGTACATGAGCCGGGAGGGGAGCGAGAACCGGTTCTTCGTCTTCTACCTCATCAGCTTCGGGGTGACCTTGGGCATCGCCTTCTCCGCCAACGTGCTGACCATGTATCTGTTTTATGAGCTGCTCACCCTGGCCACCCTGCCCCTGGTGATGCACGCCATGGACAGCAAGGCCCGGTACGCCGGGCGGGTGTATCTCACCTACTCCATGTGCGGGGCGGCCCTGGGGTTTATCGCCATGGTGATGATGATCGAGCACGGGGCGTTATTTTTCCAGTTCGGGGGCAGCGTCGCCGCCCCCGCCCGGAAAGAGGAAGTGCTGCGCCTGGCCTATGTCCTGGGGTTCTTCGGCTTTGGGGTGAAGGCGGCGGTGTTCCCCGGGCATAAGTGGCTGCTGCGGGCCTCGGTGGCCCCCACGCCGGTGACCGCGCTGCTCCATGCGGTGGCGGTGGTGAAGGCGGGGGCCTTCGCGGTGGCCCGGATCACCTGGTACGGCTTCGGTCCCGACCTGCTGCGGGGCAGCTGGGCGCAATATCTGGTGATGGGGGCGGCCCTGTTTACCATCCTCTACGGTTCCTCCAAGGCCCTGCGCACCAAGCACCTGAAGCGGAGGCTGGCCTGGTCCACCATCAGCAACCTCTCCTACATTCTCCTTGGCATCGCCACCCTCACCACCGGGGGGCTCATCGCCGGGATGGTCCACCTGGTGGTCCATGGGGTGCTGAAGATCACCCTGTTCTTCTGCGTGGGCGCGGTCCACTATAAGATGCACCGGGACTTTGTGCCCGATGTGGAGGGGTGCGGCGTGCTGATGCCGGTGGTGTTCGGTTGCTTCGCCGTGGCGGCGCTGGGGCTGATGGGGGTGCCGCCCCTGGCGGGCTTCTCCAGCAAGTGGCTGCTGGCCACGGCGGCGGTGGGCCTGGGGGAAGGGATCGGCTATGGGGCGGCGGCGGTCCTCATCGCCTCTGCCATTTTGACCGCCCTGTACCTCATGGAGATCGTGCTGCTGGCCTTCTTCCCCCGGCAGAACCGGCAGCTGTCCGTCCGGGTGCCTCCCCAGGCCCGGCGGGACCCCAATTTGCGCATGACCCTTCCCCTGGTGGTGCTGTCCGGCGGTTCGGTGGTGCTGGGCCTGGGGGCGGGGGGCCTGGAGCGGCTGCTGTCCGCTTTGATCCTTTGAACGCATTCACGGTGAGGAGGTGAGGAGATGCCGCGATTTCTGCTCTTTCCGGTGTTTTTCCCCTTTTTAGCGGGGCTGTTTGCCTATCTGCTGGGCCGCTGGCAGGAGAAGGCCCGGGATATGTTCGTGCTGTCCGCGTCGGCCATGGAGCTGCTGCTGGTGCTGACAATCCTGACCAATCCGGAGCTGTCCAGCGCCTCCTACACTGTAGAGGGGTTCTGCGCTCTGGGCATCCGGTTCCAGGCGGAGGGCTTCCATACCCTGATGGCCCTGCTCACCGCCACGGGGTGGATGGCGGCCTCGGTGTTCTGCCGGGAGTACATGGTCCATGTGAAGAAGCAAAACCGCTTCTACCTCTTCTGGATGATGACCCTGGGGGCCACCATGGGGGTGTTCCTGTCCGGGGACCTGTTTACAGCTTTCCTCTTTTTTGAGGTCATGTCCTTTACCTCCTTCGTCCTGGTGGTCCAGACTGAGGAGCCCCAGGCCCTTCAGGCCGGGGACACCTATCTGGCGGTGGCGGTCATCGGCGGTCTGGCGGCCCTCACGGGGCTGTTTCTCTTCTACTACCAGCTGGGCACTCTAGACCTGGAGCAAATGGGGGCCGCAGCGGCGGGAGTGGAGGACCGGGGGCTTTTGTGGGCCGGGGCCATTTTGGTGCTCATCGGCTTTGGGGCCAAGGCGGGGGCCTTCCCCCTGCACATCTGGCTGCCCACCGCCCACCCGGCGGCGCCCGCCCCCGCCTCGGCGGTGCTGTCCGGCGTCATCACCAAGACGGGGATCTACGGCGTGCTGGTGCTGTCCACCACCATCTTCCTCCACGACGGGAGCTGGGGGCTCCTGCTGGCGGCGGTGGGGGCGGTGACCATGGTGCTGGGGGCGGTGCTGGCGGTGTGCTCGGTGGATCTAAAGCGAACCCTGGCTTGCTCCTCCATCTCCCAGATCGGCTTTATCCTGGTGGGCACCGCCATGCAGTGCCTGCTGGGGGAGCACAACGCCCTGGCGGTGGACGGGAGCATCCTGCACATTTTGAACCACTCCCTCATCAAAATGGTGCTCTTCCCCCTGGCGGGCATCATTCACCTGTCCACCCACTCCTTTGATTTGAACGACATCCGGGGATTTGGCCGGGGCAAGCCTATGCTGGCCCTTCTCATGGGGGTGCCCATGTTCAGCCTGGCGGGGGTGCCCGCCCTCAACGGATATGTGAGCAAGACCCTCCTCCACGAGAGCATTGTGGAGTACATCCCCATGGCGGGGGAGTACGCCTCCCTCTTCTCCGCTCTGGAGGGGCTGTTCCTGTTCAGCGGCGGGCTGACCATGGCCTATATGCTGAAACTGTTTGTCTGCCTCTTTGTCCAGAAGAACCCTCTGCCCCAGCAGGCGCTGGAGAAAAAGTGGCGCAGGAAGGGAGAGCATTACATCGCCCCCGCCTCTCTGGGGGTGCTGGCCCTCTACCTGCTGGTGATGGTCCGTCTGGGCACCGAGCCCAATGTGTCTGGGGACCCCATTGCCGCCTTTGCCCGGGACTTCCTCCACGGCCACGCCCCGGACCACCCGGTGGAGTATTTTTCCCAGGTCAATCTGGAGGGAGCGGCCATTTCTCTGGGGATCGGCGCGGTCATTTACCTTCTGGTGGTGCGGCTGCTGCTGTACCGCCGGGGGAAGTACTGGGACCCCATCCCGCCCTGGCTTAATCTGGAGTTTCGGGTGTACCGCCCCGCCCTTCGCTTCCTGGCCCAGACGGCGGTGGTGCTGGCCACCTTGGTGGACCGGGCCGGGCCCAGGCTGCTATTCGAGGCTCTGCCCAAGCAGGTGGGGCGGCTCCAGCGGAGTTTGGCGGCCCTGCGGGACCGGGCGGTGGTCCGCCTGACCGGGAGCGCCTACACGCCGCCTCCCTCGGTGGAGCAGGCGGCGGACGACTACCACTTTGCCCACTATGAGGACGCCCCTCAGCGCTCCGGAGGCTTTGTCAACTCTCTGGCCTTCGGTCTGATCCTCACCGGCCTGGGGCTGGTTTTTGGCCTGCTGTTTATCCTGCTGTACGGGATGGGAGGAGAATTCTAAGGAGAAAATACAACCGAAATTGGTCGGACGGGAAAAAATATTGCCCGTCCTCCGCAAGTATGAAAGTTCCCGCCCGGGAGATACTGGAGTTAAACGGTATCACCTGGGCGGGAGGTTTTTTGGATGCAGAACAAGGTGGAACTCTGCGGCGTCAATACCGCGAAGCTGAAGGTGCTGAAAAATGAGGAGACCCAGGCCCTGCTCCTCAAGGCCAAGGCGGGGGACAAAAAGGCCCGGGAGGAGCTGATCAACGGCAATCTGCGCCTGGTGCTGTCGGTGATCCACAAGTTCGCCAACCGGGGGGAGAATGTGGACGACCTGTTTCAGGTGGGGTGCATCGGGCTCATCAAGGCCATCGACAACTTTAATACGGACCTGGACGTGCGCTTTTCCACCTATGGGGTGCCCATGATCGTGGGGGAGATCCGCCGCTATCTCCGGGACAACAGCACCATCCGGGTGTCCCGGGCCATGCGGGATACGGCCTATAAAGTGCTCCAGGCCAAGGAGGCCTACCTGGCCAAGCACCAGAAGGAGCCCACCGTGGAGGAGATCGCGCAGATTCTGGGCATCAAGCGGGAAGAGGTGGTGTTCGCCCTGGACGCCATCTTAGACCCGGTGTCCCTGTACGAGCCCATCTACTCCGACAGCGGGGACACGGTGTGCGTCATGGACCAGGTGAAGGACAAGAAGAACACCGACGAGGCCTGGCTGGAGCGCATCGCCTTGAAGGAGGCGGTCTCCCGCCTGAGCCAGCGGGAGCAGAAGATCCTGGCTATGCGCTTTTTCCAGAGCAAGACCCAGATGGAGGTGTCCGAGGAGATCGGCATCTCTCAGGCCCAGGTCTCCCGGCTGGAGAAGAACGCCCTGCGGCAGATCCGTAAGGAGCTGTGACCGCCGGGGAAACATAAAACAAAACTCCCGCAGCGTGATCCGCTGTGGGAGTTTTGTTTGCCGGGATAGGGAAGAAGAGAAATCTTAGCGGGATTCTCCAGGGGAGGTATCTTCGGTGGGGAGACGGTAGCCGATCCCCTTGCGCTCCAGGTAAAAGACGGTGGAGTGGAAGAGGACGATGACCACCCAGCCAAGGCCGGTGGACAGGGCCACCGCGTTCAGACCCAGCAGGCCCACCAGGGCGTAGGTGCCTACGACTCTCACTAAAATTTGAAGGGTGGTGCCCCAGAAGGTGATATTCATCCGCCCAATGCCCCGATAGTGGCCCACATAGGAGTGGCCGATGAAAGACAGGAAGTAGAAGGGGCCCATCCACAGCAGGTAGGAGGCCCCCAGGGCCACGCTCTCCGGCTCCCCCGCCAGGAATGGGGTGACCAGAAGGCCGCCGCCGAAGGTCAGCAGCAGGGAGAAGCACACGCCGGTCCCCACCACCATGGCCCCGCCCCGGAGGAAGCCGTTCAGAGCCCGGCGGTATTTGCCCGCCCCCTGGTTTTGGGCCACGAAGATGGCGATGGCCTCGCAGCCGCTGATGCCGAAGGCCTGGCTGAAGTTTTCAATGCGGGTGGTGGCGGTGAAAGCGGAGATGGCGGCGGTGCTGATGCCGTTGACGGCGCTTTGCACCATCAGCTTGCCCAGATAGAGGCTGGACTGCTGAAGGGCGGCCACCGCCCCATAGCTGACGGTCAGGCGCATAAGGGTGCCGTCCATGCGCATATCCACCCGCCGGATGGCCAGGAAGGGGAGCTTTTTTCGGATATACAGCAGGCACAGCAGGGCGGAGAGGAGCTGGGCGCTGGAGGTGGCCAGGGCGGTGCCCTGGATGCCCAGACCCAGACAGGCCACCAGCACCCACGCCGCCGCCAGGTTGTACCCCAGGGAGATCAGCAGAAAGAAGAGGGCCGCCTGGGTGTTCCCAATGGCCCGGAGGGTGGCGGCCAGGTAGTTATAGGCAAAGGTGAAGACCATCCCCACCAGGATGATCCGCAGATAGCTGGTGACATAGGCCATCAGCTCCGCCGGGGTCTGGATGAGGGAGAGCAGAGGCCGCAAAAACAGCAGGGTGAGGGCCACCGCCGCCAGGACCGCCCCGCCGATGAGCACGCCGGAGACAAAGAGCTGCTGGCGCAGGCGGGGGAAGTTCTCTTCCCCGAAAAAGCGGGCCACCAGGACGGAGGAGCCCATACAGGCCCCGGTGATGACGTAGATGAACAGATTCATCACGCTCTCTGCCACCCCCAGGGCGGCGAAGGCGTCCCCACCGATGTAGTAGGTGACCACCAGAGAGTTGATGATGTTGTACAGCTGCTGAAGCACGTTGGCCGCCAGCAGAGGCAGGCATAACCGGATGAGCTGACTGGTGATGGGGCCGGAGGTGAGATGGACCTGCTTAGACACGAATGTGGACCTCCTCGGGAGTAATTGGCTCCCGGTCGGGGCCAGGGAGCGGATATTTCTATCATACCCCAAAAGAAATCGTTTGTAAAATGCGATTTTTCTCGCGCAGTTATAACAGCATCCACATAATTTGTGAGAGAGGAAAATCCGAAGTCCCGACCGAATACGGCCAAATTTGACGGGGGCCTGTCCTATAATAGAGACATCCAGAATTTGGGCGCGCTTCCGTTTGCCGGGTTCGGCAGGGCCGCCGGAAGGGGGAGAGGCAGGATGGCATTGACCTGCATGGGGGAGGACCGCTGCTTGACGGCGGCGGTGTCGGGGGAGCTGGACCACCACCGGGCCCGGGAGGTGATGGAGGAGCTGGACCGGCAGATCGACGCCGCGCTGCCCCGGCAGCTGACCTTAGACCTGTCCGGGCTCACCTTCACGGACAGCTCCGGCATCGCGGTGGTGCTGCGCACCTTCCGGCGGATGCGCCAGCTGGGGGGAAGCATGGTGGTGGTCCATGCTCCGGAGCAGGCCCGGCGGGTATTCCAGGCCGCGGGACTGGAAAAACTCATCCCATTTCAATAGACGCCAGGAGGATTTACATAATGAATGCGGAAAACTATGTCACGTTGGAATTCCCCAGCCGCTCCGCCAACGAGGGCTTCGCCCGGACGGCGGCGGCCTGCTTCGCCGCCCAGCTGGACCCCACCCTGGAGGAAATCAACGACATCAAAACTGCCGTCAGCGAGGCGGTAACCAACGCCATCGTCCACGCCTACCCCGACCGCATCGGGAAAATCGTCATGAAGCTGCGCCGCAGGGAGAACCAGGTGCTGGAGATCGTGGTGCGGGACTGGGGGGTGGGCATTGCGGATGTGGAGCAGGCCCGAACCCCCCTCTTCACTACCGGAAGCGAGGAGCGCTCCGGCATGGGATTTACTATCATGGAGAGTTTTATGGATGTTCTGAAGGTGCGCTCCGCCCCAGGGAAGGGGACCACCGTCACCATGCGGCGGCAGATCTCCCGCCGGGTCTCTGGATGAACGGGTCACCCTCCGCCCCGGAGCTGCTGGAGGCCGCCCGCAACGGGGACAACCAGGCCTGTGAGCAGGTGCTGGAGGAGAACAACGGCCTGATCTGGTCCATCGTGCGCCGGTATTATGGCCGGGGTGTGGAGCCGGAGGACCTGTATCAGCTGGGCTGTCTGGGGTTTTTAAAGGCGGTGCGGGGGTTCGACCCCGCCTACGGCACCCAGTTTTCCACCTATGCGGTCCCGAAAATCGCCGGGGAGATCCGCCGCTTTCTCCGGGACGACGGGGCGGTGAAGGTGAGCCGGGGACTGAAGGAGCGGGGCGTCTCCGTGCGGGGGGCCCGGGCCCGGCTGTGCAGCGAGCTGGGTCGGGAGCCAGTCCTGTCTGAATTGGCGGAGGCCACCGGCCTGACCCCGGAGGAGATCGCCGCAGCGGAGACGGCCAGCGAGCCGGTGATCTCCCTCCAGGCGGAGACCGGCGAGGGGGGTCTGACCCTGGAGGGGATGCTCACCAGCGGCGGCATGGAGGAGGGGCTTGTGGAGCGGCTGTCCCTCCGTTCCGCCATGGAGGAGCTCCCGGAGCGGGAGCGGCAGGTGCTGCTGCTGCGGTACTATAAGGGGCTGACCCAGGCCCAGTCGGCCCGGGTGCTGGGGGTGTCCCAGGTGCAGGTCTCCCGCCTGGAGCGGCGGGCGGTGGACCGGCTGCGGCAGATCCTGGGGCCGCCGGACTGACAGAGGGCGGTTCCTCCAGCAGGGAGCGACGGCTTTGCTCTTTCTGAATCAAAAAGGCCGCCTCCCCTTGGCGGAGGGGAGGCGGCGGAAGCCGGGCGTGGAGGACGTCAATGCGGTCAGGAGAGAGGGGGACTGCATTGGAAAACACGCCGCGGATGAGAGCGGTGCATCTGGCGCAAAGGAAAGACTCTCCCAGACTCTCGCTCCCACAAAATTGCAATGGAACGGCTCCAGACGGAAATACGAAAGACACGCTTTCCCGGAGCCGCAGATGAACTTCTATCCTCATTATAACAGGGAGAAGGTTAAGCGAGCGTAAATGAATCCAACAGGTATGCTAAAGAAATGTTAAGGGTTGTAGGGCAAAAAGAGAAAACCGCAGGACAAGCCCAAATGGGCTCTTCCTGCGGCTTTTTTAACTTTTTGACTGGCCCAAATTCTGAAAGTATTCCCGAGTCTGCTGGGCGTTGCGGCGGATCTCGTCGGAGAGGGCCTGGAGGGAGGGAAATTTCCGCTCCCCACGGATGCGGTGGTAAAACTCCATCCGCAGCTCCTGTCCGTACAAGTCCCCGTGGAAATCCAAGATGAACCCTTCCACGGTGACCCGGCCATCGTTGTCCTGGACTGTGGGGCGCACCCCCACATTGGTGACGGCCTCGTAGCTGTGCCCCGCCACCGAAACACGGGTGGTGTAGACGCCAAAGGCCGGGACGATGACCGGGGGAGGGACCTGGAGATTCACCGTGGGAAAACCCAGGGAGGAGCTGCCGATCTTCTTGCCATGGGTCACCCGGTTGGTGAGCACATGGGGATGTCCCAGAAACTCCACCGCACGGTCCATCTCCCCCTGGGCGATGAGGGTGCGGATATAGGTGGAGGAGACGGTGATGTCCTCCACCTCCACCTTCCCGATGATGTCGCAGCCCACCCCCAGTCCGGCGCAGGTCTCCTGAAGGCGCTGGGGGGTGCCCTTGCCCATGTAGCCAAAGTGGAAGTCGTGCCCCGCCACCACATGGACCACGCCCAACTCCTTGACCAGATACTCGGTGATAAAATCCTGCCAGTCCATGCGCATCATGCCGTCAAAGCTGGGGACGATGACCTCCTGGATGCCGTAGTAGGTGCGCATCAGCCACGCCCGCTCCTCCACCGAGCTGAGTAGGGGGACGGTCTGCCCAGTGATCACAGCGGTGGGACTGCGGTCAAAGGTGAAAGCGGAGGCGGTGGCCCCCAACTCCCGGGCTTTCTCCGTCACGGTCTTCAGCAGGGCCCCGTGGCCCCGGTGGACGCCGTCAAAAAAGCCCAGGGCGATCACGCGTTTTTTCTTGTTCAATGCTGCTCTCTCTCCTTTGCGGTCGGGGCGGATACCTCGAAAAAGCTTTTGATGGTGGTCAATTTTCCCTGTTCCATCCGGCTCAGGGCCAGAAAATCCCCGTCTGCTCCATAGACCCGGTACTCCCCGTCCGGCGTGCCGGGCAGAGGGAAAGCCATACCGTTGCGCACCTTTTTCTCCAGATTGAGGGGGAGGGTAAGGGCGGGATATTTGGCAAAGTAGGCGTCTACCGGTGTCAGAAGGGAGGCGGGGTCCGGACAGCTTAAAACCTCCTCCAGGGGGTGGGCCTGTTCCAGGGTAAATCCTGCAGCCATAGTCCGTCGCAGGGAGAACATGGTCCCGCCGCAGCCCAGAGCCTGCCCCAAATCATGGCACAAGGTACGCACATAGGTTCCCTTGGAGCACCGCACCCGGAGCAGGAAGTCGGTTTCATTCACCTGTTCCTCCACGGTCAGGGAAAAGATGGTGATGGACCTGGGGGGACGCGCCACCTCTTTGCCCTTCCGGGCCAGCTCGTAGAGCTTTTTCCCCTGGATCTTGATGGCGGAGTACATGGGGGGCACCTGCTGGATGGCCCCCCGGAAGGGCTCCAGCGCCCCCTCCAGCTGTTCCCGGGTGACGGAGACGGGATGAGTCTCCAGAACGGTCCCGGTAGTGTCCTGGGTGTCGGTGACCTGCCCCAGGCGCAGGCCGGCCAGATACTCCTTTTCCCCCTCGCTGGCAAACTCCACCGCCCGGGTGGCCCGGCCTGCAAACACCGGGAGCACGCCGGTGGCCATGGGGTCCAGCGTTCCGGCGTGGCCGATGCGCCGCTCACCAAGGCAGCGGCGCAGCTTGGCGCACACATCCATACTGGTCCAGTCTTGGGGCTTGTCAATAATCAGAATCCCGCTAGGCACAGAAATACCTCCTTTTCTCGCGGCAAAGCCCAGCGCAGCGGGTTTGCCGCGAAGAGGAGGGGACGGCCGCAAGGATAAGCGGAATCGCGTCAGCGGTTCCGCGTTCCAAAAGGCCGATCCCCGACGAGGTCCAGTCTTGGGGCTTGTCAATAATCAGAATCCCGCTTGCCATAAAACCTCCCGGAAGTCAGCCATTTCGGCCCTGGATGGTGCGGATGGCCTCCAGCAGAACCTGTTTGGTATAGAGAATGCTGCCGTCCACCGTGGCTCCTGCGGCAGCGGCGTGGCCGCCGCCTCCCAGCAGGGCGCACACGGCGCTGGCGTTCAGATTCTCCGGCTCGGTGCGCAGGGAGATCTTGCAGGAGCCGTCTTTCCGCTCCCGGATGGTGACGCCGGTTTTGACCCCCTCCACCTGGCCCACAAAGGCGGCGATGTCCTCCGCATCCCGCTCGTCTGCCTGGAGCTTCTGCATCATATCCAGGCTGACGGTGGCGATGCCAATCTCCCCGTTGTCGTGGAACTCCAGGGACTCGGTGAGCATACTCTCCAGCCGCAGGCGCTTGAAGCTCTTGGTGCGGAAGTGGCGCTTGTTCAGGGCGGCGGTGGGGATGCCGGTGTCCATCAGGGCGGCGGCCACCCGGTGGGTGGCGGCGGAGGTGTTCCCGTAGACGAAGCAGCCGCAGTCAGTGGACACGGCCACATAGAGGGGGAGGGCGATCTCCTGGGTGATGGGGGTGATGGCACGGAGAATGTCGTACATCAGCTCCCCACAGGCGGCCCGCCCGGCGTCCAGACAGGTGTTTTTGGCAAAAAACTCCTGGGAGGGGTGGTGGTCGATGGCCAGGTCTACCCGCTCCAGATAACGCTGTGCGTTGTCCGGAAACAGTCCCCGGGCGGCGATGTCCACGGACACCACGGTGTCCGGGCGGAAATCCTCCGGGGCCAGCAGGCCCTCCAGGTAGGGGGAGAAGAGGGAGGTGGTCTCCGGGTTGGGGAGCACGTGGGCGGTCTTTCCCAGGTCCCGCAGACCCCGGCACAGGGCGGCGGCGCAGCCCACCGTGTCCCCGTCGGGGCGCACATGGGTGAGGATCAGATAGCCGTCGTGGTTTTGGAGAAATTCCCCGGTCTGTTCCATGGTAACGTTCATTCTTCACTCTCCTCCTCATCCTCACCGTAGTGGTTGTCCGGATTCACCGGCTTGACCACCTCCGGGTCCCGGAGCATGGCCAGGATGTGGGCGCCGTGGTCGATGGAGTCGTCAGCCACGAAGGACAGCTCTGGGGTGTTGCGCAGGTTCAGGGTGCGGCCCAGCTCCCGGCGCAGGTAGCCTCCGGCGGATTTCAGGCCCTTGAGCACCTGGATCTCCTGGGACTTGTCCAGGACGCTGACGTAAATTTTTGCGTATTTCAAATCCGAGGTGGTGCTCACCGCGGTCACGGAGATCATCCCGGTGACCCGGGGGTCCTTTACCGTGGGGATCAGGGCGGACAGTTCCCGCTGGATCTCCTCGTTGATACGGCCGATGCGATTGCTTGCCATAGTGAGTTCTCCTTTCCTTTGTGGTCAGAGGATCGGTTTTATGATAGGGGATTTCGCCGCCATCTCCGCGCTAAGAGCCGCCGCAAAGCGGCGGTTGCGCTCCGAAACGCGCCTGTGGGCGCAGTGCGGGCGGCGAGGTACTTTCCCAGCGATGGGAAAGTACCCAAAGGATCGCCGGGGGACGGCTCAGGATGGGCGCTTACGCGCCCATATTCGCCTTTCCCCCGGTCCCCCTTTACGGGGGACGCGTTCCTGAAAAGTTCAGTAAAATTTGCGGCGCGCAAAATCTGAGTGACACTCTAAATTCCCGCCGGGCCACTGGGCCCTGGGTATGCAAAAATTGCTGCTGGTGCGGTTCAACTTCTGCGTCTAAGCTCTTTCAGCCTACGCTTCCGGTGCGAATCCTGACGGGAGCCCCAAGGGGCTCCCCTACGCAAACCGGAACCGCTCCGGTCACAGCGTAGGGGAGGGGCTTGCCCCTCCCGCTGGCCTCAGAGATTTATCGCCGGACAGTGATGCAGACGCTCCGTTCCTCTTGCCCAGGGTCCTCCAGGAAGGATAAGTCTTTGAGGGACAGTTGCTCCAAGGTGACTGTGCGGCGAATGGGAGTTTGGTTGGCCCTGGCATAGTCCTCCACAAAGACCAGCTCCCCCTGTTCGTTGGGATACTCCCCCTCCCAAATGCCCCAAAGCTCTACGCTTTCTCCGTCCGCCAGATTTTCGCTGCAATAGTTTTTCAGAGCTTGGAGCACTAGGATGGAATTGGAGTCATAATTAAAAAAAGAATAGCAGGTCTTTTGCGTATCGCAGTGACATTTGAGCAGGTCGAAGCCGTGGGGCAGGATGAATAGCACAGCACAGATTTCATGGGATATACGGCCAGACCGGAGAGTGACCGGAGCTGTAGCCTGGTATCGAAGTTCCGGCAAGGGACGGTCTGCGGCCAATATAGTGAAGTAGCTCATCTTATTTCCTCTCTGGACGCTTTTAGAGGCGAAACGCAGTTTCGCAGAAAATTTCTTTGCCTACTTTCTTTTTCAAAGAAAGTAGGGCGGGCGAAACCGCCCGCCCTGCTGTTGGGGTTATAGAAGATCAAAACCGGAGTCTGGCAGGAGACATTCTGCATTCCTGCATTCTGCCTTCTGCATTCAGCATTACCGCTCCACTTCCTCCATGAGGTAAGCTTCCACGATGTCGCCTTCCTTAATGTCCTGGAACTTCTCAAACGTGATACCGCATTCGTAGCCGGCGGCGACCTCTTTCACGCTGTCCTTGAAGCGCTGGAGGGAGGCGATGGCTCCGTCATAGATGACGATGTTGTCCCGGAGCAGGCGCATCTGGGCGCCGCGCTGCATCTTGCCGTCCAGCACATAGCAGCCGGCTACCATGCCCACGCCGGTGATGCGGAACACGTTGCGCACCTCGGCCCGGCCCAGGTCCACTTCCTTGAACTTGGGGGCCAGCATGCCCTTCATAGCCGCCTCGATCTCGTTGATGGCGTCGTAGATGACCCGGTACATGCGCATGTCCACATGGTTGCGGGCGGCGGTATCCTTGGCATTGGCGTCGGGGCGGACATTGAAGCCCACGATGATGGCCCCGGAGGTGGTGGCCAGCATCACGTCGGACTCGTTGATAGCGCCCACGGCGCAGTGGATGACCCGCACCCGGACCTCCTCGTTGGACAGCTTCTCCAGAGAGGACTTCACCGCTTCGGCGGAGCCTTGCACGTCGGCCTTGACGATGACGTTCAGGTTCTTCATCTCGCCGGCCTGGATCTGGCTGAACAGGTCCTCCAGCGTGACCTTGCCCACGCTGCTGTTCAGGGCGTTCTTCTGCTCGGACTTGCGCTGCTCGGCCAGCTCCCGGGCCATGCGCTCGTCGGCCACGGCGTGGAAGTCGTCGCCGGCCTCTGGCACCTCGCCCATGCCGATGATCTCCACGGGGACGGAGGGGCCGGCCTCGGTGACCTTCTGGCCCTTGTCGTTGGTCATGGCGCGGACACGGCCCACGGCGGTGCCGGCGATGATCACGTCGCCCTGCTTCAAAGTGCCGTTCTGCACCAGCAGGGTGGCCACGGGGCCGCGGCCCTTGTCCAGCCGGGCCTCGATAACCGCGCCGTGGGCGGAGCGGTTGGGGTTGGCCTTCAGTTCCCGCATCTCAGCGGTGAGGACCACCATGTCCAGCAGATTGTCGATGCCCTCGCCGGTCTTGGCGGAGATGGGGCAGATGATGGTGTCTCCGCCCCACTCCTCGGGCACCAGACCGTACTCGGTGAGCTGCTGCTTGATGCGCTCGGGATTGGCAGTGGGTTTATCCATCTTGTTGATGGCCACGATGATGGGAATCTCCGCAGCCTTGGCGTGGTTGATGGACTCAATGGTCTGGGGCATAATGCCGTCGTCGGCGGCCACCACCAGAATGGCAATGTCGGTGACCATCGCGCCCCGGGCCCGCATGGCGGTAAAGGCCTCGTGGCCGGGGGTGTCCAGGAAGGTGACGGGCTTGCCGCCTACGTCCACCTGATAGGCGCCGATGTGCTGGGTAATGCCGCCGGCCTCGCCGGAGACCACATTGGCGTGGCGGATATAGTCCAGCAGGGAGGTCTTGCCGTGGTCCACATGGCCCATGACCACCACAACGGGAGCGCGGGGGACCAGGTCCTCCTCCTTGTCCTCGGTGGTGTCGATGAGTTTCTCCTCGATGGTGACCACGACCTCCTTCTCCACCTTGCAGCCCAGCTCCATGGCCACCAGGGCGGCGGTGTCATAGTCGATCACATCGCTGAGGGAGGCCATCACGCCCATTTTGATCAGGGTCTTGACCACCTCGGCGCCGGTCTTCTTCATCCGGGAGGCCAGCTCGCCCACAGAGATCTCGTCGGGGATCATCACCTTCACCGGGGCCTTCTTGGCGATCTCCAGCTGGAGGCGGCGCATCTTCTCGGCCTCCTCCTGGCGGCGCTTGTTGCCGGAGCCCTGCTGCTTGCCCCGCTGACGCTGGGCGTTGCGGCCCTGGAACTTCTGCTTGCCGCCGCCCTGCTGCTGGCGCTCAGTGGTGAAGCTCTCCAGGCGCTCGTCGTACTTATCCAGGTTCACCGCCTGGCCGCCACGGGTGTCCACCACCTTTTTGGCGGGCGTGCGGGAGGCGGGCTTGGAAGGCGCAGCCGCCGCGGCCTGCTGGCCCTTCTGGGGGGCGGGCTGCTGGGCGGGAGCCTTGCCGCCGCCGTGCTGGCCCTGGCTGGGGCGCTGCTTGGCGGGCTGGCCGCCGCTGTTCCCGGCGGGTTTATTGCCGCCGCCCTGTCCGCCCTGCTTGACCGCGGGGGCGGCGGGCTGCTTGGCGGGGGCCGGCTCGTGGTACACGTCGGCATAGATAGACTCGATAGAGTCCACCTGATTGTGCTGGGTGAGGTATTCAAACACGATGGACAGCTCCTGGTCGGTCAGGGGCTGCATGTGATTCTTGGGGGGATGACCGTACTGGGTCAGAATGTCCATGATCTCCTTGGAAGGGATCTCTTTGGACCCCCGCTTAAAATCCTTGGCAACCTTGTGAATGGGGTACTTTATCATCATATGGGGAGCCACCTCGTTTCTTAGGGATGATGCCGGAACTTGCCGGACAGCCTGCGGCCGCCGGGCCCGGGCTTATGGAGACCGCCGGAGCGGGAAGAGAACGGTTGTTTACCGCCCTTCGCCGGTTTAGACCGGGAGGGGGCATTCCGTTCCGGGCCGGGGGACTCCCGGTCAGAGCGGGCCCGTTTGGGCTTTGCCGGCTTTGCCTGCGCCGGCGGCGGGACCGCCCAGGGTTTTCTCTGCTTGCCTTCCCGCAGGTTTTTCTCGTGCTGCCGCTTCTCCTTTTGCCGCTGGAGGGTGCGGGCCGCTTTTTCCTTGAGCTGCTGGGCGGCGGGGCCGTACCGCTCCGGGTCCCGGGCGGCAAGCTTCTGCACCAGGGAGGAGGCCAGGCCCACGTCGGTCAGGGCCAGCATGGCGCAGCTCCCCCGGCCCAGGGCCAGACCCAGCTCCGCCTTGGAGAAGGGGATCTCCAGCCAGAGCACATTGCCAGCCTGGCCGAAATGGGCGGCCCGGCGGCTGGTGTTAGAGGCGGCGTCCCTGGCCAGCAGGACCAGTTTGGCCTGCTTGGAGCGGCAGGCGGAGCCCACCGGCTCCTCGCCGATCTCCAGCCGACCGGCCTTGCGGGCCAGACCCAGCAGATGGAGGATGGGGTCATTGGGCATCCGAGGGCACCTCCTTCATCTGGGCTTCCAGCGCCTCCCAGACCTCGGGAGGGAGGGGGGCGGAGAAGGCCCGCTCCAGCGCTTTGGATTTCCTTGCCTTGGCCAGACAGGCCGGATCGGGACACACATAGGCCCCCCGGCCGGGCAGCTTGCCCCGAAAGTCCAGGGATACCTGGCCCTCGGGGGAGCGGACTACCCGAATGAGTTCCCGTTTGGGTTTCATCTCCCGGCAGCCGACGCATTGGCGCATAGGTATTTTCTTGGGCACGTTTCCCACCACCCTTTTGGTTAGAGTTGAGAGTGAAGAGTGGAGAGTTGAGATAAGAGATTAGGAGATATCTTCACGCTCCACTCTCAACTCTTCACTCTATAAAATTAAGTTTCTTCCGGAGCCTCAGCATTTTCGTTCTCAGCAGGCGCTTCCACGGAGGCTTCCGCTTCGTCCATGGGAGCCTCGTCCGCGAACAGATCCTCCTCCGGCTCCTCAATGGGCTCCAGAGGAGCGGAGGCGGGCTTGATGTCGATCTTATAGCCGGTGAGCTTGGCGGCCAGGCGGGCGTTCTGGCCCTCCTTGCCGATGGCCAGGGACAGCTGGTCGTCAGGGACCACCACCCGGCAGCTCTTGCCGTCGGGCAGGGGCTCCACGCTGATCACGTCGGCGGGGGAGAGGGCGGCGGCGATGTACTCGGCGGGGTCGTCGGAGTACTTGATGATGTCCATCTTCTCGCCCTTAAGCTCCTCCACGATGGTGTTCACCCGCTGGCCCCGGGGGCCTACGCAGGCGCCGATGGGGTCCACATTGGGATCGGCGGACCAGACGGCCAGTTTGGTGCGGGAGCCGGCCTCCCGGGCGATGGACTTGATTTCCACAGTACCGTCGAAAATCTCCGGCACCTCCAGCTCGAACAGCCGCTTCACCAATCCGGGGTGGGTGCGGGAGATGAGGACCTGGGGCCCCTTGGTGGCCTTGCGGACCTCCACCATATAGACCTTTAGCCGCTGGCCCTCTACATAGTGTTCCCCCTTCACCTGCTCGTTGGGGCCCAGATAGGCGTCGGTGAACTCGGAGCCGGAGCGGATGCGCAGGGTGACCGCCCCATTGCGGGGGTCGATGCGGGTGACCTCGCCGGTGAGCAACTCATGTTCCTTGGAGGAGAACTCGTCGTACACCATGCCCTGCTCCGCCTCCCGGATGCCCTGGATGATTACCTGGCGGGCGGTCTGGGCGGCGATGCGGCCAAAGCTCTTGGGCTTGATCTCAATGCGCACCACGTCCCCCAGCTGGGCCCGGGGGAGGGCGGCCTGGGCCTCGGCCAGGCTGATTTCGGTGGCGGGGTTGTCGACCTCCTCCACCACGTCCTTCTTCAGGAACATGCGCACGGTGTTGGTCTCGGGGTTGGCCTCCACCACCAGGTTGTCGCCCACACCCTCATGGTCCCGGCGGTAGGCGGAGATGAGAGCCTGGGTGATTTTCTCCATCATGTAGCCGGGTTTGATTCCCTTCTCCTGCTCGATCTGGGCGATGGCGGCGAAAAACTCCGGCCCGTCCAGCTCGTTGTTGTTGACCTTCTTTGTCGTCTTCTTAGCCACGAACGTCTCCTCCTAAAACTGCCTCAGAAGCGGGGATACAGCCGCACCTGGGCTACTTCTTGCTTGGAAAAGGACATGGGCGCGCCGCCCACATCCAGGGTCACGTCTCCGTCCTGCCAGGACTGGAGCAGGCCCACAAAATCCTTCCGGCCCTCCCGGGCGCGGTAGAGGCGCACCTCCACCTCCGCGCCCTGGAACTGGGCGAAGTGCTCCGGCTTTTTCAGCACCCGGTCCGCCCCGGCGGAGGACACCTCGAAGGTGTAGCTGCCCTCGATGGGGTCGGCCTCGTCCAGCTTGTCGGACAGGGGGCGGGAGACCGCCTCACAGTCGTCGATGGAGATGCCCCCCTCCTTGTCGATATACACCCGGAGGAACCACTCTCCGGCCTCTTTCACATACTCCACGTCCCAGAGGGTGCAGCCCGCCGCCTCCACATAGGGGAGGGCCAGCTGGGCCACGGTATCGGTCACCTTTGCCATAAAAGCCTCCTGTCGCGGACCCGTGCCGGGTCCGGCCCTTTAATCAAGGAAAAAGAGCGGAGCCGAAACCCCACTCTAGCCAATACTACCATAATTTACTTTCTTACTATACCATAGCCGGAAGCGGATTGCAAGGGGTTTTCTCAGGTATTTTTCGGGGCCCGGGCAGGAATTTGTCTGCCCGGGCCCCGAGCATCACGCGGCACTGGAGAGATAGTCAAAGGGGAGCCGGCACTGATAGGTCTGGGCCTGTCCGCCGCCTTCCAGCGTAAAGGAGAGAGACAGGGTGCCGGAGACGGGTGCATTGTCCGGGCCGTCAGAGTCCAGGGTACCGGCGTGGAGGCTGTACCGGATGTCGGGGGTCCCGTTCTGCGCCTTCTGCCAGAAGCTGGCGTCCGCCTGGGTGAGGGAGTACCACCGCACCCCGTCTGCGGAGTGCCAGTCGGGGCCGGTCAATCCCGTGTTGATTCCGGGGGAGAGCTCCAGCTCCCACTGGGAGACGGAGAGCCGGGGGACCCAGGCCGGGGGCTCTTCCCCGTCCCAGGTGGTGAGCAGAAAAAATTCGATCTCCCAGGTGGCGTCGCCGTACTTTGGGACGTCCGTGGGGGAAATCGTACACACCGGCAGGAATGCCTGGGCCTCAGAGGAGAGGCGGTTCGTGATTTCCACAGGTTCCCCAGTCCAGAGAAAGTCGTGGGAACTGGCCTGCTGCTCTACCTGCTGGGAGAGGGAGCGCAGGTGTGGGTCCCCGGCGTGATGCAGCGCGGCGTGGTCCAGGACCGTCCACTGGGTCTGACGGGAGAGGGCATACCAGGCCCCCAAAAGGCCCAGGAGGACCAGCAGGGCCCCGACCAGGAGAACCGTCAAATGCTTATGGGCGGAAAACTTGATTCTATCCATCATTGTCTACCTCATCGTTCCACTTTATACATTTGTACCACGAAATAGATCATTGTCAATCAAAATCTTATTTACAAGAAAATAATTTGTTTTATAATAATGAGACAAAGTAGACGGCTTTACCGCCGGAGAGGAGAAGAGCGGATATGAGATTCGGCTGCTGCGTCAATTTGCTGCCGCCCCGGGAGGGGCCGGCGGGGTCCGGCTACGCCCGGGAGATCAAAGAGGCGGGTTATGACTACATCGAGCTCCCCTTAAGCCAGATCGCCCAGCTCGAAGAGGAGGAGTTTCAGCGGGTGCGGGAGCTGCTGGAGGAGCTGGACCTGCCCTGCCCCTGCTGCAACGCCTTCCTGCCCCCGTCCATCCGCGTCACCGGGGAGGACCACACCTCAGAGGGGGAGCAGGAGCGGTACTTGGTCCAGGCCTTCCGGCGGATGGAGGCCATGGGGGCCTCCTGCGCCGGGTTTGGCAGCCCCCAGTCCCGTACCTGTCCGGAGGGCTTCCCCATGGAGCGGGCGCTGGAACAGGTCATAGACTTCCTGCGCCGGGCGGGCCGGATCGCCCAGGACTACGGGGTGACGGTGGCCATCGAGCACAACAACCGCGCAGAGACCAATCTGCTCAACCGCTACGCCCAGGGGCTCTCTGCGGCCCGGGCGGTGGACCTGCCCAACGTGAAGATGCTGTGCGACTACTACCACCTGCGCTATGAGGGGGAGAGCCCCCAGGTGCTGCTGGAGGGCGGGCCGGAGTGGCTGGTCCACACCCACATCGCCACCCTGAAGGGGCGGGGCTACTTCACCAGCCTGGAGGGGGAGGAGCCCATGGTGTGGGACTATGCCCAGGTGCTGAAAAGGCTGGGCTATTCCGGCGGGGTCAGCATCGAGGCCCAGGTGGAGCGCCCGGCCCTCTGGCGGCGGGAGGCGGAGGAAAATCTGCGCGTGCTGCGGCAGGTTTTTTCCCGGTAAGATTCTTCCATAAAAGGGGGACCTTCTTCCGTATCTACGGAGAAAGGTCCCCTTTTTGTTGTCAGACAGCCGGATCAGTGGTTCTGAAAATAGGTGCGGGTGGCTTGAATGACGGTGCCGGATAACAGCAGCAGGCCGATCAGGTTGGGGATCGCCATCATGCCGTTCAGCGTGTCGGAGATGTCCCACATCAGGGTGCCGGAACCTACCGCGCCCACGATGCACACCAGAACGAAGGCGATCTTGAAGATGGCGTTGGCGATTTTGCTGTTGTGGGTGAGATACCCCCAGCACCGCTCGCCGTAATAGCTCCAGCCCAGGATGGTGGACAGGGCGAAGAACAGAAGGCTGATTTGCAGCACCGTGCCGCCGATGGTACCGGGAAGGATGGCGTTGAACGCCGCGGCCGCCGCAGCCCCGTTGGAGGCGAAGGAGGACAGGTCGTACTCCAGCACGCCGGAGAGCAGCACCGCCATGGAGGTGAGGGTGCAGATGATGATGGTGTCCACAAACACCTCAAAGATCCCCCACATGCCCTGCTCCACCGGTTCCTTGGTGTTGGAGGCCGCGTGAGCCATGGGGGCGGAGCCCAGGCCCGCCTCGTTGGAGAACACGCCCCGGGCAATGCCTTGGCGCATGGCCACCATAAAGGCATAGCCGAATACCCCGCCTCCCACGGCCTCCATATTGAAGGCCCCAGCGAAAATGGAGGCCAGAGCGGCAGGCACATGGTCGATGCGCAGAAGAATGACGGCCACGCCCGCCACGATGTAGAAGATGGCCATGAAGGGGACCAGGTAGGAGGCCACCTGGCCGATGCGCTTCACCCCGCCGATGACCACGACGGCGGTGAGAATGGCCAGGATGATGCCCGTGTACAGAGGGGGCAGGCCCACCAGGGACTCCATGGCCCCGGCGATCTCCGTGGACTGGGCGATGTTGCCGATGCCGAAGCAGGCAAACCCGCCCAGCAGGGCGAACAGCACCGCCAGCCACTTCTGGCCCGTTCCCTTTTCGATGTAATACATGGGGCCGCCGTAGTGTGCGCCGGTCTCGTCCACCTGCCGGAACTTCACGGCTAAGACGATCTCGGCGTACTTGGTTATCATCCCGAAGAAGGCCGACACCCACATCCAGAACACGGCCCCCGGGCCGCCCACGAAGATGGCCCCGGTGACGCCGGCGATGTTGCCCGTGCCTACCGTGCCAGCCAGGGCGGTGGACACCGCCTGGAAGGGGGTGAGGTTCTGCTCATCGCCGTTTTTGGCGTCGGACTTCCGAAACAGGCTGCCCAGGGTGCTGCGCAGGATGAACCCGAACTTCCTGGCCTGGATGCAGCCGCAGCGGACGGTGAGATAGATCCCCGTCCCCACCAGCAGAAGCAGCATCACCGGGCCCCATACGATGCCGTTGATAAAGTCGTTGACCGCTAAGAGTTGCTCCATAGTACCTTCTCCTCTCTCCTTTTCCACTTTCCCGCTGCAAAAGGACATGCCGGGCGGTCCGGCCCGTCCGAAGCATCCCTCATTCTCTGCCGCGGAGGAATATGCCTATTATAGGGGCTGGAGGAGAAAAAGGCAAGAAAAATGGAAAAATACAGCCGTCATGAGGGAGCAAAGGACGCCTCTGGGGTTTGAAGAAGCTCCTCCAGCTCCTCCAGCAGCAGGTGGCAGTGATACCCGTCCGCCGCCGCGTGGTGCACCTGGAGGGTGAAGGGTAGGGTGACGCCGTTCCCCTGGGGCTGATATTTTCCCCACACGAACATCGGCCTTAGAAACATCAGGCTGGACTTGGGATGGAAGGACACGTCGGTATAGGAGAACCAGGGCACGCAGGAGAGAAGGATGGAGTTCTCCCGGCTGACGGTGCGGGTCCCCTCCCGCTGGAAGCGGTCCAGATCCGCCGTCATAGCCCGGTAGAAGGCCGGAAAACATGGGTCGTACGCCGTGTTCAGACTGTCCATACAGTGATTTACCGGGTCCAGGACCGTGTACTCCGGGTGGACCAGGCCGTAATAGCCCACCTGCCCTTCCGGGCCGTAAGCCATCCGGAATTCCTTGTGCCGGTTGACGGCGGCCGTCACCGCCCAAACCAGGGCAGGATAGAGGCGCAGCTCCCGCTCCCGCAAAAAGCGGAGCAGGGGGCCGATGGACAGGGGAACCGTGAGGCTGTAGCTGCAATCCAAGTCCATGAAGTGCTCAAAGACCGCCCGGCGGGGCCAGGTATTCAGGTCGATGGGATGAAACACAAAAACCGCCTCCTTATTGGGACAGGGTACCATAAGGAGGCGGTTTCGTCAATTTAAAAACGGTTCGGCGGGGCCGGAACCATATCTCCACTCTCTATTCTTCACGCTTTACTCTCACCGTGCCCTCAGGGGCGGTCCGTCCAGCGGGATGACCCGGTCGGCCAGGGAGCGCACCAGTTCCTCGTGGCTGGACAGGAGCACGGGAGTCCCCAGTCCCTTCAGCGCGGCCATCAGCGCCTTGATCCGCTCCCCGTCCACCCCGGTGAAGGGCTCGTCCAGCAGATAGAGCTTCCCGCCCAGGGCCAGGGCCCGGGCCAGGGCCAGCCGCCGCTTCATTCCCCCGGACAGGGCGGAGGGGTACGCGCTTTTTTCCCCCTCCAGCCCCACCAGGGCCAGCCAGAGGCCGGCCTCCCCCCGGCGGGCCTTGGGGAGTACGTCCAGCAGGTGCTGTTCCGCCGTGCGCCAGGGGAACAGCCGGTTCTCCTGGAAGAGAACGGCGGTCTCCCGGGGGGAGACGCCGTTGATGGAGCCGCTTTGCGGCTTCTCCAGCCCGGCGATACACCGCATCAAGGTGGTCTTCCCGCAGCCGGAGGGGCCGGAGAGGACGGTGATCCCCTCCTCCGGCACCGTGAGGGAGAAATGGTCCAGTACCCGCTTCTCCCCGTAGGAGAGGGTCAGGTCAGAAATTTGAATCATGGGGGATAGACGCCTCCCTTACGCTGAATGAGCCGGGACAGCCCCCGCTCCATCAGCAGGCTCAACAGAATGACCACCGCCGTCCAGGCGAACAGGTCCGCCGTCTCAAAGGCCTGCTTGGCCTGGTTGATTTCCGTACCGATGCCGGGCCGGGGGAGGCAGAGCACCTCGGCGGCCACCCCGGATTTCCAAGCCAGCCCCATGGCCGTGGTGACGGCGGAGAGAAGATAGGGGGTCAAGCTGGGCAGGTACACCAGGCGCACCGTCTTCCGGCGGGAAAACCGGTAGGCCCTTGCCAGCTCCAGCAGCTGAGGGTCGGTGGAGCGGATGCCCTGGGTCACATTTTCCCATACCACCGGCAATACCATCAGCCCGGAGATCACCGCCGGCACCTGGTTGCGCCCCGTCCACAGCAGCACCAGCAGAATGAAGGAGGCCACAGGGGTGGCCCGGATGATGCGGATGACCGGGGCCAGCAGCCGCCGGCACCAGAAACTGGCGCAGGTGAGGCCCGCCAGGGCGCCGCCCAGAACCACCCCTGCCGCCATGCCAGCCCCAATGCGCAGCAGGGAGGTAAAGGCGGTCCCCCAGAACGCCGGCTCCTGGATCAGTCGGATCAGGGCCAAGAGCACCGTGAGCGGGTAGGGGAGAAGGAGCTCGTTGCCCCGCCCCTCCACATGGAGTTCCACCAGAAACGCCCCAAGCTGCCAAGCCCCCAGCCAAAAGGCTGGGGGCAGCAGAAGGTGGATGCACTTTTTCAGGACATTACTCCGCCCCATAGTAGAAGGAGTTATAGGGGAGGGACCCGCCGATGGAGGAGGGGTCCGCGTCAAAGAGCACCTGGTAATAGCTCTCCAGCACGCTCTTCATCTCCTCCCCGGTGAGGCACACCAGGTTGCACTGGGGGATGGCCGCCTGGGCGATGGCGGCGTTGGCGGTGATGCCGTACTGGGCCACCAGCGCCGCCGCGTCCTCCAGGTTGTCCGGGTTAGACATATACTCGATGGAGTCCTCGTAGGCGGACAGGAATGCGTCGATGGTCTCGGGGTGCTCCTCCACATAGTCGGTGCGGGCCACGATGCTGCCCATGGCCAGCTCCCCGTCGCTTACCTGGGACCACTCGTCAGACAGGGACAGGGCCTGCCGCACGTTGGCGTCCTGGATCATCAGGGCGGTGGCGGCGGGGACGGGGAGCATGCAGATGCCGTCCTCGGAGGAGACCATCTGGGCGGTAACCTCCTGGGCAGTCATCCATTGGATGTCCACACTGGCGGGGTCCACGCCGTTTTCCGTGAGCAGGTAGTTGAGCACATACTCTGGGTTGGCCCCCTCGCCGGTGGCGTACACGGTCTTGCCCGCCAGGTCGGCCATAGACTGGACGGTATCCCCCTTCTCCAGAATGTACAGCACCCCCAGGGTGTTCACCGCCAGCACCTGGATGGCCCCGTCGCTCTGGTTGGCCAGGGTGGCGGCCACGTTGGTGGCCAGGGCGGCCACGTCCACATCCCCGTTGATGAGGGAGGAGGACACCACCTGATTGTCCGCCTCCACCGTGGCGCTCAGCAGGAAGTGGGCGTCCTCCGGCGGGTTTTCCACGCTGTAGTTGTCCATCAGATAGGCCGCGCCTACCCCCGTGGGGCCAGAGAGGACCATGAAGTCGATGGTCTCAGCGGGCGCGCTGTGAGAGGTGTCCCCAGAGGAAGCGGAGGAGGAGCTGGAAGCGCTGGAGCTGGAGCCGCCGTTGCCGCATCCGGCCAGGGCGGAGACCATCAGGGCCCCGCACAGGAGCAGAGACAGTTGCTTTTTCAAGTTCATTTGAATCTTCCTTTCCAAAGTGATTGATGAATGGATGAGAAGGGCGGTCCCTTATAGGACCCCCTCCAGGCCGCTGCGGTCCAGGACGAAGACCGTCTTGCCCTCCCGGCGGATCAATCCCGCGCCCTCCAGGGCCTCAAAAGCCCGGTACAGGGAGGCGCGGCTGAGCCCCAGCCTGCGGGCCAGGTCGGTGGCGGAGGTGTGGACCGCCTTCCCGTCCGGGTCCCCGCTGGAGAGCAGATACCGGGCCAGCTTGCCCTCGGCCCCGGTCTGGGCCACCGCCTGGAGCCGTCCGGAGAGGAACCGGATGCGGCCGGACAGATAGCGCAGGTAGTTGTGCCGGAGCAGGGCCTCCTCCCCCAGCAGGCGGTCCACGTCCGCCTGGGGCAGAAAGAGGATGCGGCAGGGGAAGCGGGGGGTGAGGGTGGTGGCGTAGTCCGGCAGGTCGTTATACAAAGCGGCGGCGCCGAAGAGCTCCCCCGCCTCCAGCACGCTCACGGACAGAGAGCCGTTGGTCACCTGAAGCTGTCCGGAGAGGAGAAAGCCCAGACAGCGGCGGAACCGGTGTGGCTGGTAGACCGTCTGGCCGGCGGCAAAGTCCTGGGCAAACACCCCCGGCAGGGCGAGCACCCGCTGGAGCAGGCCCTCTTCCGCGCCCCGGAAAAAGGGACAGCGGCCCAGAAGCAGAAGCTCGTCTTGAGACAACTCTGCCGCCATGCCGCGTCCTCCTCTCGGTTTAAAAATGTCTTATTTGAGACAAAAAGAATATAGCATACCGGGAAGCAAAGGTCAACCCCCGGGCATAGGATAGGGGGAAGGAACATCCAATCGAGGAGGGACGCTGTATGAGGAATGCCTGTGGGGGCCCGCGGCCCCGCCGGAGCGACCCGGAGGAGGCCATCGCCAAGGTCCAGGCCGCGGCGGAGGAGATGACCATGAATCGCTATGTACATACCATCCCGCTGGCGGCGGACCAGGACCAGGAGGGGGAGGAGCTCTGGTGCCAGCTGGAGGAGCTCAACCGGGTGATGGACTACCAGAACAAGATCTTGGTGGAGATCCTGGCCGCCCTGGACCGGCTGGCCGGGGCGGTGGAGGGACGGGCAGAGCACTGAAAAAGGACCGCTGTACGGACGATGAAGGGGCAAAAAGATGGTAGACACAAAGGTGCCTACCATCTTTTTGCGTGAATATAGGAGAAAAAGAATTCAACCTTGGGCTTACTCCAGCTCCAGCCGGTTTTTCAGATACCCGCCGGCGCAGTAGATGGCGGCCGCCGGGTTGTTGCCGGTGACCCGGTCCTTGGCCACCAGGGTGGTGACCAGGGCCTTGGAGTATTTGTAAAACAGGGAGTCGTGGCCCACGCACAGCCCCAGGCAGACGTTGAACTGCGTCCCCTCCCGGTTGAGCAGCTCCGCCTGGGCGATGGGGTTGCACATGACCTCGTAGGTCCCGGGGCGGACCCGGAACTCCGGGGGGATTCCCGCCCGGTCCTTGGGGATGGAGCCGGTCTTGCAGATGACGGAGACCACCTGAAAGCCGTTTTTCCGAAAAATGCGGTCCACCACGGCGGCCTCCTGGTGGAGCCCGGCGCAGAAGGCCAGGCCCAGCTTGGTGTACCCCATCCGCCGGGCAAACTCCATCACTTCCCGCAGGCGGGGCCAGTGGCCATACCCAAGGGCCTCCACGGCGGCGCTGGAGACGAAAAAGTCGTGGTTCTCCGGCTGAAAATATTCCTTTAAAACTTCCTCAAAGAACGCCGGGTCCTGCAGGGGGCAGTTCTTGGGCATCTTGTCCAGCTGTCCCGACCGGCAGGCCTCCACAGCGCACTGAGCGCAGGTGAACATCGCCGCTTCCTCCTTCCCGGCAGGTCAGCCTGCGTGCAGGCTGGCCAGATAGGCGGCGGGGCCGCTCTCGTACAGGTCGCCTCCGTGGACGTCCAGAATGACGGTGAGGGGGAAGTCCTCCACCTCCAGCTTCCGCACCGCCTCACAGCCCAGGTCCTCCCAGCAGATGACCTCCAGCTTCTTCACGCTGGCGGCCATCAGGGCCCCGGCGCCCCCCAGGGCGGCCAGGTAGACCGCGCCGCTGCGCACCACCGCGTCCTTCACCGCCTGGTTCCGCTTGCCTTTGCCGATCATGATCCGCTGGCCCAGGTCCAGCAGGCGGGGGGAGTAGGGGTCCATGCGGCCGCTGGTGGTGGGGCCGGCGGAGCCGATGACCTGCCCCGGCCGCTCCGGGGTGGGACCCACATAGTACACGGCGGAGCCCTCCACCGGGAAGGGGAGGGGTTTCCCCGCGTCCAGCAGCTCCATCATCCGCTTATGGGCCGCGTCCCGGGCGGTGTACACTGTGCCCGAGAGCAGCACCGTATCCCCCGCCTTCAACGGGGCGAGGTCCTCCCGGGTCACGGGAGTGGTCAGTCGATATTGCATGATATATTCCTCCTAACTCTGAGAGGTAAATTATATAGACAAGGGAAAATGCTTTACGGATGTTCCCCCTCCGTCTCGTCCTCCGTGCCCTCCTTCAGCGCGCCGCTCTGGGCCTGGCGGAGAAAGTCCAGGATGGTTTGTGCCACCTCCTTGGTCTGATAGCGGTACAGGTCGTAGGGCAGGTCGTAGAGCTGGGCGCGGTTGTAGGTGAACTGGTTGAGATACTCCAGGGCGTGCCTGCGCCACTCCTCTCCGGAGAGGGGGGTCCCGCTGCCGTTGGAGATAAGAAACAGAGTGGGGATGGAGGCCGGGACTCCAGCCTTGGAGATGGTGCGCACGTTGTCCGGCAGGGCCCGGCTCTCGTTGAGCCAGTCGATGCAGGCGAAGTTCCGCCGGGCGGCGGGGGCCAGCTTCCGCCGAAGATTGGCGGGGTAGCGGCTGAGCAGGGAGGAGGCCATCAGCCGGAAGTTCAGGCGGCGCTTCCACTCCGGGTGGTTGAGCTTCTCCATCTGACGGATGGAGCGTTCCAGGTCAAAGGTCTGGTAGAGCTCCGGGGTGGCCGGGTCGACGCCCACCAGGGCGGACACCTCGCCGGGGTACTTCTGGGCCCAGCGCAGGGCCTCCAGAAAGCCCATGCTGTGGCCCACCAGGACCACGGGGGTGGGGAGGCTTAGGGCGGAGAGCACTTCCCGGTACTCCTCCACGATGCGGTCCACGTCCCGGGGCAGGCCCGCCACGTCGCTGTTCCCATAGCCAAACTTGGAGGGGATCAGCACCGAAAATGCTCGGGCCAGCTCGTTCCCCAGGCCGCCGTACTCCAGGGCGGGGAAAAAGGTGCTGAAGCCGGACAGCAAAAGCAGCGGGACCGGGCCGTCCCCCATCCGGGACACTTGGACGGTCCCGCCGCGGATCGTTACATACTCGTCTTGCATAGATTTCTCCTGTAAATGGGCCTGGGCGGCTTACAGCTCCGCCGTGGCCCGCCGGGTCACGTGGCAGCTCACGTTCACCGCCACCGGCAGGCCCGCCACATGGGTGGGGGCAGTCTCGATGGACAGTCCCAGACAGGTGGTTTTTCCGCCGAACCCCTGGGGGCCGATGCCCAGGGCGTTGATCTCCTCCAAAAGCTCCCGCTCCAAAGCGGCGTAGAAGGGGTCGGCGTTGGGCTGGTCGATGGGCCGGAGGAGGGCGTGCTTGGCCAGATAGGCCACCTTGTCAAAGGAGCCGCCGATGCCGATGCCCAGCACAATGGGGGGACAGGGGTTGGAGCCGGCCAGTTTCACCGTCTCCACCACGAACTGCTTCACGCCCTCCACCCCGTCGGCGGGTTTGAGCATCCCCAGGCGGCTCATGTTCTCTGAGCCGAAGCCCTTGGGGGCCACAGTGATCCGGCACCCATCCCCGGGCATCAGGCGGAGGGTGATGGCGGCGGGGGTGTTGTCCTCGGTGTTCACCCTCCGCAGGGGATCGCCCACGATGGACTTGCGCAAAAAGCCCTCCCCGTAGCCCTGACGGACCCCCTGGTGGATGGCGTCCTCAAAATTGCCCTCGATATGCACGTCCTGGCCCAGCTCCACGAACACGCAGGCCATGCCCGTGTCCTGGCAGACGGGCAGGTTTTTTTCCTCCGCCAGCTCCATGTTTTCCCACAGCAGGCCCAGGGTTTCTTGGGCCAGGGGCCAGGGCTCGCCGTGCCGGGCGGCGTCCAGGGCCGCCACGATGTCCTCCGGCAGGCGGGTGTTGGCCTGGATGCACAGCTTGGCCACCGCGTCGGTGAGGGCGGCGGCTTGGATGGTACGCATTGACACTCCCTCTTTCTCTTTGGTTTTTTCCATTGTAGCAAATTTCCCGGAGAAGGGAAAGAGAAAGCGCAAAAAAACTCCCCGCCGGAGGGCGGGGAGCGGGGCGGCTTCAGGGGTTCAGGACGTAGATGCCGCCAATGGTCTGGGCCGCGCCGTCGCGGGGAATGGAGCCGGAGGCGAGCAGCTGTGGGAAGGAGTAGTAGGGGTAGCGCAGCCAGGAGATCTGGTGGCGGTAGAGGAACGAGGCCTGGTAGTTGAGAACGCCGTTGGGGAAGTGCTCCTCCCATCCGGTGTGGTCCTCGCTCCAGGCAATCCAGCCCCAGCGGTCCCCGCTGTCTGCCGGGAACGTGAACGAGCACCAGGGGATATAGGGCAGATGCCCCAGGGGCTCCAGGGCGTAGTCGTACCAGTCCAAAGCCCAGTCGGGCAGTTCCTCCGGCGTCTCGCCCCCGGCAAGATGCACGTCTGGGGCGGCGGTCCAGGTCTGTCCGCCCTGGGTCCAGAGGATGCGGGCGGAGAAGTCGTAGCTGGGATTGTAGGAGGATGGGTCGCCGGTGAGGCCGTCCTGGATGTTGCGCTCCGGATTTTGCAGCCACCGGAAGGTGAGGTAATAGCGGGCCTGGTCGCCGGGCAGCTCCACCGCCCAGGCCTGGAGGGCGATGTGTTCCACGTCGGCACGAGTGGAGGCTTCCTCCTCTTGGGAATAGGTGTGCTGACCGTAGGAGTGCCAGAGGGAGAGGCGGTAGACCGCCTGGGCCTCCCGGCACCGCTCCAGCTCCTCTTCGTCCAGCGCGTCTGCCAGCTCCGGGTCCATGCCCAGCTCCACCAGGCGCTCCCGCACCGGGACGTACGGTGCGCTTTGCAGGCTGGACAGAGGCTGCCCCTCCAGAACCGGGGCGCGGCTGGACAGCCACAGAGCGGTGGTGACCGACCCGGCCAGGACCAGGACCACCAGCCCCAGAAAGACGGGGCCGGGCAGCCGGGCGGGGGCGGTGCGGACGGCATAGCCCAGGCCGGTAAGGGCGGAGCGCTGCTTCCCGATGCACACCAGGACCAGGATAAACAGCACCGCCATGGCGATGGTCCGGGCGTAGTACAGCTCTTCGTTGGTGATCTCCGGGCCGAAGGAGATGGGGCCCTCCGGCTGGGCGGTGAGGGGGACCAGAGTGGTCCACACCGCCACACACAGGGCGGCCAGATAGGCCAGCGCCGCCCGGCCGATCCAGTCCTTGGGCCGGCGCTCCGCCGCAGTGAAGGAGGTGCGGATGCCCTGGCGCAGGGCGGCCAGCAGGGCCAGATGGAGCAGGCTGGACAGCGCGCCAAGCCCGATATTCAGGGCTGGGACGGCGGCGATCTGGGCCATGAGGGGGGTGGCGTTCAGGGTGTATGTCACCCCGCAGAAGAGAAGGTAGAGGCCGGACAGCCCCCAGCACAGCGTAAACCACCGGTTCTCCCGCCGGAGGGTGCGGTAGCCCAGATACAGCAGGACGGCCCCCAGCATGGGCAGGAGGTATTGCAGATAGAAAAACTCAAACTGGAAGAAGATCAGCCCCATGCCCCATAGAATCTTGGTCATGGCGGAGCGCCAGGGGTTGTAGTTTTGCACCTCGCCAGGGGAGGGGGGGAGCTGGGACAAGCCCTCCATCAGAGAGCGGTCAAATTCGTTGGGGTTCACAGCGGCTCACCTCCCAACTGCTTTTGGAGTTTCTTCCGGATGCGGTGCAGCCGGCCCTCCACCGCCCGCTCCGTCAGGCCCAGCTCCGCCGCCATCCGGGCGGTGGACTGGAGGTAGAAATATTTTCGATAGATCAGGTTCCGGTCTCGGGGGCTCAGGGCATTCAGAGCCCGCCCCAGGGCCTGGACCCGCTCCTTTTGCAGCAGCAGTTCCTCCGGGCCGGGGGAGGGGTCCGGGTGGGACTCCGGCAATTCTTCGGCGCTGTGCCACTGGAGCTTCCGCAGCCGGTCGAAGGCGGCGTTGCGGCACAGGGCGGTGAGCCAGGTGGCAGGGCTGGAGCGCTCCGGGTCGTACCGGGCCCGGTTCTCCCAGAGCTTCAGGCCCACCTCGGCCAGACAGTCCTCCCGCTGGTGGGGGTCGTCCAGGATACCGCCCACAATGTACCGGAGCATCCCGTCGTAGTAGGCCAGCAGACGCTCCGCCGCGTCCGGGTCCCCCTGCTGAAGCTGGGCCATCCATTGGGCTGGGTCCACGCCGGTCACCTCCTTGTCTCTCGTCTGCTGGTATATACGCGGGGGCAGGGGAAAACCCACGAAAAATTTGGGGGAATGTCAAACAGCCGGAACGGACTTGCCGCTCCGGCTGTTGGGATGGATGGACTTCTACAGGGGCAGGAACCCCACCGCCCACTGGAACACCGGCCCCAGCACCAGGGCGGGGAGAAGGTTTGCCACCTTGAACTTGTTTCCGAAGCACAGGTTGACCCCCACGCAGAAGATGAGCATATTCCCCAAAAAGGACAGATTGGCGATGACCGCCTGGCTGAACACCGGGGAGAGCAGCCCGGCAAAGAGGGTGACCGCCCCCTGAAGCACCCCCACCGGCAGGGCGGAGAAAATGGCCCCCTTGCCGTAGATGGAGGCGAAGATCATCACCAGCATGAAGTCCAGAATGGCCTTGGTGTACAGGGTGGCGGCGTTGCCGGTGAGGCCGTCCTGGATAGCGCCCACGATGGCCATGGCCCCAATGCAAACGGTGAGGGAGGCGGTGACGAAGCCCTGGATAAACTGGTTGTCCCCGCCCCGGTCGGCTTTGGACTTGAGCCAGGCCCCCAGCTGTTCGATGCGGCGGTCCAGGTCAATGAACTCCCCCGCCAGAGCCCCCAGAGCCAGAGCGAGCACCATGGCCAGGGTGTCCCCGATCCCCGCGGACGCCAGGCCCCCGTCCTCCACGGTGAGCATCTCCGCCAGAGCGCCGGAGGCGCCGATGAACAAGACAGCCAGGCCCACCGCCTTCAAAATGCCGTCCTGGTAGTGCGCCTTCAGCCCGCCCCTGGCCAGCAGGCCGATGAGGCCGCCCACAATAATAGCCAGGACGTTGGCGATGGTTCCGGTGCCGATCATCATACAAATTCCCCCTGTTTCTGCGTTCCGAACCAGTATAACAGGTTTTGGCCGGAAACGGAAGGGGGAGCGGGGGCATCTCCCGCCCTCCTGCGGCGGCCTGGGCCTACTGCGCCGGAGGGTATGGACGGTATTGGGACGGGTCCGGTGGTTCGGAGAGCCAGTCCCAGCCCACACACTCCCAGGGGCCGTCCTGGTAGCAGAACCAGTTGGACTCCCCCCACCGGCCGTCGGAGAGCTCATAGGCCATGCGGAAGAAAGATCCGCTGTCGATCTGCCGCCGCACCGATTGTACGGAAAGAGATTGAGGAATGTTATGCTCCTGGTATTGCAGCGCTAAGTCCTGCTGGACAAAGGCGGCGGCAGAGCCGAACTGCTCCGAGATGGACCGGTCCAGGTCCGCCGGGAGGACCACATCCTGGATGGGTCCCCCCACAAAAAACAGCAGGATGACGGCAAACAGAGCCCACTTCACGCCGCCAAGCCAGAAGTTGGGCCGCTTCCAGGCCACTGCGGCTTTGACCCGCACCGCCCCGTCGCTCTCGCCGAAGGCCAGAGGGGCGTCCCAGATCTGTTTCCCCGCTCCCAGCTCCACCAAGGTCCTGGCGTACTCCCGGCGGTTTTCGGGAGAGAGCTGGTCCAGGGTGGCCCGGTCACAGTCCAGCTCCAGATCCAGGCAGGTATATTTGTACCCCAACCACACCAGAGGATTCCACCAGTGAAGGAGCAGGGCGACGGTGAAGATCCCCTTCATCCAGGTGTGGCGGCTTTTCAGGTGGTTGAGTTCGTGGCGAAGGACCAGGGCCCGGCGCTGGGGGGACAGCTCCTCCTGGAGATAGATCACATCGCAGGGATGGCCGCCTATCTTTTCCCCGCCTGCGTACACAAAGCTGGTGGGCAGGCCGGAGCACAGGCGGACCCGGACTGTGTCCTCCGCAGGCTTGAGCCCGTAGAACTTCTTTAACTCCGGCCCGTCCCAGTCCAGCAGCCGCCCCTGGAGGGCCTTGGCCTTCAGCGCCTTGGTGCTCCGGTCAAAGCGCCAGGTCAGAAAGATGATGCCGCTCAGGAAGACCGCGCCGGCCAGCACCGCCATCCAGGGCTCCACGGCGACGGGGATGGAGAGGCCGCCGGGAAGAGCCAGGTGCTGACTCCCCTGGCTGCGGAGGGAGGGGAGGTAGGCGGGGAGGGACACAGTGCGGCTGTCCAGGGTCCGGGGGGTAATCAGGTCCCGGAAGGTCACCGGAAGCACGTGGAACCAGGAGAGCGCCGAATACCAGACGGGGGAGTATGCCCCCATCCAGGCGGCAAGCCAGAGCAGAAGCCGCTGCCGGGGCGTCAGAACTCGCTTCAGCACAGGGCGCAGAAGTAGCAGGGCCCCAAGCAGCAGTCCGGTGGCCAGCCCTAAGTTCAGATATAGGTCCAGAAAGTATGACAGCAGGTTTTGCAGCATCTCCATAGGGATACCTCCGTTCCGGGGAAGATCGCGGCTGCGGCGGGGAGTCCTACGGCGTGCCCAGAAAGAGGCACATGACCAGAACCGCAGCACAAAGGCTCAGTAGTTTCTTTGGGAGGGTCAGGGGTTTCCAGGCCAAGAGGGCCTTCACCCGCCGCTCCCCGTCGCTCTCCCCAAAGGCCAGGGGCACGTCCCACAGCCGCTGGCCGGAGCCCAGCTCCACCAGGGTCCTGGCGTACTCCTTCCGCTCCTGGGGGGAGAGGCGCTCCATGGTCCTGGCGTCGCAGGAGAGCTCCATGTCCAGGCAGGTGTACCGGTAGCCCAGCCAGATCAGGGGGTTCCACCAGCCCACTGCCAGGGCGAAGGACATATAGCCCTTGATCATGCCGTGCCGCAGGCACAGATGGTCCAGCTCATGGAGAAGCACCAGCCGCCGGCACTCCGGGGGCAGCTCCTCCTGGATGTAGATGGCGTTCCACAGAGCGAAGCTGGTGGGCAGATTGGGAGCGAGCCAGATGGGACAAGTGTTCGGGTCGTCCGGCTCCTCTTTGGGTTTGCCGAAGTTCGACCACAGGCCGATTTCAGTCCGGGTCCCCTGCTGCCCCAGCCGCCGCAGGGCCAGTGCCCGGCGAACCATCCCCACCGCCAGGCACGCCACACCGGCCAGATAGACCGCCGCCGCAGCCAGGCACAGTCCGTCGGTGAGCTCCACCGGGACCTGTACCCCGCCGGGCAAGGTGAATGTGTAGATACCCGGCCCGTGGTAGCGGCCAGGCAGAAACAGCAGCCCGCCGACAAGTGCGCCGGGCACGTCCAGCAGATCCCACAGAGAGATGGGAAACACCCGAAAGTAGCTGATGGCCCCCCAGATATTAAAAAATAGTGAGCTGTACCAGAAGATGTACCACATACACACCCGCTGCTGGGGGGTCACCAGGCACACCAGGATGGGACGCAGCAGAAGGAACACACCAAAAACGGTCCCTATGCTCAGACAGGCATTAGCATGGGCAAACAATAGGGAAATCCAGAGCTCCATTCCTCATCCCTCCCAGGTGTGTTGGTCGATGAGCCGCTTTAACTCCTCCGCCTCCTTCTGGGTGAGCTTCCGCCCGCTGAAAAAGGCGGTGAGGAAGGGGGAGAGGCCCCCAGCCTGGCGGGAGAGCTCCTCCCCCTGGGCCTTCAGGACCGCCTCCCGGGCCACCAGGGGGGTGACGGTGGCGTTTTCGTTGGCCGCCGCCCCCTTGCGGCACAGGCGGCGCAGGACGGTGTAGGTGGTGCTTTTGCTCCAGTGGAGTTTCTCCTTGCACAGAGATACCAGGTGGGTGGAGTTGATGGGGGCGTGGGCCCACAGAAGTTCCATCAGCTTCCACTCGCCGTCAGAGAGTTTTTCCATGAAAATTCCTCCCTTCTTTTTGGGTTTACAGAGATAAACCTTCTTCTTGGTATGAGTTTATCACAATAAACCTTTGGCGTCAATTGGCTTTTGGAAAATTTCATCGCCTGGAGGTGAAACAGGGTTTCGCCGCTGCGGCGGCGAGTTTCTTTCCCAGCGATGGGAAAGAAACCAAAGGATCGCTGGGGGACGCCGCAGGGGCGAACTGCGTTCGCCATGTCGGCTTACCGCCAGACCCCCGTTTACGGGGGCCGCCAATGCGGAAAACTTGGCAGTCACCGCAAAGGCGCGGGTGGACAAAGGATTGGTTTCCGGTCTAATACCGCTGCCGCTGGGTTTTCGGGAACCTTTGGCGGTGCTCCTCCTGGTTGGAAAGCGCCTTTGTGTGGGTGGGGCTCAATTGCGGCTCAGAGGGACGGCGTGACCTGGAAGCGGTTTTTCTTTCTGGAAAGAGGCGAAGCGCAGCTTCGCAGAAAGTTTCTTTGCCGACTTTCTTTTCCAAAGAAAGTCGGGGCACTTGTCAAAGGGGGGAAAATGTGAGAAAATAACCGGTACGAAATCATGACGAGACAGGAGATACGCAGATGATGACGGACCTGTTTGAAAAATCCATTGTGACCTTGGAACTGCCCAAGGTTTTGGAGCAGCTGGCGGCATGCGCCGCCACCCAGGAGGGGAAGGAGCGCTCCCTGGCCCTGCGGCCCATGACCGACCCGGACGACGTGCAGCGGGCCCTGGACGAGACCTCCGCCGCGGTGGATATGCTCATCCAGCGGGGGAGCCCCGGCTTCTCCGGCATCAAGCCGGTGGCGGCCAGCCTCCACCGGGCGGACATGGGGGGGAGCCTGAACACCCGGGAGCTGCTGGAGATCGCCGCGGTGCTCCGCTGCGCCCGCACCGCCCAGGAGTACGGCTCCAGCGAGGAGAAGACCCCCATCTCCCACCTGTTCAACGCCCTCACTCCCAACCGCTTCCTGGAGGACTCCATCACCAACTCCATCGTGGGGGAGGACGAGCTGGCCGACTCCGCCAGCAGCGAGCTGGCCTCCATCCGCCGGCACATGCGGGCCACCGAGGCCAAGGTGCGGGAGATTTTACAGAAGATCATCTCCTCCAACCAGTCCAAATACCTCCAGGAGTCTATCATCACCATCCGCTCCGACCGGTACGTGGTGCCGGTGAAGTCGGAGTTTAAAAACGCCATCCCCGGTCTGGTCCACGACGTGTCCTCCTCCGGATCCACCTTCTTCATCGAGCCCATGGGGGTGGTGAAGGCCAACAACGAGCTGCGGGAACTGGCCGCCCGGGAGAAAAAAGAGATCGAGCGCATCCTGGCGGAGCTGTCCGCCCAGTGCGCTGCCCACAAGGAGGACATCCGGGAGGACTACGACCTGCTGGTCTGGCTGGACGCCATCTTCGCCCGGGGCAAACTGTCCCTGAACATGGAGGCCTCCAAGCCCCGGATCTCGGACAAGTACCTGAAACTCCAGCGGGCCCGGCACCCCCTCCTGGACAAGAAGACGGCGGTGACCAACGACCTGGAGCTGGGGGACAAGTTCGACACCCTGGTGATCACCGGCCCCAACACCGGCGGCAAGACGGTGACCTTGAAGACCATCGGCCTGATCACCCTCATGGCCCAGTGCGGCCTGCACATCCCCGCCGGGTCGGACTCCACCGTGCGGGTGTTTGACCGGGTGCTGGCGGACATCGGGGACGAGCAGTCCATCGCCCAGTCCCTGTCCACCTTCTCCTCCCACATGACCAACATCGTGGGCATCCTGGGGGAGGCGGACGACAACTCCCTGATCCTCCTGGACGAGCTGGGGGCGGGCACCGACCCGGTGGAGGGCGCGGCCCTGGCCGCCTCCATCATTGACAGCATTCGGACTCTTGGGTCCCTGGTGGCGGCCACCACCCACTACGCCGAGCTGAAGGTGTACGCCATGACCACTCCAGGGGTGGAAAACGCCTCCTGCGAGTTCAACGTGGAGACCCTGGCCCCCACCTACCGGCTGATTTTGGGCATCCCTGGCAAGTCCAACGCCTTTGCCATCTCCCGCCGACTGGGGCTGCCGGAGTATATCATCGAAAAGGCCGCCGCCCGGCTGGACGCGGAGAACGTGCGCTTTGAGGACGTACTCACCAAGCTGGACCAGCAGCGCCAGGAGATGGAGAAGGAGCGCACCGAGGCCAAGCGCCTGAAGCTGGAGATGGAGCAGTCCGCCGCCAAGGCCCGGGAGTACCGGGACAAGCTGGAGGCGGAGC